>CAYUIS010000106.1:0-18285 GCA_964444825.1 uncultured Anaerolineales bacterium | reverse complement strand
CAAGCCCATCGTGGATGGGCTGGAACGGGAACTGGAGGGACAGGCGCAGGTGGTACGTTTGGACGTGCTCACCAAGCTGGGACGAAAAGTCGCACAGAGTCACGACGTGAGGTCTGTGCCCACTTTCCTTATCTTTGATGGCCAGGGCAATCTGATAGACCGGCAGGTCGGCTTCCCTGATCGAGGAAGGATCAGGGCGCTGGTCACAGGCCCCTGACCTGTACCTGCCCTGGTCCCGTGAACCCGGTGTTTCCCTCGAGGGCCTGAGCGACCTCGGCAAACAGGGTTTCATAATCAATCGCCTCAAAGTCGGTGGTGTCGATTTCGACGCAGCGACCTCCTATGTCGAGCGGTTCGGATCGTCCACGGAGAAGCATCTCTCGGAATTCGTCATAGTTGGAGTGATCCGAGTGCCCGGGGTGCCGCTCCCCTGACTCTGACCGGCGCTTGAAGCGCTCGAATAACCTGTTCCCATCGGAGACGCATTCAACCTGCACCAGGTCAAACTCGTGTCGTTCCCTCAAAGCCAGGAACCTCGCCGTGTCGTATTCTGCCTTAAAGTTGCTCTCCACGATGCAGGAGCGGTGCGCCGCCACCTGCGCCTCCAGGAATCGGAAGAGCACAGCGACGCTGGCCTGGCCCAGCTTCTTTGACCACTCCCGGTCCCGCCACCCAAGTGTGTCAAACAACAGCTCCTTGACCGTATCCTTGCCCATCCATGGTAGCGAGAACTGCTCGGCTACACGGCGGGCAATCGTCGTCTTGCCCGCACAGGGTGGGCCAGTGATGACAATGACCACCGGTTTGGGTGTGTTGGCCGAGCCCAGGGTGCTATTTCGGGGTTCTATTGTCCGTTTTGTCACCGCTCATTGGCCTGTCGTGTCTCATCCACCCGGGCGCGATCATGTGTCGCTCCCACCCGGGCAAAGATCTCTGCTGCATGGTCCAGGTGTTTCCCGCGAGCGGGCTCGTCAGTTGGCAGATGCCGGCCGATCTCATAGTGCGCCAGTCCCTGTTCGTAGGGCATCGCCAGCCGCCTGGCCTCGTTCAGGCTCTTGCGCCAGGCCCGTACCGCCCGCCGTGGCTTGCCGCTCAGCCACGCGCACGTGCCTCCGCATAGCCAGGCCCGCGGGCGGCCAATGGGAAATGTGCGCGCATACCTGTGAAGGGCGCGGCAGGCTCTCTGGGTTTCGCTGCGCAGAGCCGCTGGGCATAGATCTGTTGCCGGGGACGATGATGCCGCCGGGCCACGACTGGCCTCCCACAGCGCCAGGTACACCTGGGCCACGGCCATGTAGCCGTCGAACGTGAAGGGTAGTAAGGGACGCGAACGTCCGATCAGGCTCCTCGCGGTCTCTGCTGCCTGGCGAGCCAGTTGGTGCTCCCCCTGTCGTAGATATGCGACAGCTATGACGCCCCGATTCAGAATCTCTGTCGCACGATCATTGCTTTGAGGGAGTAACTCCCATGCCTCCTGTAGATATTTGATGGCTTGCTCTATGGATCCGGCCTGCATATGGTACATCCCTTGCAGATTCAGCCCCCAGATCCGTTGTTGGTGATTGTCGTGGCGTTCAGCCAAAGCGCAGAGTTCGGCGCCTACCTGAGCCATAGAGTCAAAGTCACCTCTGTAATAGAAGGCATTGCCCAGTGAAACCCACCCGTCCCCCAACAAGCGCCAGTCACCGATCCGCTCCGCTATCTCATTCGCTTGCTGGAGCGCGGTCTTGGTTCGCTCCCACTGGGCCACACCGACGGTGTACATACTGACCCTCTGCAGCACGGTCGCCATTGCCAGCGGTGAGTTGGTAGCCTGTGCCACTTTTTGAGCGCGGCGGGCGTATGCAGTGGCCAGAGGGTGCAGGCCCAGCATGCCCATACCGATGCACAGACCCGCATAGCTCTCTGCCAGCAACGCTGACCCGGGGGCGACCCGCTCTGTCAGATTCAGAAGGTGAATACCGGCATTAAAGGCGGGCAGGAACTGGTTGCGAAGATAGTACACCTGCTGCGGCTGCCGGTAGGCCCGCGCTATCTCCAGCAGCCTGGCGTCGTCTTTCGCGCGCCCCAGGAACAAGGCTGGCAACAAGCGGTGAAGGGCCTGAACCAGCACCTGTTTGAAGGCGCTCCAAACCAGTCCGGTCCGCGTCGTGGGCTCTATCCGTCCCAGAAGCTTGAGCGCCTGTTGGGCGTGGCTGAGGCTCTGGGCCAACTCTCCTGCATTCCAGTGCGCGTCGCCCAGCAGGCGCTCCAGGCGTGCCTGCCGGTACGGCGACACAGTCCCTGCTTCTCCGTGACGCCCGTTCCCTCGGCTCAGATCAAGAGCCTCACCGAATAGTTGCACCGCCTCGTGGTACGCCCCGCCGCGCAGCGCCTGTTCTCCGACTTGCTCCATATAGTGTATAGCCTTTGAGGGCACCTCGGCCAAACGGTAGTGGTGGGCCAGCACCGTGTAGAATGCCGACAGGCCGTCGACGTAGACCCGCTCATACCACTCGGCGATGGCCCGATGCAGGCGCTGCCGTTGAGAGAAGGCCATCAGGTTATAGGCCGTTTCCTGGGTGATCAAATTCTCAAAGCTGTAGGCTGGGTCTGGTTCGTCACGGGTGAGGAGCACGAGATCCGCTCGTGCTAGCTCGTTGACATACTCCCGCAGGTAGCTCCTGTCCGTTTCGATGGGATACACCGCCGTCAGAAGGCGCAAGTCAAAGTCGCGTCCGATGACACTGGCTACCTTGAGCGCCAACTGGTGCTGCGGGGCCAGTCGATCGATACGGCTCGTGATTAGGGCCTGGATCGTGTCCGGAAAGCCCAGCGTGCGCCAGCTCTCCGATCCGAGAGAGTCCTGGAATTCCCCGTCCGCAACCTGTACCAGCCCAGTGTCTCGCAGGGCATAGATCAGTTCTTCTGTGAAAAAGGGATGGCCCTCCGTCTTCTCACGGATGAATGCCATCACCGACTCTGGCACGTGGGCCACTCCCAGACACTGGCATACCAGCGCCTGGGTCTCGGCGGGAGAGAGGGCCTCCAGTTTTAGGGTGTGGGTGCCAGGCGCGTCGCGCAAGTGGATAAATCCCTCCGGTAGCCGGTCGCGCAGCGGGCGCGCGGCGATGACCAACAGCGAGGGCTGGATATCCCGGTTGACCCGCCGCGCCAGTGCCCACGAGGCAGAGTCCAACCAGTGGGCATCCTCCAGAATGATCAGCAGGGGAGCCAACTCAGCGGCGGCCTGGAGCAAACGTACCAGAAGTGCGCGCGTGTTGTCGGCTCGCACCTCTCCTGCCAGTTGTGTGGTCAGCTCATTGTCGGGCCAATCGAGGGCCAGGACAGGACCTAGCAATGGCGCTAGGTCCAAGAGATCTGGGGTGACTTGCTCCAGGTGGGTGTGGACCTGGGCGCGTCGCTGCTCCAGGTTTTTCTCGCCCATCTCCGGCTGCCCAGCCCGGTGTCGGTTCAGGTCCAAGAGCGCGGCGAACACCGGGCGCCAGGCATAGTAGGGCGTGGCGCTTTCGATGGCGTCCCCCACGCCTCGCAACATGCTCACGTCCGAGAGCCGTGCTTGCTGGATCAGGATCTCCACCAGGCGTGACTTGCCGATACCTGCTTCACCCTCAATGATGACCACACCGCTCGTGCCGCTCAACAGAGCCTGGAGCTGGTCTGTCAGCGTCGTACGCTCCGGTGCTCGACTGATAAACGTGGTGCTTTTGGGAGGCTGATTTGCCTGCCTCTCGCCCAGCGGACGGTAGACGGTCACCGGATCGGTCTTGCCTTTGACCCTGATGGGGAGCGGTGGCTCGAATTCTATCGAAGCTCGCGTCGCCTGGTAGGTGGCAGCACTGCACAGGATGGGGCCTTCTGTACCTGTCAGGTTTCGAAAGCTTGGCAGGTCGTCATCCGAGAGGTCTTTGCTCGCTGCCTGCATCAGCCGGGCCGCCAGGTTCACGATATCCCCGTGAAGTGCGTATTGGCGGCGGCGCACGTTGCCAATCGTGCCGCAGAAAGCGCGCCCGGTCGAGATCCCGATAGCACTACGAACGCCAATCCGGTGCAGTTCAGTGCGCATCGCCAGCGCGGCCTGCACGCCCCGAATGGCGTCGTCCACGTGGGCTAGGGGGGGGAGGCCCAGCGCTGCAACCAGCGTGACGCCCTTGTCGTCCACGTTGATCTTGTTGATGCTCCCCTCGTAACGATAGAGGGCTGTCTGCAGGGCCTGCATCATAGCCTGCGCCTGTGAGAGGGGGATGGTGAAATCAACGTCCGGCAAGTTGATGAACAGAACCGTGATCCGCCGCAACTCGGCCAACCAATCAGCCTGTCCCGCTTTCAGGCGGGTGCGGATGGCCCCGGGCACATACGCCCACAGGGCATCTTCTGCCTCGGGGGGGAGTGAGATGGCGTCCGCGGTCTGAGGGGGCAGGACATCGGACACCGTGAGCAACCGGACATCTGATGTGGGTAACGTTATGCCCGTACTGTACTGGCGGATCCACCACCAGGCCTCCGGGGAGAGCACCACTTCTCCGGGGCGGGCGTTTTTCTGGGAGCGCCCTACCTGAGCCAAGGGAGAGCCAGCGAGCATAAACTCCCAGCGCTCAAGCTGCCCCCCCACGTAGATCGCCGCAACTGCTCCCGCACCGACGGTGACCCGTAGAGAGAGCTTTTCGTCCCTGGCAATCTCATAGTTGTGCAGCGTGTCCTGCACAACCAGCCCGCATTGGGCAGCCCGCAGCGTCAGATCGGCCAGCACCTGTCCTGGGTCCGCCGAATCACCCGTCGCAGGACCCCTGTGGGCGGGCGTCCAGATCGCCAACAGGCCGTCCCCGGCGAATTTGACGATATCTCCCCCGTGGCTAAGGAAAAGATCGATCAGTTGCCCAAAGTAGTTGTTCAGCAGCCGCGACAGTTCCTCCACCCCGGCCGGACCTCGTCGCGTCAGGCGTTCTGTGAGACGTCCGAAGCCGGAGATGTCGGCAAAGAGCACAGCGGCGGAAAAGCGCTCGTCAGTGGGCTGGGTGATGGGTGCTGGATCGGCTGCCAGGCGACGCGTGATCAGCCTTGGGACGTAGCTGCTCAGAGACTCAACTAGGGTCACCACAGTATTCCCTGACCATTCATAGTTCGGGTGCCGAGAGGCGCAGCCCGATTATGCCTGATTATGCCTGATTATAGCATCACAATAAGGACACGGGAAGCAGGAGCCGAATCGCAGAATGCGTGCCTTGCCGAGCAATCCCATTCCGTTTTCTTGCACTCAACCCTGCGTAGGCGGAAATGCCTGGTTGGTGGAGCGGGGATATGCCTTTTCTGTAGATCCAAGATTGGCCATTTCCCTGATGACGGCGGCTATGTAGAGATCTCGTCTGGATTTGTTTTCCGGTTGATCCATTAAAAAGTGGGGAGAGGCAGGGGAGCCCTTCCCCACGGTTTGGACAAGCGTCTGCTCTTCTACTCCTCCTTCATCTGGGCGATGCGCTCCTCGATGCCCTGGGCCTCTGCCCGCAAGCCCTCCAGATACCGCTCCAGCCAGGCGAGCTGCTCCTCTTTGCTCGGGAAGCACCTCCCGACGTGGGCAGTCCCGCCGCAGCCACAGGAACTGGCGTGATGATGGCCGCCAAAGTGAGGGCCACAGTGCCCGGATAGCTACAACCTGGTGACGTTGCAGTTGGAGCGGTCGAAGCGTGAGTAGGGTGGAGCCGTTTGCCTGAGGAGGTGGAGGATGCGACAGGTCGTGCCCGATGTCTATTTGATCGAGGGGTTGCGTGCCTCGCACGTCTACCTGCTGGTTTCGGACGAGGGATTGACCCTGGTGGATAGTGGAAATCCCGGCGAGGCAACCAAGATTGTGTCCCAACTGGAGGAAGGTGGCTACACGCTATCGGATCTGCGGGAGATCGTGTTGACCCACTGCCACGTTGACCACACCGGCAGCGCAGCCGAACTGGTCCGACGCTCTGGGGCGCGGGTCCTGGCTCACCGGGACGAGGTGCCCTACATCGAAAAGACCGAGTCGCTGCCCGCCAGCTCTTTTGTTCGCCGGCTACTGGATTGGGTGAGTGACCGGGTGTTCAGAACGTCTGCCTGCCAGGTGGACCAAGCGTTAGAGGACGGGGATGTAGTGGACGCGCTGGGTGGCCTGCAAGTGATCCACGCGCCAGGACACACGCCCGGCAACATTGCGCTCTATGGGTCGAAACGGGGGATCCTTTTCTGCGGCGATACGATCTTTAATGGAAACCCCCTCTCGGGCAGGGGAGGGATTCAACCTCCTCCTCGTGTCGTCTCCCTGGATGCGACCCGGGCGGAAGCGTCAGCGCGGATGTTGGCACAGCTCCCGGCAGAGGTGGCCTGCTTTGGCCACGGCGAGCCGATCCTGGAGCGGGCGGGAGAGAGGTTGCGGGAGGCCGTGGGGTAGGGTACGGGCCAGATTTTGAGCATCCTATCCACCGTGATAAACAGGGCGATCGGCACGCCTCAATAGAGCAGCCCGAACACGACCGAGGGCAGGGCCAGCTTCCACGTCAGCTTGTCCATCTCCCGTACTCGCCTAGAGGCAAGTACGGCGATTACGAGGCATCAAGGCAAAAGCAGCACGTCAAGCAAGCGGGGCTAGCCACAGCCCAAACCGCTTGACGTGCCGGGTGTTAAACCCTCTCATCCAACCAGGCTAATATGTCTGTGTGCACTTTGTCGCGGTTGGTTTCGTTTAGGATTTCGTGACGGGCGCTGGGGTATAGCTGGTAGTTGACATCACCAAGCCCCAGTTCATCCTGGTAGCGGTTCACCAGTGCCATCACACCATCGTTCGCCCCGACCGGATCCATCTCACCTGAGATGGCATAGACAGGTAGATGCTTTGGTATGCGCGCCTCGTTGGCTGGATCGAATAGGGTTACCATGCCCTTGATGAACTCGTACGTCATGCCGTTTGTAAAGACGAACCCACACCATGGGTCATCAATGTATTTCTGCACCTCAACCTCATCGTGGCTTAGCCAGTCGAATGGGGTTTTCGCCGGCTCAAATGGTTCGTTGACTGACGCAAAGAGTCCCAAAAAGAGCTCAGAAGGCTGATTTGCGGCTTCACCCTGCGCTGCTTGCTCCGCCACAGGTACCACGGATGCATCCACCAGGGATAATCACGTCGTTCCAGATAGGATTACGCCTGCGAGGCCTTCCCCCCAGTTTTGGATGTACTGTTGCGCCATCAACGAGCCCATACTGTGTCCGAACAGGAATACCGGCAGTCCAGGATGCTCTTTCTTGATGATGTCGGTGAGCTGTTTGGCGTCTTTGACCATCCCATCCCAACCGTCTGGCCCGCAGATACCGGCTTTGTCCATCGTCACCGCAGTTTTCCAATGGCCGCGGTGATCATCAGCATATACGATGTATCCGTGCTGGTTGAGGAAACGAGCCAGTCTTTCGTAGCGCAGTGCATGCTCGGCCGCTCCGTGCTCCACCTGAACAACACCTTTTGCTGTCACGCCTGCCGGAGGTCCCCAGCGATATACGAAAATCTCATACCCATCCGGGTCTGTGAAACTGAAAGTTGTGTCTTTCGATTCTGATTGCATGATTGTCTCCTTATCAGTAGGTGATGGTCGTTGTGGTCCCGTAGAACAGGATACACTCAATACCTGTTTTTGTCATAGTCTGCTCCCCTTTCTCCCATCTGGTCAGATACTTGGTCTGCACATATCAGGAATAGTGTTTGGAGATGCGATCCCGCTTCCCTAGAATGGCGTGTGCCTTTTCCAGTTCCACTGGGATGTTGATCTGCTGCGGGCATTTCTCCAAGCACTTGCCACATTCAACACACAGGGACGCGTTACCATTCGGATTCTCTTTGTCGAGCTCTTCCTTGGAATCTACCAGTTTTTTGTACCCTCTTCTCACCATCCAGCGCATCACGCGGCTGCTCTCCATCGACACATTGTTCAGGATGGCAAAGTTCTGCGGGATGTTGATGCCTGCGGGGCAGGGCATACAGTACTTGCAAGCTGTGCAGGGCACCAGCATTTTATCGCGGTACACCTCAGCCAGTTCGGTGATGACGTCTTCTTCCTCGGCACTTAGCGAGCCAACGCCCGAGCGATCGGCGCTGGCGCAGTTTTCGTCGACCATTTGCTGCGAACCCATGCCGCTCAACACGACCGAGACCTCCGGCCGGTTCCAGAGGAATTGCAGTGCCCAATCGACCGGCGTGCGCTGGTGTCCGTTCGCACGCATCACGTCGAGCGCTTCCGCTGGCGGGTTGGCCAGCATACCGCCCTTGAGTGGCTCCATGATCACCGTGGCGATGCCCTTGCTGTGGGCATAGGCCAGCCCTTCTGTGGTCGCCTGGATGGCGGTGTCCATATAGTTGTATTGAATCTGGGCCATGTCCCAATCGTAATAATCGATGATCTCTTTAAAGACAGGGAGCGTATCGTGAAACGAGAACCCGATGTGGCGAATGCGACCCTCCCGTTGGGCCTGCTCCATCTTGGCGATCAGGCTCAGCCGTTTTACTTTTTCAAACGCCCCGGCATTCAAGCTGTGGAAAAGATAGATGTCCAGGTAGTCAGTTTGCAATCTTTCCAGTTGAGTGTTCAGGTACCGGTCAAAGTCTTCAGTTCTCCTTACCAAGGGCATAAACAACTTGGTGACCAGGTGAACCCGCTCGCGATAGCCATCCTGCAACGCCTGGCCGAGAATGCGTTCACTGTCCCCTAGGTGGTAGGGCCAGGCCGTGTCGATATAGTTGATGCCCAGGTCAATGCCGTGGCGGATGATCCGGATAGATTCCCCGGTCTCGGCCCTCATCCGATTGAGCCGTCTTTGTGGCAAGCGCATGCAGCCAAAGCCCAGGGCTGAAACCTCCCAATCCAAAGCTCCCATTTTTCGGCATTGCATATTTGTCGTATCCTCTCCAAATCTTCTACAAACTGGTTGTTGGCTTTGATGATGGAAGGAACATTCATTCCTTTCCTGTCAAAAGAAATGGGCCGCTTGGCGACCCGTAAGCGAGCCTAGCGCTTGAGCGCATCCCAGCAGGCACTCATAGCCAGTTCCTTTGTCTCGTCGTCCAGCGTCAACTCTCCGGAGGCGTGCTGTTTGGCCAGGGAGACGGCTACGTCCAACGTAAAGGTGGGCAGCATCTCCAAGGGCATTTCTTTGAATACGCCCTCCTGGAAAGCGTACTGGAAGAATCGCACGAGGGGCTCGTAATACTCGGCCAACGCTTCCTTCACCTCTGTGTTCACGTAGGGTGAGTTGTCAAACTGTTCCAGAAAAGCCGTCTCTTGCGGATGGTGCATATAGTAGTGAAGCATGTTGAGCCACAGGGTCCGGAAACGCTCCCGAAGCAGTAGGTCCTCGGAATAGCCGGCGAGGAAGGCCTTGCTCATTTCGCGCTTGATCTCCAGGTACAATTGGGTGATCAGGTCTTTCTTGCTGTCGAAATAGCGGTAGATTGTGCCGGCGCCCACCCCTGCCTTGTCGGCGATCATGGACATCGCCGTGCCGTGAAAACCCTGCTCGGAGATCAGTTCTAGCGTTGCTTCCAGTATGGCAGCTCGTTTGGTCGTCATTTGATGCTCTCCATCCCACCTCAACAGCCGATTCCGGACGGAACGTTCATTCCGCACGCAGTATATCACGCCCCCGGGCGGTTGTCAAGCAAAAAGTCTAGTCTGTCAGGGCGATTGCATTTGGTTAATCACAGCTCACCTTACGCGACGAAAACCCGGTGTCGCAGCCCGATTTCGTGAAAGCCGCCCTCGGGGACGAGGGCTAGGAGCGTTAAATGCGATTGCCCTGCCTAGTCCGGCATAGACCCAGGGATGGAGAGGGGCTTCTCCCTGTCGCGTCGATAGACGAAACGGCCCACTACGAGGAAAAACGTCAAGTAGACGAGGTGGTCTGGTCTGGTTTGGCTTTTCTAATCTTTGGCGTGAGGGGCGTTGGGCTCTGCCTCGCTCTTTACAGTTCCCTCGACAAAGATATCTACGAACAAGGCTGCGACTGTTTCCAGGGGTATCTGTGGTCCCTCTGGCCCGGCGAGCATCAAGTAGCTTGTGGCGTAGGCAAAGAACATGCCAAAGAAGGCCTGGGCTGCCAATTCCGGATCCATGTCCCGTACCACGCCCCGCTCGATCTGGTGGCGCAGATACTGGCCGAGCGCCTTTTGCTGGCGCAGGGGGACCTCTGCGATGATATCCCGTATCTCGGGCAGTCGCTGCGCCTCAAAGAGCGTCATCAATATCTCGTTCCGCCGCTCGGACGTCCGACTCAGAAAGTGGGTGCCGATGCGCAGGAGGTCCTGGCGATAGTCGCCCGTGAGCTGGCTCGCCAGCGCCGTTCCCACGCCGGGCAGGACCGAACGCTGGTTGATCACGGCCAGCATGAGGTTCTTTTTGCTGCCAAAGTGGCGGAACAGCGTGACCTCGTTGACGCCCGCCTCGGCGGCGATCGCCCGCGTCGTCGCGCCGGAGTAGCCTTGGTCAGAGAACACCCGCGCCGCTGCTCGAATGATGCATTGAGCAGTCTCTGATTGCCACTTGGTCTCCTCTTCTGAACTGACACCCAAGCCCGCCGTAGAAGCATCGCGGTCCGGAGGCGTACTATGCTCTTCCGACATCCCTTGGCGTCTCTGCGACTTTGCGTTGAGATTCCTGGTTTCTTCGGTAGAGTCTTTCATAGCTGGTTCTGCCGTCTTTTCACTTCCATCTCCAGCGTGGTCGGCGTATAGTCGAAGGTGTCCAACAGGTGTTGATGGGCCTCGGCGGCTTCATCGGCCGGAAAACGGTTCAACAACTCTACGTACTTGAGCATGTGGTGGGCGTAATAGAGCGTGTCATTGAGGGGGGCAAGGAGCCCGGTGACCCGCCGGGCGATTCGCGGCAAGATCATCGGTATGGCTCGGAACTGGATGATCTTGCCCGTCGCTCGTGAGATGCGTGCCGCTGCCTCCGGGAACGAGATCGGTTCGGGACCGGCCAGTCGGATGCGTCTTCCGCCCAGGTCATCCCGCAGGACTGCCTGGGCCGCTATCTCTCCCACGTCCACCGGGGAGATCGTCGGCAGGGCAGGGGGGCCTCCACCGGGAACCACCATCGTGTCCCCGCGTATCATGGCAAAGAATATCTCCATTGAGGGCGGCGCACCGAGAACGGTCCAGTTAAGGCCCGATGCAGCCAGTGCACGCTCGACCGCAAGCTTGACCTCTGCACTTTCGAGATTGAACTTTTTCGCTACGTCCAGTCGGATGTCATAGATGGACATGAACACCAGGCGCGAAACCCCCGCCTTCTCCGCCTCCTCCAGGACGGTGAGGACCGAGTCCTGCTCGATGAGCTTTAGCTTCCGTATCAGTTTAGGGCTGAAGGCGGATACGCTGATGACGACCCCGCTGACGCCCTTTAGCGCCTCCACCACCGATGGTCTTGACGTGATGTCTCCTTCGATGATCTCGGCTTTTTCGCCCAACACCTGGCGGGCATTGGAGATGTTTCGACTCAAGACCCGGACCGGTTGGCCCTTTGCCAGCAGGCTTGTGACGATATGCCTGCCATAGTGGCCTGTGCCGCCGAGAACCAGGAGGGGTGTGTGCTTTCTCTCATCATCCACTGGGGCTGCTCCTTTGTGCAAGCAAGTAATTACTTGCTTGCATCATACCGCACCAAGTCGACTGTGTCAAGTAGTCTTGACACGATCAGGCCATTCCGGCTGGTTTGTCCGTTCACGTGTGCGATTGGACTCTGCGTTGAGAGCCGGAGTATGGTTATCAGGCTGAGTCCATTGGCGCAAATGCGTGTGTTTGACAGCTTGGCGAAGAGGAAGTACACTTCGTCGAAGGAAGAAAAAGAGTGTTTGACGTTGGCATCTGCTAGTCTTCAGTTCGCGGATACCAGGTGATGAATAATGAAGCACGGCGAATGGCAAACTCCCTCAATCTATGAATCCTGTCTATCCGTGTTTTGATTCCAGGCTATGACCGATTTGACCTGTGTTCCCCAGCTGCAGCCCGGCGCGGAACGGATACTGGAGGTCGCGGCGGCCAAGCGGTTCACCGGGCAGCTCCGTTACCGCTTGCAGTTGCAGGCGGAGCGTCTGGCACTCGTCGCTGGTTTCGACGAGCTGGTCTGCCTGGATGCGCTCAACTTTATCCCCTTTGACTACCAGCTCAAAGCTGCTCAGACCGCGCTGCGCCGTTTCCGGGGGCGGGGCCTCTTGTGTGATGAGGTTGGATTGGGCAAGACCATTGAGGCTGGGTTGGTGCTCAAGGAGTACCTGTTGCGCCAGATGGTTAGTCGTGTGCTCATCATCACCCCACCTGCGCTGGTCGAGCAGTGGCGGGAGGAACTGGCCAGCAAGTTTTGTCTGACTGACTTTGTCGCCAACTACGACCCAGAGTTCCGCGAACTGGGTCCCCAGGCGTGGGCTGTGTTTCCTCACGTGATTGCCTCCCTGGCCACGGCTCGCCGCTCCGAACACCGGCGCGTCATCACGGACATTGTCTACGACTTGGTGATAGTGGACGAGGCACATCATCTTAAGAACCGCTCCAGCGTTTCGTGGAAGTTTGTCAACGCTCTTCAGAAGAAATATATCCTAATGCTCACCGCCACACCAGTGCAGAACAGCCTGGACGAACTATACAACCTGATTACCATCCTTAAACCCGGCCAACTCAAGACGCCGCGCGAGTTTCGGCGCCGATTTGTCGTCAAGGGTGATCCGCGCCTGCCCAAGAATCGCGGTCGGTTGCGTGAGCTTCTCGCCGACGTGATGGTGCGCCACGCACGGGGACGAGTAGGGATCCAGCTCCCACCCCGCCGGGCTCACACCGTGCAACTGCGGCTGGAATCCGACGAACAGGCGCTCTACGACGACGTCAGCAATTTTGTGCGCAGTTGCATTCGCCCGGCACTCTCCTCTGAAATGGCGGAGGAGGAATCGAGAGGTGTGGAAGCAGTGCTTCCGGCCGTTCACCGTTTCACCCTGCGCACTCTCCAGCGCGAGATTGGCAGTTCCCCAGCCGCCGTCCATCCGACGCTATTGAAACTGGCCGAGTATCCAGAGATGGCCCCCCATCGCGAGATGTTGCTGGGCTTGGCCGACCGCGCTGGCGGCATCCAATCCTGGGCCAAGGGGAGGGCGCTGGAACAGTTACTGCTCGCTCGACTGGTCCCCGACGCGCGTGAGAAGCTGATCATTTTCACCCATTTCCGTGCCACACTGGAGTTGTTGGCGGACCTCTTGCGTGAGATGGGGGTGGATTTTGTACTCTATCACGGTCAGCTCTCGCAGGCAGGTAAAGACGAAGCCATCCTTCGCTTTGAGCAGAGTGCTCAAGTACTCCTTTCGACCGAGGCCGCCGGCGAGGGGCGCAATCTTCAGTTCTGTCGCCTTTTGCTCAATCTCGATCTGCCCTGGAACCCACAGCGCATTGAGCAGCGCGTCGGGCGCATCCACCGGGTGGGCCAGAGTCGTGCGGTGGAGATATTCAACTTCTCGGCCAAGGGAACGGTGGAGGACTATATCTTGGAGATTCTCGATCGCAAATTGAATATGTTTGAACTGGTCATTGGCGAGATGGATATGATCCTGGGCCACCTAGAGGACGAGCGTGACTTTGAGCAAATCGTGATGGACATCTGGACGCAAGCTCATACGGCGGAGGAGGCGGCGACCGGCTTCGAGCAACTCGGCGCTGAGCTGGTGCAGGCTCGGGAGATCTACCACCACACTCGCGAGTACGACGAGGCGCTGTTTGGCGAGGACTTTACGGCTGAATGAGCGAATTGGCTGATTTCGTATTGGGAGCATTCCGCCAGGTTGGTGGCATCGTCGAGCCGCCAGCCTACGGTGTCCACGAGGCCCTTTTGCCCGAAGAGGTGGCTCGCCGCTGGAATGTGCCAGCCTATCAGCGTCTGGCCTTTGCTGATCAGGCTCCGGCTGAGATGACCGAGGCAGAGGATGCTACAGTCGTGGGCTACGGCCATCCACTGGTAGAGACCCTGATGGAGGAGGTTCGTGCCGAGCCTGCTTGTGTACAGCTTTACGTCAACGACGTGCGGCTTGATAAGCGCGGGCTCCTAAAGCTGGCCGACGAGGAGATGGCCTTCCCCAACGCTCGCTTGTCTGAGGTACCCCGTCAGAAGGAGACGCCAGCACTCTGCCACTACGTGCGCTTCAATCTCAAGGCCGCGCTGATCACCGACGAGAAGCACGAGCGCTTGGTCTCGGTCGTGATGGACGCTCAGACCGGATTCGCCGTTCCCGAGTTGACGGGTATCGAGCAACTGACGCCATTGGCGGAGGAGACGGCTTTCGGGCATCTCACGTCCGCTCCGGTGCGCTGGCTGCCAGGGTCAGGGCGTGAAGAGGGCGTACTGAGCCGCCCGGTGCTGGAGGAGTTGCTGGAGCGGGCGACTCACGCTGCGCTGGGCGAACTGGGTGAACCGTTGGAAAACTTACACCGTCGTGCCGCTCGCCACCTGGAGCTCGATCGAGCCCGCCTTACCGAGTACTACGAAGGCATCACCCGCGACCTGCAGCGACGTATCAAGCACGCCAGCGACGATGCACGGCGGACCTCGGTGGAGGACAAACTGGTCGCCGCACAAGCTGAGTGGGAGGCCAAACTGGCTGACGTCGAGGCCAAGTATCGCCTGCGTGTTGAGATGGAGTTGGTCAACCTTCAGATCATCAGCCAGCCCAAGATTCTTCTCCCTGTGCGCATCGGAAACCGCACCGTTGGGATTGAACGTACTGTCGTCTGGGATCCGCTGCTACATCGCATCGAGCCGCTGGCCTGTGATGTGTGCGGGCAAGCGGCGACGCAGTTGGTGCTATGCAGCGGAGGACATTTAGTGCACAAGGGCTGTTTGCTGCCGGAACAGTGCATAGATTGTAAGCGTGTTTACTGCCGTCTGTGTGCCGACCAGATAGGCTGCTGTGTAGTGTGCGGCCGCCCGGTATGCCAGCACAGCCTCAATCACTGCGCCACCTGTGGACGAGCCACCTGTCGCGAGCATGTGGAGCTGTGTCACGCTGCCGATGGTGAACCAATGCACCTCTCCTCCGCCCCATCCCCGGAGCAGGAAGAGGAGATGCGGCGGGCCGCTGAATCTCTCGCGCCTCCGCCACCCATCGAGCAGGTTGAGGAAAAGCTCCCTCCTTCTCCCCCTTTGCCTTCCCGAAGCAGAAAGCAGACGCGTAAGGCTGCTGCACCTGGCACACAGGCAGTCCGCCGTTCTGTCAGAGAATCGCCGCGTGTCCCCACTCCCTACAAGATCGAGGTGTACGTTGATCCTCGTGCGCCCGTGGTGGATGCCTTCGTGCTGACGAAGGGAAAGAAACAGATTGCCGTGAGATCCTGGGAGCTGATTGACAAGGGTATTGCAGTCAAGTGCCGGTGTGAGAAATGGTATCGCTGCCCAGCGGATGGGACAGTGCTGGAATTGGTGGATGCCTCCGGCGTCGAGGCGCAGATTGAGACACAGATCGAGGATCTGCGACGGGAATATGGTATCTCTGCCCGGCGTGTGTTCCGCTACGCTGTCGTCCGTGGTGCGTCACGCCAGGTGCCACGCGTGGTGCTGCGGGGAGAGTGGAGGAAGTAGCACTGAGCAGTGGCACTGACCGAAAACGAACACCCGAAGGGAAACCGGTCCAGAAGTGAGCCGTAGGTCGGCTGGTGCTACACAGTGCGGTTCGACCCCCGTCACTCCCGCAGTATAGGGGTGTGGGGCGGTGTTTTGCCAACAGTCACGTGCCAGCTTGTGCAGGAGAGGAGGGTGAGGTAGAACTCAGCACCGAGCGGGCGGCCAGGACGAGAGGTTTCTCCATATTGCGATTACCAATACCAACGGTTCCTCTTCAGCACGACAAAGGCCACAAAGAGCCGACGCCCTTTGTGGCCTGATGCCCCGATAGTTATTCTGCTCTCAGGCTATGGGATCTGCGCCTCAAAGAGCTTGTTGTCCCGCTGGCAGATCATTTGGATCGCCTGCCGGGCCGACATGGCCGCTGTGGGCACCCCGCCGCCCGGTTCTACCCATTGCCCCGCCATATAAAAGTTCTCCAGACCGGGGAGCGTCTTGTCCATGCCACGTCCTGATGAGAAACGCATCGTCTTTGTCGTGAGCAGCCAGCCCTCCATCGAGCCTTGCCAGTTGCCGGTGTACCGCTCGAACGTCATCGGTGTGGCTACGTCCACGGCCTCGACCTGGCCGCCGATCCCGGGAAACCGCTCTTCGAGTTGTGCGATGACCTTGATGGCGATGTCCTTCTTCTCGGACTCGTATCGCTCGCGGTCCTGGTGCAGTTCTTTCCAGTAGGCGTGATTGGACGCAAATGAGGTGACGACCACCGACTTGCCCGGAGGTGCCAATGTGGGGTCGTAGCAGAAATGGCGCCAGCTTATTCGCTCGCGAGCCTCACCGGCGATGGTGACGGGCTGATCGAGGGGGCAGAGGACCATCTGCGGCTCGTCAGAGAGATCGCGCGCTACCCCCAGCGATACCTGGACGAGGGGTGCAAAGATGGGGAGCTCTTTATAGTACCCGCGCACTGTGTCGTCGATGTACTTGCCCTCCAGCATGTCAAATATGGTCGCGTGACCGTCGGCCGCGGAGATGACGACGTCGGCGTGGTGCTCTGTGCCATCGGCCAGACGCACACCCACAGCCCTATCCTCTTCAACCAGGACCTTTTCTACCCGCGACCTGTAGTGGATCTCTCCGCCTAGGTCCAGGTAGCGGCGCTCGATGGCCTGCGAGAAGGCCAGCGATCCGCCGATGGGGTAACCCGCGTCCCGATTGTGCATCCACGCCAGCGTCATCAGCATCCCCAGCATTGGGAAGTCGGGCATATCGAATATGGTGGCGAACGATTCGCGCAAGAAAGGATCGCTAAAGCGTGCGGCGAACTCTTGAACAGGCATTCTGCTGTATTTCATCAGGGCTGGCATAAAGGGCAGCATATTGAGCATCATCCTGATCCTGCCCAGGGGACCTGATGGCTCTGCCATCATGCCCGTCGCGCCGCCAAAGCGGACAAAGCGGCGCGCTGCACCACAGAACTCGTCGATCAGTTTCTCGTCTGCCGGGGCCAGTTCCTTCAAGTGCCGCTCCAGCCGGTCGATGTTGGTGTAGAGGATAAAGGTCTTGCCGTTCTTGCCCTCAACCCGCACAAATTCCTCGTGATCTACCATTTGGCGGCCCTGCACCGCGCCCAGCTCTTGCCAGATCCGGTTAAAGCTGCTGCCGGGCTTGGAGCCGACCAGCCAGTGGATGCAGCCGTCGAAGACAAAGCACTTGCGTTTCCAGGAGGTACACAAGCCACCTGGTTTGTCGTGTAGTTCAAAGATTCGCGTCTTGTAGCCGTTCATCTGGCCGTAACACCCGGCGGAGACTCCCGCGATTCCTGCGCCTATGATGATGATCGATTTCGCCATGTCTTTTCTCCTGTACCGTCTAGACTCTTGGATGGTCGTGCGAACCGTTCCTTCAACTGTAGTTTACCTCATCCTCGCCCGGAATGCCTATCCACAGGCTAACAACGGGCCATCAAACGACGTTTGGACTCGCCAGCTACGCAGCGGACGGTTTGCATCGTGTAAGAGCTGCTCCTACGAGGGAGCGGCAGAAAACAACTTGTCGAGCTGCAGCAGCACACTCAGATCTCCATCGGCGCGGTAGGCCCCATCCAGAAAGGCCTGGGCGCCGTTTTTCTCCCCCTGGGAGATGGCCGTCCATACCTCCGCTGGACTTTCGATGATCAGCGTTGGGTCCTCGGCCTCGCCAGCGTGGAACACGCAGCGGCCCGACCCGATCTCCAGGTAGCCAACGCCGCCCCCTTCGCCGCTCAGGCGGAACTGGACCGTCGCCTTCAGATCGCCGGCCGCCTGGGCGTTAAAGGCCAGCGGCATAAACTCGACCAGTTGCAGGCCCGTGATGCCATCCTCCACCTTGCTTGTCTGCTGAACACCTTGTCGCGCCGCAGCCCGCAGTGGATACCAACGGGGAAACCAGGCCGAGAAAGCGATGCCAATGCCCAGCATGGAGCGGGGAACGAGCGCTACCAGGAGAAGGCGCGCTGTCCCCTGCAGGCCCATCACCAGCGCTGCTCCCTCAAAAAGAGCCTGCAGCGTAAAGATACCTCCCCATACGGCGGTGATGATCTGGTTCGTCCTGACAAAGATCGGGTTGTCCCAAAAGGCCGCGTCCCAGTCCTCCTTGGCGTAATCGTAGGTGAAGGGATTCCTGGCCATGAGGGAGCCCCACGCCATCA
>CAYUIS010000105.1:0-18580 GCA_964444825.1 uncultured Anaerolineales bacterium | reverse complement strand
ATCGGAGGAAACGATCATGCCACTGACGGACAACAACCCCACCGCGCTGATGCCAACCCCGTAGACGCCGATGATCCCGGAGGATTCCGCCAGGTAATAGGAGAGCAGCGTCGCCACGACGATGCCAATGATCGAGGGAACGATGCTGAGCAACCCGAAGCTGTAGCCCGTGATGATGTTGATGGCCGCGCCCGAACCTGAGACGCGGGCCGTCTCGAGCACCGGACGGAAATCAGACGAAGTGTAGTAATCGGAAACGAAACCAATGACGACGCCGGTAACAAGCCCGGCCAGCGTAGCCCACAACACGCCGAGGCTGTAGCCGCCCAACAAGACGGTAGCAGCAGCCAGCGCGGCGAAGATGACGCAGGTGATGATCGTTCCGCTTTTGAGAGCCCTACCTGGTTTGCCGCTCTTGCCCACTCGCACAAACCGGATACCGATCAGCGAAGCGACGATGCCTAGCGTGCACAGAATCAGGGGAAACAGAACGTACCTGGCCTGCAGCAAGCTATCACCGGCAAAGAGTGAGGCTCCCAAAAGCATGGCCGCCACGGTACTGGCCACGTAGCTATCGAAGATATCTGCCCCCATGCCGGCCACGTCGCCGACGTTATCGCCGACGTTATCGGCGACCACGGCCGGGTTGCGGGGGTCGTCCTCCGGGATGCCGATCTCGACCTTGCCCACCAGGTCGGCCGCGATGTCAGCCGTCTTGGTATAGATGCCCCCCCCCGCCTTCGCCAACAGGGCCAGGGCGGAGGCGCCAAAGCTAAAGCCCAGGATGATATCCGGGCTCTCGGTAATCAGGTAGATTGTGCTCATACCTATGATGGCCAGGCCCACCATCGCCAGGCCCATCACCGCACCGGCGTAGAAGGCCACTCTGAAGGCCTGATTGAGGCTTTTTTCGGCCGCTGTCGCGCTCCGTACGTTGGCCGACACGGCCACGCTCATCCCCATATACCCGGCGACCGCGGAACAGACGGCACCGCCCACAAAGGCTAACGCCATCCCGATGCCCCGCGCCGGATCAACGGCTATCATCCCCGTCTCCAACTGCTCGATGTGAAAGCTGAACACGATCGCGATCACGATCCCCAGCCCGACCGCGACCATGGTCAGTGTGCCATAGAGGCGGCGGAGATACGACTTGGCACCCTCCCGAATCCAGGACGCCACCTCCTGGGCCCTTGCGGACCCCATGTCCTGGCGCTCGACCCACACGAACAACCGGATTGCGGCCGCGACGGACACGCCGCCCGCCAGAAGGGATATTGGAACCCAAGGTAGCTGCATAGTCACTCCTCCTCTTGTGGCAGGTCAGAGCCCTTGGATCTATAGAACCAAGGGGCCTCGGACACGTGCCCGGCTCACATGCAGGCCGAGCGCCACCATCGATAATGCTCTGTCCGCAGTATCTCCTGCGATGGCAGCGGAAAGTAGAGAATCCGCTCGTCGGATTTGTTTCCCACACAGACCCCGTTCTTGACCGTGCGGTACGAGAACGATGCCGGATGGATCCGGTCGACCATCTTGGTATGTGCGGCCTTGGTCCTCAGGTCGACCAGACACTGTCGCAGATGGTCAATATTGGAGTAGGGAAGATCTCGCACCGCGCCACGCTCAGGATCGTCAGCCAGCTCGCCCAGCCGCAGCTCCACGAAGCAGACGGCCGGCAGCGAGAGGAGGCTGGTGGAGGTCTTGACGATGAGTTCCAGGAATCGACGAGGGCCTAGCGTGCTGACCACGCGCGGATGCACAGGCGCGATCTCCTGATATAGGTGCAGCCCTCCACCGTCCTCGGGACTCTCCGTGCTGGAATCCAGGCCCAGCGTCCGCCCATCCTGGGTTACCAGGTACAGCCTCTGCATGGCGTCAAGCGGGATGTGCTCCAGCACACGGTAGACGGAGATGTAGATCGACGCCTTGGGACTTCCGTCCTCGTGGGGCACACAGCGCCGAATGCCCTCCTCGATATCAAAGAAGACGTGTCTGAAATCCGGAGCGAGCTCGAAAAAGATGGCCTGTCCGCGTGCCTTCTTCTTGGCCCCGACCGCGTAATAGGTGCCGAATTCTTCAGGGGTCAGCATGGAAGCGATCAACGCTTCAGGTATCATAGAGAGATAGAGATGGGTGGCCATGACGATTACCTCCTTCCTCTTGTTTTGCGCCTTTGCCGTGCGACTTCTCTTAATGCTAATTATACCACGCATATCGAGATCGAGAATAGTTCCGTGCTCAACCCCCTTTCCGAGTTCGCCTGTTCCTTTACCAGAGTTTGCTTTGTCCTGGAGGGGTGCGTCATTCGTCGTATTGTCGGCTGAGTCAATTGACACACGGTTCCTCTCTCGAGGTGCTACTTCTGTCTGATCAAGAATCGGTCATTTTGCCGATGCGCGCTCGGGCGAAGGGTAGTATAATGAAGCAGTTAAGGAGAATTGGCTATTTATCCACAAACACATCGACAGGAGAAAGGCCCCATGGCTGACAGAATCGAGTTCGTCTCAAATCACAGTGATCGGAGCACTAACCAGGGTTTTCAATTCGAGTTCTATTGCAACCGCTGCGGTTCAGGATACCGCACGCCTTTCAAGGCATGGGCAGTGGGCACTGCTTCTACGGTGCTGGACACCGCGAGTGGCCTGTTCGGCGGTGTATTCGGCTCCGTGGCTGGCGTTAGTGAGCGAGTACGTTCTGCAACTTGGGAGAGAGCGCACGATGAGGCGTTCGCAGAGGCGATGGAAGAGCTCAGACCTTCGTTTGTGCAGTGTCCACGCTGTTCTACCTGGGTCTGTAGGGAGAGCTGCTGGAACACCAAGCGCGGGCTGTGTAAGGATTGCGCTCCCGACCTAGGTGTGGAGATGTCGGCGGCCCAGGCGAGCCGCTCGGTCGAGGAGGTGTGGGCCCACGCGGCGATGGCCGAGGAGGACAAGCACCTGGATGAGAAGGAGTGGCGCGAGACTATCCACGCCAGTTGTCCCAACTGCGAGGCCCCGCTCGCCGTCAACGCCAAGTTCTGCCCGGAGTGTGGGGCCAAGATCAAAGCCGTCCAGCGCTGCAAACACTGCAAATCTCCGCTCACCCCTGGTGCCAAATTCTGCCCGGAATGTGGCGAGAAGGCGGATTAAAACGTTGAAATGAAGCATCCTAGAGGCTGGAGATGAAACGATGAGAAGGAACATATGGATCGTCTTGCTGCCTGTCGTGGCGGCCCTGACGCTCGTAGCCTGTGGGCGAATGCCAAGCCTGGCAGCGGGAGAGGCTGCGCCATCATTAGGTGGCGGCGGCGGTGGGGGCACCGTTTCACCGACCGGGCAGTTCGCCGAGGGGTTGGTGGTCGTCGGCACCGGCACCGCCAGTGCCGAGCCGGAGGTGGCCCAGATCACCCTCGGCGTGGAGCTAAAGGGCGACGACCCGGCGGCCCTGGTCGACGAAGCCGCTCGCAAGATGGATCAGGCCATCGCCGCTGCCCAGGAGCTGGGGGTTGCCGAAGGGAACATCCAGACCACCGGGTACAACCTGTGGGTCGAGAACGTTTACGACCCCGAGAAAGGCACGCCGACCGGTGAGGTTGTCTACCATCTATCGCACCAAATTCAGGTGACCTTGCGGGACCTGGGCCAGGTCGGTGAGCTGTTGGCGGCCGCTGTGGAAGCTGGGGCCAACTCCATTTCAGGGGTGAACTTTACCGTCGAGGATCCGAAGGCTCTGGTGGAGCAGGCCCGCCAACAGGCTTTGGAGGATGTCACGATGCGGGCCAAGCAGATGGCCGAAGGGCTGAGGATCACGCTGGGTAAACCCATCCTGGTAATGGAAACCGGCGGAGGAATGCCTATGCCCGCGGGATGGGGTGTTGGCGGCGGGGGTGGTGGGATGGCCGATGTGGCAGCCCCCAGTATCTCGCCGGGCACGTTCTCCGTTTCCGTCAGTATCCAGGCTGTGTATGAGATCCAGTAGCAGAAATGGAGGTGTATGATGCGCATCAGAGTCCTGTCAATGGCTGTATTCGTAGTTGTCTTGGTGGCCGCATTGTTCGCGGCAGATGTCTCGGCGGCGGCTGGTCTGCCCGCATGGCACACAGTTGCCAGGGGGGAGACGTTGTCCTCGATCGGTAGACTCTACAATGTCAGCCCGTGGGCTATCGCTTCGGCCAACCGGCTCGTCAACCCGAACCGGATCTATGCTGGCCAAGCTCTCTACATACCGGCTGGATCGAGTTACCAGGGGCCGCTTCCGTGTGGAACGTATTACACCGTGCAGCGGGGAGACACGCTCTACCGCATCGGCGTTGCCCACAAGGTCAGCCCCTGGAGCATCGCCTCGGCGAACCGGATCTACAATATGAACTATATCCGGGTAGGTCAGAGACTGTTCATTCCGTGCTACTAGGCGACGATGGCGGGGGCGAGCGGCTAGGAGAGCCATACTGCTCTGTTGCCTATCCGTGCTTGTCCTCTTTTCCTGGCCTTGCCGCTGCGCCCTCCATCTCTATCTCTCGAGGGACTATTTCCATCTCCGTCAACGTCCAGGTTATCTACGGGATTCGCTAACGATCCTTACAATCCAGCCCTCGTCATAGGCAGAGAAACGGTGCACTCCCTCAACCCGGACAACACGGGTTGAGGGAAACGTGTTTGGAAGGGAGAAGGGACTGGGTAGAGGGGATCGGAACGATATGTCAAAGTCTTTCCTGCGATTTATCAGCGTGGCAATGATGGCGTGGCTGTTGGCTACCTGCCATACTGCGGAGATAGGCGGCAAAATGCCCTTTCGTTCGAGCGCGGCTTACCTGGAGACTACCCTGCCTGCGGGCTGGGCGGCTGCTGAGGGTCCAGAAAGGCTGGCCCGGCCGTTCGTTGGGCTGGTGGCGTGTAACAGTTGGGGAGAATCCGATTTCTGGGCTCCAGAGGTCGCCGAAGAGGCGGCGAGCGGCACCAGCCGGCGGTATGGTCCCCGAGACATCCTGGGACAGATTCCGGCAGGAGGAGCGTACGTCGTTCTGGTCCACGTAGACGGAGGGCCCCCGGCGGAGGGATATGGCCCTGAGTATGAGCGGCGAGACTTGAGCGGTCTGTGGAAGCAGCAGGATTGTCGAGAGGGAGATATTGCTCCGGGGGCAACCTACGTCAACTTTCACAAGTGGGGACGCCTGCTGCGGCTCGAGATCTACTGCACCCCCGATGTCCCTGAGGGAACGGCGGCAGCCGTCAACGAATTGCTCGCAAGCTGGCGCTTTGACCGGATACCCGTGGGCGACGTCGGTTGGGCTGTGGTGAAAGCGCGCCAGATGCTCCCTTTAGCCGTCGAGCCTGCCACGTTCCCGGTTCCCTCCGGGCCGTTTCTGTCCTCAATGCAGGAGGGAACTGTCGTCCGCCTGACACAGGCGGAGATTCGGGGCGAGAGCCTCGTGCTCACGTTCATATACCGCTGGGACGAGTCGTCGTCTGGCTCAGACGCCGACGATTGCCCGGAGGACCGCTGCCATTGGTGGAGATTCGAGGTGCGGCCCGATGGAGAGGTCGTACTGACTGAGGAGGGTGGCACAACGTTGACCTCGCGAACCGAAACAACCACACCGACGCTTCCTCCCGCCGTTCCTCTTGCGGCGACCCCGCTGGCGACGGCGCCCGCCATCCGCTTCGCCGGTTGGTCGCCCGATAGCCGCTGGGTAGCCTACTGGATGTCCCTGCAAGAGGACGTGGACAACTATCTCTCCTCGGGTGTCTCTGGTTTTCCTGCCGGGACCTTGCATTTCACGGATGTGGATACGGGAGAATCGTGCGCAGCGCCCGCCTCTGTGACGCGGGACCCTGAGAGTAGAGTTCAATGGTCGGCCGAAGGCGCGGTGATGCTTTTCACACCCGATGGTGTTCTTACGGGGTCTCCTTGCCAAACCGATCCCTATACCACATCCTCCGACTATACGCCGTCCGATGAGCAAGAACTGGATTCGGCCCTATCACCCGAGGGGCGTTACCGTGCTGCCACTGTGCTCCAATCCAGTGATGGGGGAATCCTCACCTTCGAAACGACGATCACTACTCACGATGATGTACAACTGCTGCAACGTGCGACGTGGCAGATCGACCAACGATTGGGGGAATATGGCCTGGGAGGCGAATGGATCAGCAGAAACCAGTTCTTGATCTATGAAACACTCTCTGCCGGCCCGCTTCTGGTGGGTGCAGATGAGGGCGTCATCGCCGTGGCGACCGAGCTGTTTGGCCTGCAAGATATCCCGTCCATTTTGGGCGATGAGGGGTACGGACTACGGGCAGTGGCGGCTCCCAGTTTAGAACCTGACGCCTTTCACCTGTTGTTAACAGGGGTAGGGTTGGAGGAGAATCACCCAGCCGTCATGCTGTACCATGCCAATAGTGGGGTGATGGAGACATTGCCGTACCGTGCCATGTGGTGGACGCCGTTTTCTGCCGACGGCGAGTGGTTACTCATGGACGAGCGGCCGGAGATCGGTGGGTACGAGAGCCACGCAATCTGGATTCGTCCCGTCCAAGACGTAGGCGGCGAATGGCAATTGCTGGCAGCCGGTGTAGATTCGGCATTGTGGAATGCCGACTGGACGGAGATGGCATTCCACGATGACGCCATCGTCACCTGGCAGACCTTTCCCGAGGCCGAATCGATCGGGCGCTGGGACACGAGCCCGTTCTGGACCTACCCTGTCGTTTGGTCGCCGGACGGTCGTTTTCTGGTTACGGAGGGAGCGGTGCCGGGTCAGTGGCAATACGGCCTAAGCCTGATCCGCAAGTTGCCGTACATGGATCGAGTCCTATGACGGCTGACTGGAGACAAGGAGAATGAGGCAACCAGAGCACAGCTAGAAAGCGCTGGCGGACTTGATTCAGAGGCGATTGGCTGGCTTGATCGCCCCAGATGTTTGTATCGCACAAAGGGAGAGAAAATGATAACAAAGCGACTTTTCGTGGTGACAGTGGTCCTGGGCGCGCTGCTACTGCTGGTCGCCCTGACTCCGGGAAACGTCACTGCTGACGCTTCTGCGGCGGCTCCGACTGACACTGAGCCTTCTTTTGGTACCCCAAGCGTGAATGGCGTCACCCCAGCCTCAGCTCCTAACGACCTGGATACCGCCATAGTCATCACCGGCACAGGCTTCACCGCCGGGCTATCGGGCACGCTGGTCGTCACGTCGCCTGCTGCCTACCTGGGCAGCACCATACTGGAGGACGTGTCTTGGGTGAGCACCACCACCCTGCACGCCACCGTCCCCTGGGGGCTGGAACCGGGCGTCTACACCCCGACGGTGGTCAACCCGGATGGAGGCAAGGGCAGTCTGTCCAGCGCCTTCACCGTCACCCAGGGTATCGGCATTTGGACCAGCGGCGGACCCTACGGCGGCGACACCTGGCATGTGGTTCTGAATCCAGTTGTGCCGAATCAGGTATACGCCTCCGTCTGGTGGAGTGGATTGTTTGCCAGCTATGACGCGGCCGGTCAGTGGCAGCCAGTTCTCATCGGCGGCTTTCCAGAACGACCTGCCTTGGATGCAGGTAACCCACAGGTCATATACGTCGGTACAGATGGTTCCTTATCTCGCAGCGACGATGGCGGCCTGATCTGGCAGACCATCCCTCGCCAGCGACGATGCGCGGATTCGGTGCGTCCAGTGGCCCATCCCACGTTGGCCGGCACAGTGTATCTCGCCGTGTTCTGTCATGGAGGGATTGAACCCTGGGGAGGCCTGTACAAGTCCACTGATTGGGGCCTCAACTGGATCACGATGACCACCGGTCTATCCGATACAAACGTCACCAGCCTCGCCTTTGACCCGGACGATCCGAATGTGATGTACCTGAGCACGCACTCCGGCGAAGTATACACCAGCACAAATGGTGGTGAAAGCTGGACATTCGCCACTCGATTGCCCAATCACGTGGATGGGTTATCCGTCAACCCCTTCGGTGCCCACGAAGTGTGGGCTGAATCGAACGGCTATTTCATCGGAGACCCCGCACTTTCCCCCAACCTGTTCAAGAGCCTGAATCCCGGTCTGACAGCCTGGGAGACGATTACGATCACCCATGCACCCGTGTGGTCTCTGACCTTCCACCCCACAATCTCCGGTACAATCTGGGCAGGGGCGGAAAATGGGTACTTTAGCACAGATGGCGGCGGCACATGGTCACCGGTCGGCTCCGGGCTGCCCGGCTGGCTTTGGGCAGGCGTCAAGGAGTTTGCCATAGACCCCCACAACCCGTCCATTCTCTATGCTGCCACTGGAGGGGGCGTCTACAAGAGCTACGACAATGGCAAAACGTGGAATGCGGAGAATCAGAATCTTGCCGGGATATTGCCCATCGCGATGAGCGTTTCTCCCTTCAATCCCCAAGAAGTGTATGCGAACACCAACATCCCAACGTTGCTGAGAACCAACAATGGCGGCCAATCGTGGCAGGAACTGGATATCCCCCCACCTGGCTGGTCAACGAATCTGGCCACGGATCCGTTCATCCCAGAGCGGGTCTATTTCGGAGGACCGTGCGATACTCCTTGCTTCCGTCTCAGCGAGGATGGCGGTCTGACCTACCGCGAAGTTGCTTACACCCTGCCAGCCACTTATGCAGGTGGGGGAGCCTATACTTTACTGGTCGCTCCAGACCCCATCATCCCAGGACACATCCTGATCGCCAGCAACATCGTCCACCCAGACGTTTCCTGGGGAGAGGCATTGCTGTTCAGCAGCGACGATTACGGAGAGCACTGGCAGCACGTGGATTCTTGGCCACTCAGACCAGTGAACGACATCGCTTTTGATCCAATCAACACGGGGGTGATTTACATAGGCACCGGCGGGCTGGGTCCCTACAAAAGCACCGACGCAGGCTTGACTTGGCAAGTCTTGTCCTCTTGGCCTGGTCCCGGGACAGTGAATGCAATAGCTGTGCATCCAGGTCGACCGGATATCGTCTTTGCCCTCGGTCAGGATTTTCCCGGACCGCCAGACCTGCCGCAAGGAGTATACCGCTCGCGAGATGGAGGCGTTACGTGGGAGTTTCTACCAGGGGAGCCATCAGGAGGCCCGCTCTGGGCGCTGGCCTTTGCACTGACCGACCCGCCCACTCTGTATACCGGCGGTCTCGACAGCGGCTTGTGGCGCAGTACTGATGATGGACAAACCTGGAAAGTGGCCGAGGGAATGTCGGTGGGGACAATCCGCTCCCTGGCCACTTCTTCCGACGGCGAGCGGGTGATCGTCTACGTGGGTATCTCGGGCGGGGCGATCCGTGGATCCGGCTTCACCGCCGCCTCGGCAGGGGCTGATCTGACCCTGCTCGGCTCGGGTGTCTATCGCCTGACTGCACTTTTGCCCACCGATCGGGTGTATCTGCCGCTGGTGATTCGCTAGCCAGGGACGATGTATTCTTGGAAGTGTATCGCACCTCACGAAGGAGCGGGTGAAATAAAGAACAGGCTGTTTTCGTTCTCTCTTGTCCTCGTGGCAACAGGAGCGTTCCTGCTGGCGACCTTCCGGTTCGGCAGAGCGATGCGCGCCAGCACCGAGTTTCCACAGGCGGCTCGCAGCGTGACCAGCACCGCCGACTCAGGCCCCGGCAGCCTGCGACAGGCTCTGACGGAAGCGCAGGCCGGGGATACGATCCTCTTCGACCCGGTGGTGTTTCCTCCTGCAAGACCGGCGACGATCTTCCCGCTGAGCCAGTTGCCCGCGATCACGTCAGACAATCTGACTATCGACGCCAGCAACGCCGGGGCGATCATCGATGGGAGCGCGGCGGGTGGTGAACTAACTCCTGGATTGAATATCCAGGCCAGCGGGGTGACGGTGCATGGTTTGCAGATCGTGAGCTTTAGCGGTTGCGGTATCGAGGTGCACGGGCATGGGAATATCATCGGCGGAGACCGCCTGGCAGGTGCTGGCCCGTTAGGGCAAGGAAATCTGCTGGGTGGTAGCAAGAACCACAGCGGCATCGGTCTGTTCAATTCGGGAGCTTACTCGAACACAATTCAGGGCAATCTGATCGGAGTCGATGTCAGTGGTATGGCTGCCTGGAAGAATGCAGGCGATGGTGTGCACATCAACGGCGCCCATCACAACCTGATCATAGAAAACGTTCTGAGCGGCAATGGCGGCAGCGGCATCCAGGGGTGTTGCACGACGGACAGCAGCCATAACGTGATCCGGCAAAACATGATTGGTGTGGGCATTGACGGAACAACCCCTGTTCCCAATGAGCTGAATGGCGTCTGGTTCCACGACGGGGCCAGCCTCAATGTGATCGGGCCGGGAAACATCTTGGCCCATAATAGCGGGGTTGGTGTTCAAATCGACGGCACAAGCAGCCTGGGGAATACGATCACCCACAATCAGATTCGCGATAATCAGTGGGGTGGAATAGACCTGTCAGACAGCGGCAATGGGAATATCCCGCCTCCGATCATCATGGAGTTTGACCTCTCAACTGGTCTGCTGACGGGTTACACCTGCTCTGGCTGCCAGGTAGAGATCTATTCGGACGATGAAGGTCAGGGGAAGTGGTTTGAGGGGCAGTTGACTGCGAATAGCGCGGGCTATTTCGCTATGTACAAGGGCAGCGCTTTCACCGGTCCTCACCTGACCACCACAGCGACCGACAACTCGGGCAACACCAGCGAGTTTTCTCCGCCGACATCGGGTACGCGTGGCTCTGCTGTGTTGCAGACAGGCAACACCAATCCGCCAGCTACCTTCCACACCAAGCGGTCCACAGAACTGGTCGACAACGGGTTCGGCAATGTAGTCAGTGGTATGTGGAACCTGCCTTATCTATCGGCTCCGATTGACTGTGCCGCCGAGTTGGGCATCAAGATCATGCGGGCAACCATCCAAGAAGGCGATTCTACCTCCATGGACTGGACAAAGCCTGAGCTGTACGTGGACCCAAGCTATGACGTGTTTTTCACCATGACCATACAAGCCGGCATGGTCCCTATCTATAACCTCATATTCTGGGATAAAGCCTGGCACGAGAGCGGAAACCAAGTGCCCGTCCCTCGTTTTCAAACCCAGGAGGAGATCGATAGATACCTGGAGTACGTTGAGTTTATCGTCAACCATTTCAAGGACAGGATAGATTACTACGAGTTGTGGAACGAACCCACCAACGAAGGGACGATCATGACGATCGACGTTGAGGACTATGTCAACCTTGCCACTCAGACCATTCCGCGCATCAAGGCGCTGGATCCGGGCGCTAGGGTTGTTGTAGGCAGTGTCAGTGGGATGGGCGCACCGCACCTGCGCGCCTTCTTGCTCAGCCTCATTGAAAACGAGGCGGTTATGTCGATGGCCGACGTCGTTTCCTGGCATCCGTTCTTTGGCGATTCGCCGCAAATGGAGACATCTCGCGTCTACTATGCCGAATACCCGTCGTTGGTGCAATCGATCCAGCAAACTGCCCGGGCGCACGGTTTCACCGGGCAATTCAGAGCCGATGAGTTTGTCTATAACAGCCCCGACGAGTGTCCTGCTGGTACTCTTTGCGGCCCTGTTTATTACCTCTATTCAGACAGCAGCGCAGCCAAGTATTATGCCCGCGCCATCCTCTTGCACGCCGGCATGAATGTCGCGCCGGGACCGCTGGTAGGCTGCCACCGCAAGGCGGCCACGCCGACAAAGATACTGGCGACGATCCTGGCGGGTGCCGAAGCCGAGTCCTTCCCCTTCGAGCTGACGACCACGGTTACGGACGTGTTGAGTTACACCTTTTCCTTGTCCGGTGATGGCCGCATGGTGACATTCTGGGACCATGGCGCGGCGATGGATGACTACTCCCCGACAGAGTCCACCTTGCGCTTGCCCAGCTTCGGTGAGTACGCGGCCTACGGAATCGATGTCTTGAGCGGCTACCAGCAGCCACTCATTGCCCGAAATGAGGACGATACGCTGATCATCGAGAACTTGCGGCTGAGAGACTATCCGATTCTCATTCGCCTGTCACCAATTCGAAGGTTGTACCTGCCGGTGGTGGTGCGATAGACAGGTAGGGTATTCACCTCACGAAGGAGCGCGTGAAATGATGTGCATTGAGCGACCACTTGCGACACTGACAGCGCTGGCTTTGGCGGCTGTGCTCGCGGCGTGCGGCGGCGGTATAGGCACAGCCAAGCCGTCGACCAAGGCGTTTCTGGCGTGGGCTGCGCACTTGCCTTTAAGAAAGTGAGGAAGGGATGATATGGCAGACCGATTTCCGATCTTGAGTATAGGTTGTATTGGGCTGGCAGTCTTGCTGTTGACCGCATGCCAGCTATCTATGTCAGAAGGTCGGATCGTGCAGGCCGATGTGCCGCGCGTCGAGTCACCCGACGCAACCGACGCGCAGGTCGCGCAGCTCGTCGCCGGAAACCAGGCCTTTGCCTTTGACCTGTATCATCGCGCCCTTGCGGCGGGAGAGGACGGCAACCTGATCTATTCTCCGTACAGCATCTCGCTCACTTTCTCCATGCTCTATGCCGGGGCACAGGGGGAGACCGAGGCAGAGATGGCCCAGGTGTTCTACTTCTTGCCGCAAGAGGCACAGCACCGGGCCTTTAACGTGGTCGATCAGCGGCTGCAGAGCCTCGGGGAAGCCCGGCAGAGCGAGGCGGGAGGCGCCTCCTTTGAGCTGAATCTGGCCAACGCGGTGTGGGGACAGCGGGGTTACCCTTTCAGAGAACCCTACCTGGATATCCTGGCCGCACAGTACGGCACCGGGCTGCGCGTCGTCGATTTCCAGGGAGCGCCGGAGAAGGCAAGGGAGGCGATCAATGCCTGGGTCGCCAAGGAGACCGAGGAACGCATCAAAGAGATCGCGCCGCCGGGATCGGTGTCCGCCGATACCCGGCTAGTCCTGGCCAACGCCATCTATTTCGAGGCCGGGTGGGACTATCCTTTCCAAGAGTCGGCCACGGCGGATGGCCCCTTTACGCTCCTTGACGGGAGCCAGGTCACCGTCCCACTGATGCACCAGGAGACGCGGCTCACGTATGTGGACGGGGAGGGCTACCAGGCCGTTCAATTGCCCTACGCGGGCCAGGTGGCGGACATGTGGGTTATCCTGCCGGCGGAGGGCCGGTTCGATGATGTACAGGCACGGCTGGGCGTTGACTTGATCGAGGCTATGCAGCGCGATGCCGGGGCGCGACGGGTGATCCTGACCCTGCCCCGTTTCGGCTTCGAGACCTCGCTTGAGCTCCATAACCTGTTCAAAGAGATGGGCATGGCGCACGTCTTTTGCCCAGCGCTCGATTTCGAGGGCATGGTGGAAGGCGGGGGCCTGTGCGTCGACTATGCGCTGCACCGGGCCACGATTACCGTCGATGAAGAGGGCACCGAGGCTGCGGCGGCGACGATGATCGCAGTACCCGTGGAACGAGTCGAGGATGTCGAGATGGCCGTCGACCGGCCCTTCCTGTTTGGCATCGTCACGCGGGAAACAGGGATCGTGCTCTTCTTCGGGCGAGTGCTCAACCCGGTCTTCGCATGAAACTTGTAGCACCCGATTGACAAGGGGGGCCTAAACCGTCGCCAGGTCCGGCGGAACGACAATCGGGGTGACCTTGTCGTTTCTTCTTTCGGGCTATCCAAAAACTGATCGGAGGTGGGTACGATGTCGCGCAATCGATGGATCGTGAGGACGCTCGCAGCGCTCGCGCTGTCCGTCCTGGTCGCAGGGTGCGTCCCATCCCCCACGCCGGGAGCGCCGGCCTCGGGCGCTGTCTCTCCTACGCGTGAGTCTACAGGGGGCGCGCCGGAGGCCCTGGGTCCCGACGAGGCGCTAAGCCGGGACGCGCAAGAGTACGCCAAGCAGTTCGGCGTCACAGTGGAGGAGGCGACCGAGCGCCTGCAGTTCCAGGACGGGATCGGTGAGCTGAACGCCGCGCTCCAGGCCAACGAGGCGGACACCTTTGGCGGGCTGTGGATCGAGCACGAGCCGGACTATCGCGTCGTGGTCCTGTTCACACGCAATGGGAAGCGTACGATCCGTCCTTACCTCGCCAGCGAGCCGTACGCACGCCTGGTCGAGGTGCGCCAGGCGCGCTATACCCTGGCCGAGCTGGAGACGATCTATGCCCAGGCCACGCACGAGCTGGCCAAGCTCGATTTTGGCGTGAACGTCTTGCTCGACGCGCCGGGAAACTGCGTCAAGGTGACGGTCGGCGATCGAGAATGGTTTGAATCCGAGCTGCGCCGAGCCGGCGTGCGACTGCCGGATGGGGTCGAGTTGGCTGTCGTCGAGGGCGGGTCGACGGCCCGGGACAGGGACCTGCTCCTTACCCCGCCCGTGCCCGGCATCGCCTTTCCACGCCAAGAGCCGGTCGAGGGATTTAGAGTCTGTATGGAAGCTGCGCTGGCCGGCACGCTGCGACTGGAGGGAGCCTGCCTGTACGTGCAGTCGTTTGACGACGATAGGCGTCTGGTGCCCATCTGGCCGCCGGAGTTCATGCTCCGCGTCGAGGGAGACCAGGTGCTGGTGATCGACGGGGAAGGACAGGTAGCCGCCCGGGCAGGGGAGGAGGTGTACATGGGCGGCGGCGGTGGGGGTGCCGACGAGTGGGTACTGCAGCAGATCCCGCCCGGCTGCCAGGGAGAATACTTTATCGTCGGCTGTGGGGTACGCCCCAACCTGCGGTACGATTCGGAGCTCTTTGCCCTGGACGTGGTCTCATACACGGTGCACGCGGTGCTGTTCCTGCGCTACAAGCCGGCCCTCGACGAGCAGGCGGTGGATGACGCGTCGATCTCGGGCAAGCTGGTCGCGTATGACTATAACCGCTGCCTGCACCTGCAAGCCGACTGGGGGCCAGGCAGCGTTACCCTGCTCTGGCCGGCCGATTGGTCGGTGCGCGCCGAAGAGGACACGATCGTTGTCCTGGATGGGATGGGCCAGGCCGTGGCCCGGATGGGCGATGAAGTGCGCCTGCGCGGGCGGGAAATCCCGCAAAGTATGGACGTCGCGGTCTACCGGCAACTGATCGATGAACTGCCCGGCGACTGCATCGGTGCATCGTGGCTCGTCGATGGAGTCGACTGAGCCCTGATGTACCACCGGGTCTACTGCGACGAGTATATCCAGCACCCTGCCCTACGTCTTGTCGCCACACAAGATCTGACTGCCCCTGGTGCTGCGACACTAGAGGAACGAGGTTCGTAGTGACGGTCCTAGCCTTCGGGACCGCCGAGGCGGATATCACGAACAGGTCTGTCTCAATGGAAACACGTCTGTCGAAAACGGCCGGCAGGATCTCCAGTGCGAGCGGCTCCTCTTTCAGAACGGTAACAGGCTGTATCGAAACGGCTACGTATCTGTCATACCTTGTTTACAGCAGTGTGGTATCATGCAAGGTGGATAACCTACGATGGGAGGTAGAGAGATGAAAAGGACATTGCGTCGTTACACTTGCCTGATTTGTATGTTGGTGTTCCTATGCGTATCCCAAAGTGCGTGCGAGACGATAGAGATAGGCATCGAGCCCTCGCCCACCGTTGAGCCATCGTCGACCGAAGCGCTGGTCCCAACCAGCACGGCGCTCGCTGTGCCCGCGTCGCCGGGTCCTACACCTGACCTCTCGTCGCCGCGCATCACCGTCGGCAACGCCAGCCAGGTCGCCAGCTTGGCCCGCCTGGGGCGTGGTATCATCTGGCACGTGGCGCTCGGCCCCGATGGCCGGACGCTGGCGGTAGCCAGCACCACCGGCGTGTGGTTGTACGACCTGCCCACCCTCCAGTTTGTGCGCCTGCTGGAGGGTCACACGGGGCAGCTCTTCAGTGTGTCGTGGTCGCCGGATGGGGTGTGGGTGGCCGCCGGGAGTGGTGACAACACCATTTTCATTTGGAACAGCGTCAGTGGGGATTTGTTCCGCACGCTGGACGATCCAGACGGGGTGGAACAAGTGGCCTGGTCGCCGGACGGCACGTTCCTGGCGTCAAGAACCAGTGACGGTGCGGTGCGCCTGTGGGATGCTGCTACCGGCCAGGCGCTCTACACCTGGGAGCGGGAAGCGGACTGTTTTGGAGTCCACTTGGCCTGGCTGCCGGACGGTGGTCGGCTGGGAGTGGAATGCAGGACTGTGGATGGGGATGGGAAGGTGACGGTGTGGGACGTCACTACCCGGAAGGTGGCGCGCGTGCTTGATCACACCACGGACATACACCGCGCGGTTTGGTCGCCGGATGGTGCGCTCCTAGCGTCGGGATGCCTGGACGGAGTCGTGCGGGTATGGAGTGGACAGAACGGGGAGGAGCTTTACGCTCTGCGGGACCTGTCGGGCCAGGTCGGCAGCGTAGCGTGGTCGCCGGATGGCGCGCGGCTGGCGTGGAGTGGCCCTGACGGAAGGATTCAGGTGTGGGACTTGTCCGGTGAGCCCGAAAGCCACACGCTGCAGAGCTTGGCGAGCGGGTATCGGAACGCGTTGTGGTCGCCGGACAACACACGGCTCGTGTCCGCGCCGGAAGGGGTCCAGGGTGCGCTCCAAGTGTGGGATGTCGCCAGCGGGGCGGAGCTGGCGGCCGTCGACTATAGTTTCGTGCCGATGGGGTTGGACTGGTCATCTGATTCCACCCGCCTGGCGGCCAGCAGCGCGGATGGAACGCTCCGTGTCTGGGATGTCATCGAGGGAGCGCCTCTCTATGTGGAACAGCTTCAGGCGGCGCTCGTGCCGAGCGTACAGACGGTCGTTTGGTCGCCCGATGGCGCCCATTTGGCGACGGCCAATACAGACAACACGGTGCGGCTGTGGGACGCTGCCAGCGGTCGGCAGGTGAGGGTATTGGACAGCCGGGGGCCTGTGATCGGCCTCGCCTGGTCGCCAGACAGCCGGTTTCTCGCGTCCTGGGGCGACACGACGGTGCAGGTATGGGAGGCTGTCAGTGGGAACGAAGTGCACCCCCTGGATCACGCCGATATCACGATCGACCTGGCTTGGTCGCCCGCCGGGACACGGTTGGCGACTGTGAGCGACGGCGGCCAAGTAACTGTGTGGGATCCCGTTGCCGGGACTGCGGTCCTGGCGCTGCGAGCCCAGATAGGCCCGAGCCACCAGGTGCGGTGGTCGCCAGACGGCACCAAGCTGGCGGCCATCAGCGACCCTGGACTGGTGATCTGGGATTCCGTCACGGGGGACGAACTGCTCGCGCGGGAGGGCGATAATCTGTATACTGCGGCCTGGTCGCCGGACAGCGCGCGCTTGGCAGCGGGCACCGACTTTGGCAAACTCCTGGTATGGGATGCCGCCAGCGGTGAACTCACCCACATGTTGGCGTGTGGCAACTCGGTGCTCGACCTGGCCTGGTCACCGGATAGTGCGCTGCTGGCCTCGGCCAGCGACCAGGTTCGCATCTGGGACGCGGTCGAGGGGCGCGTTCTGGCGGCGCTGGGAGGGCACGCCAGCCTCGTGGACAGGGTCGTCTGGTCGCCGGACGGCGCGCTACTGGCCTCGATGGGCTCCGATCTCGCCATCAGGGTATGGGGAGTGCCTGGGAACTAGAGGGGACGGGTAGTGCCTCCTTCCGGCAGAGAGACTCCCAGTATCGTCATCCATCAGCGATGCCCGGACTGTTGGACGACAGACCACGCACCCATACCTCCTGGCGCGGATAGGGCAGGCTGATGTCCTCTTGTTCGCAGGCGGCGAGGATCTGCTTTCGTAGTCCGCGGGCCACCGCCCACTGCTTTCCAGGCTGTGTCTTGACCATAAAACGCACCGTGAAGGCCCAGTCCCCCAGGCTAAGCGGACCCAGGACTTTGGGTGGCTCCAGCAGCAACGGTCCGAACTCGGGATCCTCCGCGAATGCTGCGGCGGCCTCCTCTAGGACACTCAGGGCCCGATCCATGTCCTCTTCATAGGCCACGCCAATGTCCACCAATGCGCGGGACCACTCCTTGGTCATGTTACCGACGATGCGCACTTCTCCGTTGGGAACGACGTACAAAAGCCCGTTGACGTCCCGTATGTAGGTAGCTCGGAGCGTGAGCCTTTCCACCTTGCCCGACACATCGCCCACCCTGATGGAATCCCCAACGACGTAGTGATTCTCCACCAGGATAAGGATGCCGCCGATGAGATCCTTGATCAAGGTCTGCGCGCCCAGACTCACCGCAAGCCCCGCTACGCCGACGCTGGCGAGCAAGGGCGTGACGTCGATCCCGAAGGTGCTCAGTAGCATCAGCAGTGCAGTCACCACGATCACGATGTCGGCGGCCCAGCGGAGGATCTGCACGAGGGTCGTAAGCTGCTGCCGCCGCGATTCCCGGAGGTGTTTCATGTCTTGAACACCTTGCAGCACGCGCCTGCCGATGATTTGCACAATGACCAGGCTTAGAGCCATCAGGGCGAGTATCAACAGACCTGAGACCAATGGTGATTGCCAGTCTAATAGACGCATTTCTCTCACACCTCCCTGCCATCGATCACGAAATGATCCGCCCCTCTAGAGAGGGTAGTCATGTGTCACTCCTCTCCTTCTCCGTCCTCACGGAAGTTTGATATCCTAAGGGATGGTGGCTGGCACGTCTCCGGAAGATAATCCTCGTGGTGTGATGAACATCCCGTAGCGCGGTGCAGT
>CAYUIS010000104.1:0-18645 GCA_964444825.1 uncultured Anaerolineales bacterium | reverse complement strand
CACCGACAGTGGAGGAATGCCCCTAGGGTTTCAGACGAGATTGTGGGACAGGGTCAATCTGCCGAGCGATGAGATTGCCCAGGTAGAAAGCTGAAAGCCGCCGCGTGGCGTTGGGATGGGGCACTGGGCGCCGGGTGAATTTACGGGGGGGGGCGACGTAGGAACACCTCCCGGATGGGAGACTGGCCTGACCTCTGCCAGGGCGATGCCCCTGACTCGTGTCGGGGACAGGACGCTCCCTGGTGCCGGGGACAGGACCCTCAGAAGGGAGATAGAGCGATGAAATCAAAATGGATCAGCTACAGGGAAACGCAGGTATTCCTGGCCGATTTCTCGGGTTTCGGATCTGACGTTGATGGCTTCAGGGCTGAGATCGAGGCGGCAGGGGATGCGATTGCTCAGGAGCCGGTGGGGTCGGTGCTGATGCTGGTGGACCTACGCCATACCGATCTCTCCAGGGAGGTGGTCGCCGTCATCAAGGACAACGGACCCCGGATGTCTCCACATTTGCGGAAGGGCGCTGTTGTGATGCGATGGTCTGGCTTCACAAAGGTCATAATGGATTCACTCGCCCGATTGGTGGGCAGGTCGCCAAAGCCGTTCGATGATATGGAGGACGCGAAGGATTGGCTGCTAACTGATGACTAGCGACCAGACCGCCATCGGCCCGATGGTGATGACCATTCGGGAACTGAAGAAGGAGGATCTGCCACAACTCAAGATGATATTCCGCGAGTTCGTGAGGTATCACGAGCAATGGGACGCCATCTTTCAGAAAGTCGAAGCGGCAGAGGAATTGTGGGGAGGCTATATCTTCGAGTCGCACACGCAGATCGGGGACTCGAGAGTCCTCGTGGCTGAGCTGGGCGACAAGATCGTGGGATACTGCGTGGGACACGTCGTCGAGAAACCACCTATCTATGCAGAAAAACTGATTGGGGAGGTGGGGAATATCGCTGTCAAGGAGGAATACAAGCGGTGGGGAATCGGCGAGAGACTTTTCCGGGCGATGAAGGATTGGTTCATCGAACGCGGCGTGTGCCACGTCGAGCTGGAAGCTGCCACGGCGAATCCCCAGTCGGTGGGGTTCTGGGGAAGGATGGGGGGCAGGGAATTCATAAAGAGGATGGTGATAGAACTGGAGTGATCGGACGAGCGAATAATACGGTCAGGGAGAGAGTCACGACAGGTGCAATCGCAAGACCCACGATCTTTTATCCTCAGATTGACCTTGCTGGCGCTGTTTATCCTGCCAGTAGAAGGGCTCCTGTTGGCGGGTTGTCGCTCAGGAGAAACATCGGGGACCCAGCCTCCGGGCGGCGCATTGGGGCCTGGTCAGGAGGGCGTACACGTCTCGTCGCCGGACGGCAGGGTGCAGGTCACCCTGAAGCTGGAGGAGGGTGCCCCCTATTATCAGGTCAGCTACTCGGGGAAACAGGTCATCGAGCCGTCCAAATTGGGTTTTCGGTTCAAAGAGGCTGGTCCACTGGACGCGAACCTGAGCATTGCCGCACACACAGAGAGCACGTTTGACGAGACGTGGGTCCAGCCGTGGGGTGAGGTCAAGGAGATCCGCAATCATTACAACGAACTGCGGGTGGATCTTACCGAAACCGCCGAGCCCGCTCGTGAGATGACGGTGGTGTTTCGGGTATACGACGACGGCCTGGGTTTTCGCTACGAGCTGCCCCAGCAGGAGAACCTATCCAGTTTCCAGATCACCGATGAGGAGACAGAGTTTGCGTTGGCGAACATCCACCGGGTGTGGTCGATCCCGGCATACGGGGATGAGCGGTATGAATATCTGTACACTGAATCCCCCCTCAGCTTCCTGAGGGTCAGGATGTCACGAGCGGTACACACACCCCTCACGATGGAGACGGTCGATGGCCTGTTCCTGAGCATCCACGAAGCGGCGCTGATCGACTATGCATCAATGACGCTAAAGGCCACCGGGGGAGACAAGCTGGGATGCGACCTGGTGCCGTGGTCGGATGGGATCAAGGTGAAGGGTTCACCCCCGTTTCAGACCCCCTGGCGTACGATCCAGATCGCCGAAAAAGCTGGCGATCTGATCACGTCCTATCTGTTCCTGAACCTCAACGAGCCGAACAAGTTGGAGGATGTATCGTGGATCAAGCCGGGCAAGTACGTGGGCATCTGGTGGGGGATGCACATCGGCAAATACACGTGGGGCTCGGGGATACGGCACGGCGCGACGACAGAGAACGCGAAGCGGACCATCGATTTTGCGGCCCAGCATAACCTGGCAGGGGTGTTGGTGGAGGGCTGGAACGTGGGCTGGGATGGTGACTGGAGCAAGAACGGGGACGATTTCAGCTTTGTCACCCCGTACGACGATTTTGACCTGGAAGAGGTGAGCCGATACGCAAGGGCCAAAGGGGTACGCCTGATCGGACATCACGAGACGGGTGGGGCCATAGGGAACTATGAACGGCAGTTGGAGGACGGCTTTTCGCTGTATCATCGTCTGGGGATCGACACGGTGAAGACGGGTTACGTAGGGTGGGGCCAGGGGATAGAACGCAGGGACGAGGCCGGTCGACTCGTGGGTATGGAGTGGCATCACGGCCAGTATATGGTGAACCACTACCGACACGTGGTCGAGACGGCGGCCAGGTTCCACATCATGCTGGATGTGCACGAGCCGATCAAGGATACGGGCATCAGGCGTACGTACCCCAACATGATAACACGGGAGGGGGCGCGGGGGCAAGAGTACAACGCCTGGAGTGAAGGCGGAAACCCGCCAGAGCATACCACAATCCTGCCTTTTACGCGTATGCTGGCCGGCCCCTTTGATTTTACACCTGGTATCTTTGACCTGCTGTTTGACGATTACCGGCCCAACCACCGGGTCAACACGACACTGGCGAAACAGCTAGCTCTGTATGTGGTGATCTACAGCCCGCTGCATATGGCCGCAGATCTGCCCGAGAACTATCCAGGCCATCCTGCCTTCCAGTTCATCGTGGACGTGCCGGTGGATTGGGAGGACACGCAGGTCTTGAACGGCGAGATCGGTGACTATGTCACCATCGTACGGAGGGATAGAGACAGCGAGGATTGGTATCTGGGCAGTGTGACGGACGAGGAAGGGCGCGATCTGGAGGCGCCGCTCACTTTCCTCGAAACGGACAGGCAGTATGTGGCTGAGGTATACGCCGACGGAGCCGACGCGGATTGGGAGCGGAACCCTCTGGCGATCGACATCTATGAAATATTGGTCGATAATAAGACCGTGCTGGAGCTGCGGCTCGCCCCGGGTGGTGGGCAGGCGGTCCGTTTCCGGCTGGCCGCCGAGGGAGAAGAGTGACGTATTCAATCAACAGAGAACAAGGAGGAACACAGTGAGCGAGCCGGAGTCTGTCGTAGAGCTGGTTGAAAATCTGCCGGAGCAGAACATCACCACGTACGTGCTGAACGCGCTTGATTTCGTGGTGCCGGGTGAGTGGGAGAACGTGACCGGGTTCGCCAACACGGTGCAGGCGACTACAGGAACGATGGATCCCACGTCGATCCAGCGGATAGGGAAGCGGGTGCAGGAACTGTATGCCGATCCATCGGCTGGGTATCAGAAGGCGGTGCGAGTCTACCAGGTCGTGGACACTGCCGACAAGGCGCTGGCGGCGGCGGCCTTGGCCAGCAAGGTGGGGCAGAAGGTGGGTTTTCTCTCCTTCCTGGAAAAGCTGACGCCCAAGGCGGATACCACGCAATCGATCGATCTGGCGGTCAAGTTGGGGGCAGAGATCGTGGCCTTTACCCTGATCAACGGACTGCCGAGGGACAGCATTCGGGATTTCGTATCCAAGTTGGCGCAATACAGCGGGGCATCCAAGATGCGGATGGCGGCGCTGGTATGCCTGGACGGGTTGGTCCCATTGGGCCCGGATTTCTTGCAGCAGGGAATAAAGATCCTGAGCGGCGCATCGACCAGCGATCTGCAGAGGAGCGCGGTCTTTCAGCGAATTCAGGGACTGATTCCAGGCGAGAGCCCCCAGAACCAGTTGCGGTTCATCCAGAGCGGGTTCGACTCGGCGCAGGGATGGATGAGCCAACTGGTCACCGATCGTGGCCTCACACCGTCGAAAGTGTTGGCCAGTGTCAAAAGATTCATTGATGTCTCGGATGAGACCCTGGACTATGTGGGGGCGTTCTTTGACGCGACGACAAACTACTATGAGCACACGGGGATCCAATCCGTGGCTCGCCACTTGATCGAGCAGGCGGCAGGCTGAGCCTAGTCTAGGGAGTTGGTGCGGGGGCCCGGGGCGTGAAGGGGGCAAGTATTGGGACGAGATACCGGAAGGCAGTCGTTTACTATTACACAGGCACAGGCAACTCCTATCGCGTGGCGGCGTGGATGACGGGTGCTGCCCGCGATGAAGGGGTATCCGCGGTGTTGCGCCCAGTGGAGATGGCCCATCCAGAAGAGGAAGTGGATGCGGGAGAGGAGATGCTTTTGGGGCTGGTTATGCCGACCCACGGTTTCACGGCCCCGTGGGCGATGCTACGCTTTGCCCTCCGGCTGCCGCGCAGGAGAGGAACCCACGCGGTGGTCGTGGCCACGCGGGCCGGGCTCAAGATCGGGCCTGTGTATACGCCGGGGATCGAAGGGACGGGCACAGCCGTGCTGGCCTTGATCCTGGCCCTGAAGAGATACGGGGTGCGGGGGGCGGCGGGGGTGGATATGCCCTCCAACTGGCTGGCAGTGCATCCAGGGCTTTCACCTCAGGCTGTGACCGGAATCTTGGGGCGGGCCGAGGACAGGGTTGCCGATCTGATGGATCACATCCTATCGGGATGCGGCGGTTTCGGGGTTGGATCCCGCTCCTAATCGGGCTGTATTTCTTTCAGATATCGCTGGGCTATCTGCTCATCGGACGTCTGTTTCTGGCCAAAACGCTCTACGCCTCGGATCGCTGCACCGGGTGCACGCTGTGCGCCGCGTACTGTCCAAACGGGGGTATCAAGATGCTGGGCAGTGGGGAGCGCCGCCGCCCGTATTGGACCTTTCGCTGTGAAAGCTGCATGCGCTGTATAGCCTACTGCCCCACGCGGGCGCTGGAGGCGAACTATCTACTGGGGGTGGGAGTCTTTGTCCTGGCGGCAGCGATTCCCACAGCAACCATCCTGAGCTGGCTGACGACGTGGATACCAGGGTTGGGCTGGTTGAGCGGGATACCTAGCCTGGTGTTGGAGACCGTCTACGCCATCGCCATCCTGGGGCTGGCCTACCCGCTGTTTCATCTGCTGCTGGGTATCGGGTGGGTGAACCGGCTGCTGACGCTGGTCACGCCTACCCACTACTATCGTCGTTATCACGTGCCCGAGGCCACGCTGGGCGACCTGCGGCGCGGTGATGATTCGTGAGGTCAATGACTGCGCAGACGGGTATCCAATCGCAGGGAACGGGCAGGTGGGGGAAGCGAGTTATGGCAAAGGGGTCAAAATGAAGATCACACGGGGACACGTGCTGATGCCTATCCTATGCATTGTGCTGGGCGTCGTCTTGATCATCTTGGGGACGTCTGCGGGCTGGGGATTGGTGTGGACGATGGGAGGAGGGTTCTTTGTCGTTTTCGGGGTAGGCGCCCTGGTCCTAGTGTTGGCCTGGGTGCTTCCGGGGCGAGCAGGTGGGTTCCTGCGGCGGCCGATTGTCAGCATCTTGATCGTAGGTGCGATTCTGATCATGATGTCTCTGACAGTGTGGGTAGGGCTCGCCGGCCGAGGGTGGTGACCTGGCGTGCTTGGCACTGACAGAGACAAGGTGTATGCTTGAAAGGAGAGAGAAACCGGTGTCCGGCAAAGGCGAGTCTACTTGCGACCTGGTATATGAGCGGCCAGAGGAGTTGTTGCAGGCTCTCATTCGGTTTAATACGACCAATCCGCCCGGCAACGAGGTGGAATGTGTGCGGTGTATTGACCAGTTGCTGACAGAAGCGGGTTTTGAGACCACGATCCTGGCCAAGGACCCAAACCGGCCCAATCTGATCGCCCGCCTGAAGGGGCGGGGTCAGTCGCCTCCATTGCTCCTCTATGGGCACGCCGACGTCGTATCGACCGCTGGCCAGGAATGGGCCTATCCGCCCTTTGAAGGGCGGATAGTGGATGGCTACGTGTGGGGACGGGGCGCGCTGGATATGAAAGGCGGCCTCGCGATGATGGTGGCGGCGCTGTTGCGGGCCAAGGCGAATGGACTGCGCCCGGCGGGCGACGCCGTGCTGACCATCGTGAGCGACGAGGAAGCGCTGGGGGAGTATGGGGCCGGATACCTGGTGGAAAATCACGCCGACCAGTTCGACTCAATTCGATATGGAATTGGCGAGCTGGGTGGGTTCTCGTTCTACATCGGCCAGAAGAAATTCTATCCGGTTCAGGTCGCTGAGAAACAGGCTTGTTGGCTCAAAGCTACGATACGGGGGCCAGGTGGACACGGGTCCCTTCCAATGCGGGGTGGGGCGATGGCAAGGCTGAGCCGATTGCTGCAGCAGTTGGAACAGCATCGCCTGCCGGTGCACATCACGGATCCCGTACGGCAGATGGTCACAGTGATGACGTCTGCCCTGTCCTTTCCAAGCAACCTGGTATTGCGCCAACTCTTGAATCCAATGCTGACGGATACGATCCTGGATGTGTTAGGCGACAGGGGGCGGGTGTTTGATCCCCTGTTCCACAACACGGTCAATGCCACGATCGTTCACGGCGGTGACAAGGTCAACGTCATCCCGAGCGAGATCGCGCTGGAACTGGATGGGCGGGTGTTGCCGGGGTATGGGCCAGACGATCTGCTCGCCGAGCTGCGCCAGTTGATCGGTGAGGACGTGGCGCTGGAGGTGGTCAAATACGATCCGGGCCCGTCTGAACCGGATATGGGGCTGTTCGACACGCTGGCGGGCGTCCTCCGAGAAGCCGACCCTGAGGGTATTCCCACGCCGCTGGTGGTCAGCGGCACGACCGACGCGCGGTTCTTTTCGCGATTGGGTATACAGACCTATGGTTTTCTGCCGATGGACCTACCGCCGGGCTTTGACCTTTCGGGGAGCATACACGGTGAGGATGAACGTATCCCCGTGGAGGCGGTCCGGTTCGGCGCGCGGGCGATGTACCGCCTGCTGGAGCGGTATGAGGTCTAGATGGCTTGGCATATGCAGAAGTGTAGGGAGGTGATCACGTGAAGGTGAGTGAAAACGTGGGATGCCGGGGGTTTCCGTGTGAAGGGGTGAACCACGCCAGCTACAGCGTGCCGGATGTGGACGTGACGCCCGAGGACGTCTCGATCGTGCTGATCTCGGAGGCGGCGCCAGCGGATCCTGCCGATCACTACTATGCTGGCGGCGGGAGCCTGTTCGAGCAGACCACGGTGCAGGCGTTCAACGACGCTGGAGTAGACGTGGCAAGCATAGGGGACATCCTCGCTCTGGGTGTCTACCTCACGACCGCGGTCAAGTGCGGCAAGGTCGGCTATGGCATAAAGGCGGGACCAATCAAAGCGTGCTCCCTGATCCTGGAGCAGGAATTGGCCCTGTTCCCAAAGGTGAAGGTCTTTTTGTTAATGGGTGACGTGGCGATCAAGGCCGTCAACACTATCGCCAAGCGAGCGGGCGAAGGACGCGTGATCCCGGCTGGCTCGACGTACAAGATCCGGGGACAGGAGTACTCTTTCCGGGGGCGGCGAGCTTTGCCATCCTACGTGCAGGCTGGACCGAGCTTTTTCATCGAAAAGAGCAAACGCCGGATGATCGCCGAGGACATCGGAGCGGCTCTGAGCCTGGTGTGAGAGACCGACGGCGTCACAGGGTAGAGTTGAGGGACAAAGACCGCTCAAGATCTGCCTGAGGGAGAAGGAGTCGATATGTCCACAAGGTTGAAGGACCTGTTTTTCTCGAGCGCTACTATCGATCAGTTGGGAGACAGCATCCAGCAACACTATGAGGGTTTCGACAAGGAGCAGTTCGCGCGGCGGGTCTATGATGAGGGCTGGGAGTCGAGGGAACTCAAGGCAAGGATGCGGCACATCACGCAATAAAGCCAGAGGCAAGCAGTCGACCAAGATATTCCAGATCAAGGAAGATCGCTTTGATCCGGGCAAACATCCGGTCGGGCGGAAGTACTCGTTCCGGGATCTGTCGACCCGCAAGCATCACCCGGGCAGGCATCAGATCTCGATCATCGTCAACGGCGTGGAGAAGGCGACGGCAAGTTTCGAGCTCCTGGATCGTACGGTGGTGGAAGGGGAGTAGATGGCAGATCAGGGATCAGGGAGACCCTGGCAGAGGTGGCTCGACCCAGAGGGGATAGCCAGCTTTGTGGTGCAAAGGGGAAGAGAGTGAGCGTCGATCCATTGGAGTTATCAGAGTTGATCAGCGGAATCGTACGGGGAGAGGTCGTGGAGGCCGACACCGAGACACACTATCGGGAGCCACTGGTCGGGTTTGCGGCGGCAGATGACGTTCGCTGGGCGGAGCTAAGGCGAGTGGTCACGCCTGTGCATATGTTGCCTCAAGAGCTGTTGCCAGGGGCCCAGTCAGCCGTGTCATTTTTCATCCCGTTTGAGAGCTCTGTGGTCGAGGCGAATGCGCTCCGCAGGGGACCGGTCGCGCACGAATGGGCGGTGGCGTACGTGGAGACGAATGCATTGATCGGGCAGATCACGCGCCGTCTGATCGAGTCGCTGGCTCCCCTGGGGATCCGGGGTGCCGCCGAGCCGGCAACATACAACTTTGACCCGGTGACGCTGGTCAGCCGATGGTCGCACAAGAGCGTGGCGGTGATCGCCGGGCTGGGCAGCTTTGGGGTACACCATCTGGTGATCACCGATGCGGGGTGTGCGGGGCGCTTTGGGAGCGTGGTGATCGACGCCGAACTGCCGGTGAGCACATCGGATAGTATGGAGCGGTGTTTGTACTACCACGATGGTAGCTGCCTGGCGTGTGTGTCGCGGTGTCCGATAGGGGCGCTGGACCTTGATACAGGGATAGACAAACAGCGCTGCTGGACGCGGTGTCAGGCGGTGGCAAAGATGTATGCGGAGGTGGGAAAGGCCGACGTGTGTGGCAAATGTGCTCTAGGGCCCTGTGCTACGCAATCGCCGGTCTGAGGCGGTGAGGGCGAACTCACCTACATAGGGGGAATATCTATGAGCGAGTCAGAGAATCGATCATCCAGCTTTGAGAGCACGACAGAGGTGGTAACCCTGGGCGGGGGCTGCTTTTGGTGTCTTGAGGCGGTCTATCTTGGTCTGAAAGGGGTGGGGCGTGTGGTGTCTGGTTATTCAGGTGGCACGGTCCCGAACCCATCATATGAGCAGGTATGCACCGGCACGACGGGACACGCCGAGGTGGTGCAGATCACGTTCGATCCCGAGGTGATCTCGTTCAAAGAGATCCTGGATGTATTCTTTACCATTCACGATCCGACAACGCTGAACCGGCAGGGTGCTGACGTTGGCCCGCAGTACCGATCGGTGGTCTTTTATCACTCCCCAGAGCAGAGGGCGACGGTGGAGCAGTCGATAGAGGAGCTGAAGAAAGCGGGCACCTGGGGTCGGCCGATCGTCACGGAGGTCGCGCCCTCCACGGTCTTTTATCCAGCGGAAGACTACCACCAGGAGTATTATCGGCACAACAGTGGGCAACCCTACTGCCGGGCAGCGATCGCGCCCAAGCTGGCAAAGATGCAAAAGCTCCACTTTGCCAAGTTGAAATAGCCACAACGGCGTGAGGGTGCAGGGTCTGCTGGCAAGCTGTCTTTGACTTCTCTGTAGGTTGCGGCTATACTATGTCCACCAAAGGAAGAGATGATCGATAGAGCCATCAAGCCGCCCGATAGCGACCATGAAACCGATGCTTGTGCCGTAGGGCTTGGGCAATGAGCGGTGACTGAGTAATCATGCCGACGAATCTTCCTCCAGAGTACTTTGAAGTCGACAGGCGGTATCGGGCAGCGACATCGCCAACGGAGAAGGCCGAGCTGCTTGAGGAACTGCTCGGCACCATCCCCAAGCACAAGGGTACTGACAAGCTCAGGGCTGACCTGCGAAAAAAGCTCTCCAAGCTCAAGTCAGCGGCTCAGACGAAAAAGGGGCTCACCAAGCGGCAGTCGGCCTTTCACATTGATCCGGAAGGCTCCGGCCAGGTCGTATTGGTGGGTCCGCCCAACGTGGGCAAGTCCGCTTTGCTCACCGCCCTGACCAACGCTACGCCCGAGGTGTCTGACGCGGCATTCGCCACGTGGACTCCCACGCCGGGCATGATGCCCATGGAGAACATCCAGATTCAGTTGGTGGACACACCGTCGCTCAATAGGGAGTTTGTCGAGCCGGAGATGATGAACCTGATCCGCAGGGCTGATCTGATCCTGTTGGTGGTCGACCTGCAGACGGACCCCGTCCAGCAGCTTGAGGACTCGCTCGCTCTGCTGGAGGAATACCGCATCGTGCCGCTTATACGCCAGGAGCGGTATGATGAGGAACGGCACATGATGTTCAAACCACTGCTGGTCGTGGCGAACAAGAACGACGACGAGAGCTCTGATGAGAACCTCGAGATCTTTCGACAGCTCTTGGAGGATGACTGGCCCGTGCTGCCTGTGTCCGCTGCGACCGGTCGCCACTTTGATCGCTTCAAACGGTCTGTGTACGAGTGGTTGGACATCATTCGCATCTATTCCAAACCGCCCGGGGCGGAGCCAAACCTTGATTCGCCGTTTGTAATGCAGCGGGGGGGTACCGTTGAGGACTTTGCCAAGAAGGTCCATCAGGATTTCTATGAGAATCTCAAGTCGGCTCGAGTTTGGGGCAGCGCTACGCACGACGGGCTGATGGTAAGTCGAGATCACGTCCTCGAGGATGGTGACGTGGTGGAGTTGCGCATTTAGGGCAACACTGCCCGGTTTCGTGCGCCGCTGCTGTCCAGCGCCGCCATCGACGAGGCGGCGCTGGAGGTTGTACCGTCTGCATCCTTTACAGACCTGGGTGGGCGATTGCCGGAGAAGGATTTTGCTATGAGTTCACGGGACGGCGAAAGGGAGTACACAATCGCTTACCCGCGTAGAAGGATCGTACGGGGCGTGGTACGTCTGCTGGGCCGGCTGGTGCTTCCCCTGGCCTGGAAGGTTGAGATCACCGGCCGGGAGAACTTTCCCGCGAAGGGGCCGATCATTGTCGTCGGGAACCACGTAGCTGTGATGGAGGCGGTCCTTATGGTAATGTACTCGCCTCGCCCCCTCGAGGTGGTCGGGCAGGTAGATATCCGCCCAGAGAGGATATCGGCCTTCTCGCAATGGTTGTATGGCTGCATCCCGTTCTGGCGTGGACGGATGGAGCGAGCGCCCCTGCAGCAGGCGGTAGATGTGCTGAGACAGGATGGTTGGCTCGGCATCTTTCCGGAGGGTGGATTCTGGGACCCAGGGGCCATGCGTCCTCAAACGGGCGTAGCCTGGCTGAGCTATCGCGCTGGTGCGCCAGTACTGCCGATTGGATTTAGCGGGACTCTGGGTGCACTGGGGGCAGCGCTGAGGTTGGAGCGACCAGCGCTAAAGATGAACGTGGGAAAGCCGATCCCATGTGCGCGCGCCGTGGAAGGCAAGGCCCGCAAGATCTACTTGCAGGAGTACGCGGTCCAGGTGATGAATGGGATAAATGCTTTGATCCCCGAAGGTGGCAAAGTGGAGCACGGACCGAGGATCGAGAACGAGCGCTTCGATCTGGAGGTGGTTGTGCAGGATGCGGAAGGAGAACCGCAGCGTGTTCCTGGTAGCCTTGAGATCGCTCATAGCGCAGCATTGGCCAAGCTTCTCCACCGCCCAGGGATACTAAAGATCTTTCGGAAGAACTATCAGATGCCGATTGAGGCGCTGCAGAGCCTAGACCGTGTGTATGAGGCGAGAACGATCGTGGATGGAGCAGCGTCTATCGTTCACTATCTGCGGGAGGAGAATCCGTACTTGCTATCGTACCGCTTTGGCGCGCGGGAAGCGGAGGCGATGCAGCTTGGAGTCGAAGAGTTGCTGGCGCTGTCTGAGTGGGCCGCCGACGCAGGTCACTCGTTGCGGATCACGCCAGTCCGGCGTTACTTCTCACTTGATCAGGATAAGGAAATCGTACAGACAAAGCAGGGCACTTTTGAGGATTGGATGTAACTATGAAGGGTGAATGGTATCGGATGGAAGCGGCCGATGTCTTAGAGCGTCTGGGCACGGACGCTGAGAGCGGCCTGGACCAAGCCGAGGCAGAACGCCGGCTGACGGAATACGGGTTGAACGAGCTGGTTGAGTGGGGCGCCAAGAGCCCCTGGCTGATCCTGTGGCGGCAACTGACCGAAGTCATGGTGTTGATCCTGATCGCGGCTGGTGTCATTTCGGCCTTGCTGGGCGATGTGAAGGACACCGTGGTCATCCTGGCTATCGTCGTCCTCAATGCTATCCTGGGGTTTGTCCAGGAGTATCAGGCGGAGCAGGCGATCGCGGCGCTGAAGAAGCTGGCCGTGCCGGTGGTCAAGGTGCGCCGGGGTGGCCACTTGCGGGAAATGTCAGCCCGAGAGCTGGTGCCAGGGGACGTCGTGATGCTGGAAGCGGGGGGAATGGTGCCTGCGGATGGACGATTGCTGGAGAGCGCCAATCTACGAGTTCAAGAGGCGACCCTGACCGGCGAGTCGGAGCCAGTGAACAAACGACCTGGTGCGTATGAAGCCGAGAACCTGCCTCTGGGAGACAGGCGCAACGTGGTCTACCTGGGGACTGTGGTCACCTACGGCCGGGGTGTGGTCGTGGTCACCGAGACGGGAATGAACACTGAGCTAGGGCACATCGCGGAGATGATCCAGACAGTGGAGGAGGAGCCAACACCGCTCCAGCGCCGCCTGGGGCAGCTTGGGAAGGGGCTGGCAGTTGCGGCCTTAGCCATCGTGGCCGTCGTGTTTGTCCTGGGGCTGCTGCGGGGTGAGGACGTGCGGCTGATGTTCCTGACGGGCATCAGCATGGCGGTGGCGGCTGTGCCCGAAGGGCTGCCGGCGGTGGTGACAATCACCTTGGCCCTGGGTGCCCAGCGGATGCTGAAACGGCAGGCGCTCATCCGGGAGCTGCCGGCGGTAGAGACACTGGGCTCGGTCACCGTCATCTGCTCGGACAAGACAGGAACGCTGACGCAGAACCGTATGACGGTCACGGTGCTGGATATCGCCGGACACACGCTCAACCTGGTTCAAGAGCAGCGGGATGATCGACTGGTATGGACGCTGCACGAGGATGCCCAGACGGAGGAAGGTAGCCCGATCGTGGCTGCGGAGAGGGCGACCTGGGAGCGACCGGACCCCGTATTGGAGACCCTGCTGGTAGGGGCGACGTTGTGCAACGACGCGGTCCTGGAAGTGCGAGAGGAGGAGGGGGAGCGCAATCGAGTCGTCGGCGATCCAACGGAAGGAGCGTTGGTGACGGCCGCAGCCGAGTTCGGATTGCTAAAGCCAGAACTGGAACGCAGTATGCCGCGGGTGGCGGAGGCGCCGTTCACGTCAGAGCGGAAACGTATGACGACGGTCCACGAGTTTGGGGCGGAGGCCCAGGCTACGGCGGAGCACCTGTGCCGACTGGCTGGAGGGCTTCCGGGGGAGGATGTTTCCCCGTATCTGGCGTTCACAAAGGGGGCCATCAACAGCGTGCTAGAGGTGTCGGACCGGATATGGGTGGATGATCAGCCCCTGCAACTCACCGATCATTGGATCGAGCGCGTGGAAGCGGCCAACGATCGATTGGCCGACGATGGTATGCGGGTGCTAGGGGTAGCGGTGCGGCCGTTGGAGGTCCGGCCTGCTGCTGAGGATGAAAAGACGCTGGAGCAGAAGGCGATCTTTGTGGGGCTGATTGGCATGATCGATCCGCCGCGACCCGAAGTCAAGGATGCTGTGGCTACTTGCAAGACTGCCGGTATGCGGGTGGTGATGATCACCGGCGACCATCCTCTGACAGCGCGCCACATTGCGGAGGAGTTGGATATCTACACGGGCGGTCCAGTGTTGACAGGGCAGGATCTGGCCCAAATGACGGTCGAGGAGTTGGACGATGTGGTCGAGGACGTGTCGGTCTATGCGCGGGTCTCACCGGAGCACAAGCTCAAGATCGTGCAGGCGCTCGTCGATCGCGGGCACGTCGTGGCGATGACGGGCGATGGGGTCAACGATGCGCCGGCCCTAAAGAGGGCTGATATCGGCGTGGCGATGGGTATCACGGGCACTGACGTGGCCAAACAGGCAGCAGAGATGGTGTTGTTGGACGACAACTTTGCCACGATCGTGGCAGCCGTGGAGGAGGGCCGGGTCATCTATGACAACATTCGCAAGTTTATCAGATACACGCTGACCTCGAACGTGGGCGAGCTTTGGGTGATGCTTCTGGCCCCGCTATTGGGGATGCCATTGCCCCTGCTGCCTCTACAGGTATTGTGGGTCAACCTGGTGACGGATGGCTTGCCAGGACTGGCTCTGGCGATCGAGCCGCCAGAGCGGGGAACGATGCGCCGACCGCCGTATCGCCCTCGGGAGAGCATATTCGGTCGCGGTTTGGGCCGAGATATTCTGTGGGTGGGACCCTTGATGGGAATGATCTCGCTGAGTCTGGGCCTCTGGGCCTGGCGCACGGGTCATACGACCTGGCAGACGATGGTATTCACGACGCTGACGCTTTCTCAGATGGCAAACGCGTTGGCCGTGCGATCGGAACAGGATTCACTGTTTCGCATCGGCCTGCTATCGAACAAGCCGCTCCTAGGTGCGATACTGCTGACCTTTGTGCTTCAGATGGCAGTGGTGTACGTGCCCTTCCTGCAGACCATCTTTAGGACGGAGGCCCTGCCACTCGGCGATCTGGCCATCAGCCTGATACTGAGCACGTTGGTGTTGTGGGGAATCGAGATCCAAAAGTGGGTGTTGCGGCGTAACTGATCGATAGCCTGTATGCCGCTATTATTCCTGTCTGGGTTCTTTGGGATGAACTTTTGAGTCTGTGACACCGCTGGAGACGTGGACCGGGAGGGTGGCGTTCGGATTGACAATGGCAGCGATGGGGCTCCTGCCTGCGGGGATGTACCTGCGGATGAGGCGACGGGCGTGGATGTAGCTGGCGGGGCTGTTTGGGCTTTTGACTTGTATACGGGTTGAGGCTATACTAATGATAGAGTTCTGTGCTCGCGCCGCAGGCACTCTGGGTGCCCGAAGGTAGAGAAGAGCAGCCAGTGAAGAGAACGGGTGATCGGCGTCGGTTGATGGGGGCCGTGGTGCTGTTGCTGGCTGGGCTGGCGTGTCGGCCGGTGATCGCCATCGGGTGGTCGGAGCTGGCAATCGTGTTGGTGGTTGCGGCGGTGCTCGTAGGGCCGCTGCTATTCAGGTTGTACCGGATGCTGGCGCGTTTTCAGAACTCGGAGGATTCCCGAAACTCGGGGGATGTCCGAAGAAAGGGAAAGAGGGAGTAGGCTGGAGAAGACTGATTCTCTGGAGACAACCAGGCGGCGGGAAAAGAAAAAACATAGATCAGGAGGCACAAATGAAGTGGGAATATCGTGTTATGTATGCGGACTGGGAGCCAGGGCGCGAACCGAATGATCCCTGGGAAGTCGAGGTTGATGGGAAGATACACCCAATCGAGGAGGCGCTGAACCTGCTGGGCCAACAAGGCTGGGAGTTGGTCGGGGTTCAGGCGGCGGCGCTCTTTACGGGTGGCAGTTGGCCGCAGGAGTACGGCCCGGATCATTTCTATATCCTCAAGCGGCCGGTGGAGTCGTAGGAAGAGACGGATCTGTAGAGCTGCCCAGGGCGTTGACAGGCCAGGGGAGGACATCCTCGCCTCGGTCACCTGGGGCAGGTGGTGACGTCCAGAGAGACGCTCGCGCCATCGGGGCAAACTTGCTCTTGGCGTTGGTGCGGTGGTTCTAGGCGTGGAGAAATGGAGTGGCAAAGATGACTGAACTGCCACCGATCGAGTGGCGCCTGGGAAAGGCGCGGCTTGACGTGGATCAAGTAGTGGAGGAGATGCGTCAACGTGCTGAGAATAGAGGGCTGGAATGGCTGACGCAGATGGTGATGTATGGCGACGCCCAGCGAATGCTCAAGCAGGTGCGCCATCACGTTGCGGAACGCCAGACACGGATGGAAAAGTTGAGGCGGCAGCGGGCAGACCTTCAAGACCAGTTCCGCGAGAACGAAGACGCACGAGAGGATCTGCTGGCCGAACTCAGCAGGAACAATCAGGATCAGATTGACATCAAGCAGGAAGTCGAGCAGTACCAGGCGCTGGCCGAAAGGCTGGAGGAGGTTGCGTTGCCCACCCTCGATGAAATCCCTGCCCTCCGTGACTTGCTGGGTGGGGATGTAGGGAGCTAGAGCCCTAGAATAGAGAGGAACGCCCAGGTATAGAGCCTGGGCGTTTCGGCGTCAGGCTGGCGCGGCAACGCTGGTGTGATATATCGCGCGGGCGGTGGAAAGAGGAGGTATCGCTATGGCTGAGCTACACGCCAACTACGCACCTATTCTACGTTTTAACAAGGGCGAGCGGTTTTTCCCGATGCGCGTGGAAGATATGATCGGGTACAGCAGCCTCCACGTCAAGGATAGCACGATGCCCATCATCCCACGCGGACAGGTTACGCCCAGGGATCTCCAGAGACACGGCAGCTCTCCAGAGACCTTTCTGCGCTCGGTGAAAGCCGGGCCCTTGCTCGCCAAGGACGTTATCGCAGGGTGGGGTGAGGGGGCACTGGAGATGGTCTACCGGTGGGCAGCCACACAACAGGCTACCCTGAGCGGGCGTCTGGCCCGCAGGGCGTATAGCTGGTTCAGCCCCAAGACCGCCGCCGGCGCGCAGATGTTCTGGTGGAACAACCTGGTTTCCTACGTGCTGGAGGGGTTACTGCACAGCGGACGTGATCCGGAATTGCCCCGCCTCATTCTGCCGAGCGAGACCCAGGCCAACGCCGTCGAGCAGTACCAGGCTAGCTTCTCTGGATCGCCTGCCTACGCGTACTACTATCGCCAGGTCAAGGATGGGCGGTACTGGTGTCTACAATACTGGTTCTTTTATAGCTACAACGACTGGGGACGGAGCTTTGCAGGGATGAACGACCACGAGGGGGATTGGGAGGGCATGATGCTCTTTTTCCGCCTCGACAGGTCAGGCCGTCCTCAGGAACCGCCCGCCTACGTCACCTTTGCTGACCACGAGTCGCGCCAGACCAAGCCGTGGGACCACGAGGATGTCGCACGGATCGGCAGTCACCCAGTGGGGTTCGTAGCGGGCGGTTCACACGCTATGTATCCCCAGGCTGGAACACACGCCCTGATGAAACTGTACAACCTGATCGACTATGCCATGGCTGACGGGGTGACCATCGACCAGGACGACTGGGTCCACCGCATTGACCTGGATGGAGTGGACTGGCTCGCCGACTATAAGGGATCCTGGGGGACGCGGTTCTGGCTGTCGCTTGTCGAGGCCAAGACGGTGCTAGAGACGATACTCGCAACCACGCCAGTCAGCGGCCTGTTTGGGCTGAACGTGCCTGACGAAGTCGAATTGCCCGGCGTCAGCGCGCCCCGCGGACCCATCGGGCCGCATCGCCCGCAATACGCTAGCTCGGTGGCCTGGGCAGGTGTGCCAGAGGAGTGATCGCCGTCTGAATCTCTTGATGACGAAACCTGGAGAAGGAGGAGACCTGTGAAGACGATCGGGCTGATTGGTGGTATGAGTTGGGAATCTTCGATTGAGTACTATCGTATCATCAACGAGGCCGCGCGCGACAGGCTGGGGGGCGCGCACTCGGCCAAGAGCGTGATGGTGTCGGTTGATTTTGCCGAGATCGAGGAACTGCAACGCGCGGGTAGGTGGGCGGAGGCAACTGAGTTGATGATCAGGGCTGCCCGTCAGGTCGAGAACGGCGGCGCGGATTTTGTCCTCATCTGCACCAATACGATGCACCTGATGGCGGATGATGTACAGGCGCGCATCGATATCCCACTCCTGCACATCGCCGACGCCACGGCAGAAGAGATAGAGGCTCAAGGCCTGGGCAGGATCGGATTGCTGGGGACTCGGTTCACGATGGAGAAGGATTTCTATCGAGGACGCCTGGTCGAGCGATACGGTCTGGAAGTGCTGATCCCGGATGAGGAAGACAGAGAGTCTGTCCATCGGGTGATCTATGATGAATTGGTGGTGGGGGAGGTGAGACCATCCTCGAAGGCGCAATACGTCCGCATCATGGAAAGGCTGATCGCGGCAGGGGCTGAGGGCATTGTCCTGGGGTGTACGGAGATCGGTCTGCTGGTCGACGAGGGCGACGTGCAGGTGCCGGTGTTTGATACCACGCAAATCCACGCCACCGTGGCAGTGGCGTATGCGCTGGGCGAGCGTACGTTCCAGACGTGAGGAGAGAGGTTCACGTTGAGGCGCGAACCACCTGGCGATGGTGGTGATCACAAGGAGCGCCAGGACCTGCTGGACACGGGAACTATCCGGTGCGCAGGTTGAGCAACAAACGTCAAGACTGTGGCCTGCTTTGGTGCTATACTTGTCCCTGAAGCAGAATACGGCTCTTTGGGATTTCGCATGGTAAGGGCCACATATAGTGTACTCCGACTAGGC
>CAYUIS010000103.1:0-18686 GCA_964444825.1 uncultured Anaerolineales bacterium | reverse complement strand
AAGAATATCCACTCCATTCTAATCGTGAAAGATGGCAGGCTTGTCTTTGAGGAATACTTTGACGGCCATACTTGGGACTATAATGGCGATCAGTACAGGGGAGAACTCGTTGATTTTGGAGTTGATACAACCCATAATCTGGCCTCGGTCACCAAGAGCTTTACCTCGGCCCTGGTGGGAATTGCCATAGACCGCGGTTTCATCCAAGGGATAGACGAAAAGGTGTTTGCGTTTTTCCCAGAGTATGCCAATCTGAACGACGAGGGAAAAGACAAGATCACCTTGGAGCATCTCCTGACTATGACGTCAGGGTTGAAATGGAACGAGATGGAACTCCCCTACAGCAACACAAACAACGATCTCGTACAACTGTTCATCGTGTCCGACCCGTTTGAGCACATCCTGGCGAAACCTATGATCAGCGAGCCTGGTGCAGAATGGTACTATAGCGGTGGTAACACGAACTTGCTCGGCGAAGTCATCCGCAGGGCCACGGGCCTGAGGATGGACGATTTTGCCGCAGAGTACCTGTTTGCCCCTCTTGGCATCACCAACTATGAATGGGATCACATCAACCCCGACGTGATTCACGCATCCGGGAACCTCAAACTTCGGCCCAGGGATATAGCGAAATTCGGTTACCTGTTCTTGAACGGTGGCGTCTGGAACGATGAGCAAATCGTCTCTCAGGAGTGGGTTGAGGCATCGACACGGGAACGCACTTCCACTCCCTGGGGGTCAGGATATGGCTACCAATGGTGGCAACAGACGTACCATTATGGTTCAACATCTGTTGATTCGTTCTACGCCGCCGGTTGGGGAGGACAGAGAATCATTGTGTTTCCAAGTCTGGATATGGTGCTCGTCTTTACCGGTGGGAATTATGTGGGGGAAGAGCCGGTGGATGAAATAGTCTCCCGGTATATTCTGCCCGCCGTGCATTGATCCTCATCACCCGCCCGGTGACAAGCAGAAGGGGAAAAAACGATATGTCTAGCCGTCATGCTGCAATCGCTGCGATGATATTCTTCCTGCTGACCGGCTGTGGGAAAACCGAGCCTGCGGCGACGCCGGTTCCACCCACAGCGACGGCGGCCCTGCCCACGAATACGCCCTCGGCTACACCAACATCCATCCCACCGACATCAGCACCAGAGCCCAGCGATGCGTCCTTATCCTTCGCGGACAGCGACCAGCGTCTGGGTTCTGCACGCAGTTGGGACGTAGGGCTTGGGGATCTGGACGGCGATGGCGACCTGGACGCTTTTGTCGCGAACGGCAGTCAGAGCGACGCCGCCAGTGCGGTCTGGTTGAACGATGGACACGGTATCTTTATGGTCAGCGAGCAGGGTCTGGGTCACGGCATGGGCGTCGAATTGGGCGATCTGGATGGCGACGGCGATCTGGATGCTTTTATTACCGACTGGGACCGTGCCAGCCAGGTATGGCTGAATGATGGCGGTGTTCAAGGAGGAACGCCCGGGATCTTTGCGGACAGCGGACAGAGCTTGGGCAGCGGAGGCGGCTTTGACGCGGCGCTGGGGGATCTGGACGGCGATACCGATCTGGACGCCTTTGTTGCGCAAGAACAGGCCAACACAGTGTGGCTGAACGATGGAGACGGGACGTTCGCCGACACGGGACAAGCGCTTGGGGTCGCCATCACGGCTGCTGTCGTCCTTGGAGATCTGGACGATGACGGCGACCTCGACGCGCTTGCGGGTGGATGGGATGAGCCGGCCAAAGTGTGGCTCAACGATGGAGCGGGGACATTTACCGACAGTGGTCACGATCTGTGCCCTGCCAGTATCCATATTCACGGCCTCGCTCTCGGAGACGTGGACGGCGACGGCGATTTGGATGTTTTTATGGCGATTGCGAGTGGTGATCCCAATGAGGTGTGGCTGAACGATGGATCTGGGGCCTTTAGCGACAGCGGACAGAGGCTTCCCGGCTCGCTTGGCCAGGGCGTCTCATTGGGAGACCTCGACAGGGATGGCGATCTGGATGCGTTCGTGACTCACGGGGACCCCTGGCGCGGATCGAGCGACACGGTCTGGTTGAACGATGGAGCGGGTGGATTCACCGACAGTGGCCTGCGCCTGGGTGATCTGGCCAGTTATGCCGTCGGGTTAGGGGACCTGGACGACGACGGCGACCTTGACGCTTTTGTCGCCCATAGCGACTGGCAGGACACCAGGGAGGGGGTACCGAATCAGGTTTGGCTGAACGAGACACGGTATCTCCCCTCGGCTACGGCTGTGCCGTCTACGGATGCTCCAAAACCCTCTGACCTTTCTATCGAGGTGCCGCGGGGGAACCCGGCAACCCTAGATGGCATCCTATCGCCTGGAGAGTGGGATGGCGCTCGTGTGGAAGAGCTTAGCGGGGGAGGCGACCTGCTGCTGATGCACGACGATGGTTATGTGTACCTGGGAATTCGCTCCGGGGCCCTGGGGTATGGAAGTATTTGTGTTGCTCAGGGCGATCAAATCTCGATCCTCCATTCTTCTGCGGCTCTCGGAACCGCTGTTTTCGAGAAAGACGAGAACGACTGGAAGCGGACCAGACAATTCGCGTGGTGTTGCCGGAATCTAGCGGATAGTTCCCAACGAGAGGAACACCTGCAGCGAGAAGGTTGGAGCGCCAGCATCGGTTATCTGGGGGCTCCTGAGGAGATGGAATACCAGATTGCTATACCCGAAGGCGCATTGACGCTGGCAGTGGTGTACCAGAAAGGCCGAGATACTAGTTCGGCGGATTGGTGGCCGGAGAACCTCGACGATGATTGTCTGGGGTTGGTGCTGCTCCCGGACAATCCACCCGAGAGGCTGGATTTCTCGCTCGAAAAGTGGATGACCGTCATAGCCTCGACTGCGACCGATAGCACCGCACCCGCTGCCCTGGGAGACACATGGACCCGTTCTGCCGATGGGATGACGATGGTCTATGTACCGGGGGGATCGTTCCGGATGGGCAGCACCGACGCCCAGGTTGAGGGCGAGTCCTCTCAGTGCGAACAGAACCCTGTGAACAGGGTCTATTGCGAGCGCAAGTTCTACGCGTATGAAGCTCCCCAGCATCCCGTCACACTCGACAGTTTTTGGATGGATCGCACCGAGGTGAGCAATGGACAGTACGCGCGCTGTGTACAGGATGGGGCTTGTAGACCATCGCGCCTCGCGAACGATCCAACCTACAATGGGGACGACTATCCCGTGGCCGGCATCCCGTGGCAGGACGCGGCGGACTATTGCGCCTGGGCTGGCGGACGACTGCCCACCGAGGCGGAATGGGAATACGCGGCCCGCGGAGTTGAGAGACGCGTCTACCCGTGGGGAGACGCGTTCGACTGTGCGGGAGGCAACCTTGGGGATGATCTCACTGGATGTGATGACGGCCATGCTCACACCGCGCCGGTGGCCAGCTTCCCGGATGGGGCAAGTTGGTGCGGTGCGCTGAACATGGCCGGAAACGTGTGGGAGTGGGTGTCGGATAGATTTGGCGATTACCCTGCGGCGGCGCAGACAAATCCCACTGGCCCGACGGATGGAGATCTGAATCTGCTGCGTGGAGGTAGTTGGGGCTATGGACGGAGCGGCGTCCGCACGGCCTATCGCTACCCTGTTCCGCCCAGCGCTGACTACCTCGGCGTGGGGTTTCGGTGTGTGGTCGGCATTGTCCCTGTCGACGAAGCGCCGCCGCCCCTCACCGGCAGCGGCGGCGGGGTGATCGCCTTCACCTCCGAGCGGGATGGCGAGGGGGACATCTATGTTATGAACGCCGACGGCAGCGACCAACGACGGCTCACCCACGACCCCGCCTACGATGCCTGGCCCACCTGGTCGCCCGATGGCTCGCAGATCGCCTTCGTCTCCACTCGCAGCGGAAATCCCGACATCTATGTGATGGACGCCGCCGGCAGCAACGTGCGACAGTTGACGTATGACACCGCCAGCGATATCTGGCCCGAATGGTCACCGGATGGCACGCGGATAGCTTTCCCCTCCCGCCGCGATGGCAACTTTGAGATCTATGTCATAGACGCAAACGGCGCCAACCTCCAGCGCCTGACGAACACCCCTTCCCACGAGGATTTCCCTGCCTGGTCGCCGGATTCCACACAGATCGTTTTCTCTCGCATCGAAGGTGAAGATGGTTCGTATGTGATGACTGTTCCCGGCGGAACGGATGCCGCTGTCGTCGAACAAGGTTCGCGCGACGAGCGGAAGCTGCTAGGTTTTGCGATTCTGGAGCCTGCTTGGTCGCCGGATGGCGCGCGAATCGCCTTGGGGTCCGACCACGAGGGCTTCCGGGGTATCTATGTGATGGATGTAGCTGGCGTCGCACAAGGCACGCTCGATCTGCACAAACTGTCAAACACTCGGGCTGGCGAAAACTGCCCAGCATGGTCGCCGGATGGCACCCGGATAGTGTTCGCTTCCTGGCGTGACGGCGACGGTGAAATCTATGTGATGGATGCCGATGGTGGCAACCTGCAACAGTTGACCGACAACCGGTCTGCGGATGAGTTTCCCGCCTGGCGGCCTGCCTTTGCTCCAAACGAGATCAAGAAATGAAACGTCTGATACAACTGACCACCAGGTAACTTCCAACGACGGTTGCCGTACCGTAAAGCTGTCCTCCGGATCGTACCACGTGATCGGACAAAAAGTCATGCGTGTATAGGGTGCTCAATCTCAACGGGCGCAGGTTCGAAAGAGGCCAGCGTCTTCTCTTATCCATTGAAGAGTGACTCTTGTCTTCTTTGCATCCTTTGCCGTTTCCCCGTAATCTGGTATCCTGTCCGTTGCGCGTGACCTTACAATCGACCGTGCGGCTAGAATCGAGAGGAGGATATGATGGATAAGCGATTCTCGTGGGACCAGATGTTTGTGTTCGTTCTCGTGCTGATGGTGGGCCTGTTCGTTTCCTCTCCTGGATCCAGTGCCAGCATCCGGACCTCCGCGTTGCCGGCGGAGACTGAGGACGACATTGTCTTTATCCATCATTCCTGCGGCAGTGCCTGGCTGAGCAATAGCCTCCATGTGGCTCTGCTGGCCAAGGACTATATCGACGAGCGCAACGACATCACCTATGGCACCGACGTGTCGCCAGACGTGGGCCGGCCAGATTCGTTGAGCCCTACACCGGGCGACCGTACGAACATGAACCATTGGATCCTGTGGTTCAACGACTACCTCGACGGCGCGAGACACCACGGGAGCGACACGGGCTTTAATCGTATTGTCATGTTCAAGAGTTGCTATCCGATCAGTAACGTCACGGCCGACGGCGCCGAGCCGGGAGATCCCTTCAGCAGCGCCCAGACCCTGGCCAACTACAAAGCCGTCTACCGACATCCGGACGGCCCGGGCCACACCTACACCCGCAACAGTGACATCTACAGGCCTTTGGAGGACATCTTTGCCCAGAACCCGGACATCCTCTTTATCCCTGTCACGGCGCCACCTCTCCACTATGCTCCTTCGGATGCGACCAACGACGCCAATGCTCAACGCGCCCGGCTGTTCAACGAGTGGCTCAAGCAAGATTGGCTGGCGGGGTACGACGCCGCCCATCCAGGTTTGAACAACGTCGCCATCTTTGACTGGTTCGACGTGCTGGCTTATCCCGACGACCACCCCGACCATCCGAATCGTCTTCGGGAGGAGTATGGGGGCGCGAACGGCAATTCCCATCCCAACTCCATCGCTAACGGCTACTCCACTCAGGTCTTTGCCACCGATCCTGACAACCTGCTCGATCGCGCCTGGGACGCCTTTGTCCTGGGTGGGAGCACGTCGCAAAAGACCGCGTCGTCGTCGCTGGCCGCTTATGGCCAGACGATCACTTATACGGTCGTCATCCGTGATATCGGTGCGCCCCTCACCGCTACCCTTGATATGACGGACGAGGTGCCCTATGGGCTCACCTATGTTCCCGGGACGCTGACCGCGACGTCGGGGACCTATACCGATACCTATGCCCCCGCCCTCTACTGGTCCGGCGTCCTGACCCCGACCCCGTACGTCAGCGTCAGCTACACCGTCACGGTGACCCACCTACCCAGCGGCACGGTCGCTCTGCCCAGGACGAATACGGCCATCATTGCCGCGGCGGGCCACGCGCCGGTCTATCTCCAGGCGACTGTGTGGATCAACCCCTACAGGCTCTACCTGCCGCTCCTGCTGAAAGCGTGATCCTGGTCTGGTGGCCTCGCCAAGGATGGCCCCGGCCACTTGCGCAGAACGGCCAGTGTGTATATACTGACAGCAGGAAGGGGTGGGGCGTATGAATCTCGACTTCCTACTGGGTGGATTGGTCGGCTTTGGGGCCGCCGTGTTGGGTGGCCTGGCGTGGGTTGGGCTTTCCTACGTGTTTCAGGGCCTGCGCGAGCGGCGCGACAAGCGGCGGGCGTGGTACAAGACCGCGTTGGAGTGGGCCACTGTCGGGCAGAAGAAGGAGAGCCTGCGGCGGGCCGATCTGCGCGGCCAGGATCTGCAGGGCGTAAACCTGGCCGGGGCCGACCTGAGCTTTGCCAGGCTGTGCAAGGCCAACCTCCGCTACGCCTGGCTGAGTGAATCCTATCTCCGCGGCGCTGATCTGCGCCATGCCCAACTCGATGGAGCCAACCTGAGTGAGGCTGATCTCGGTCAGGCCGATCTGAGCGGCGTTGACCTGAGTGGCGTCTTCCTGAAGGATGCGGTGCTGGATGAGGCCACGCATATGGACGCCAAGTGGCGCTCGGTGTGGGAGATTGTCACCCAGGGGGTGTCCGAGCGTGACCTCCGCCGGGCCGACCTCGGTGCGGCCAACCTGTACGAGGCCGACTTGCACGGAACCAACCTGAGCGGGGCCGATCTGCGTGGGGCCGGCCTGAGAGCGGTCGACCTGAGTGGGGCCGATCTGCGTGGGGCCGACCTGAGCGGTGCCGACCTGAGCAGGGCTGATCTGAAGGATGCGACCTTCGATGGCCTTACCCGCATCGCTGCCAAGTGGCGTCTCGTGTGGGAGATTGCCACCGAGGGCGCGTCAGAACGGGACCTGAGCAAGGCCGATCTATACGAGGCTGACCTCCACGAGGCGGATCTGCGCGGGGCCACCCTGCGCGGGGCTGGTCTGGTCAGGGCCAATCTGAGCGGTATCGATCTCAGCCGAGCCGACCTGGCCGGGGCCGATCTGTGGCTGGCCGATCTGAGCCAGGCCAATCTGAGCGAGGCCGATCTGAACGGGGCTGACCTGCGCTACGTCGATCTGGATGGGGCCGACCTGACCCGGGCCAATCTGAGTGGGGCTGACTTGAGCCAGGTCAGCCTGCAAGAGGCCGATCTGAGTGAGGCCAACCTGTTTGGGGCCGATCTGAGCGAGGCCAAACTGAACAAGACTAATCTGAGTGGGGCTACCCTGGACGGGGCCAACTTGAGCGGGACCGATCTGTACGAGGCCAACCTGAGTGGCGCGAGCTTGACCCAGGCTGACCTGGAGGGAGCCAGTCTGTGGCTGGCCGACCTGAGCCGAGCCAACTTGAGCGAGGCAAATCTGAGTGCTGCCGATCTGCGCTACGTCGATCTGACGGAGGCAAATCTACGCTCGGCTAACCTGGCAAAGGCCGATCTGAGTCAGGCCAGCCTGAGCGAGGCCGATCTGCGCGAGGCCGACCTGCGCGGGGCCAGGTTGATCCGGGCCGACTTGAATGGGGCCAGGATGACCGATACCCAGCTCGCCCAGGCCGAATCCTACGAAGGTGCGACCCTGGGTGATGGCACCAAAGTCCCGCCTGATCGTCTGCCGGGAGAGGCATAGGATTTAGGGGAGCCAGGGGTATAGGGGAAAACCGCTATCCTCCCCCCACCGATGGGAATACGCCCACCTCATCCCCATCCTCCAGCGTGTGGCCCCTATCCCGGACGATGCCGTTGACGAACACGATCTTGACCTCGTCGCTGGGGAGTTTCAGGTGCATTATCAGTTGGCCTATCGCTGTTCCCTTCTCCAGTTCCACCGGCATGGCCTCACCGATGCCTAGCTTGGGGTATTGGCGGCGTAGCGTTGCGAACAGTTTCACCTGTACGATCACGTAAATTACCCCAGAAACCGGCGGGTCTGCAGACCCGCCGGTTCTGTTTTGTCACAGTATGGTTATGCTTCCCCGAACACAGCGTCCAGCGTCTCGTCTGGGACGTCCCAGACGACGTCGTGGGGCGGGAGTTTTTCGTATTTCATAAACTCCGGAATACGGTCGTCCGCTGGGGTGAGGCCAGCCGCCCGGTTGAAGGCGATCTCCTTGTCCAGGATCTCTTTGCCGATGCGGGTCACGTCATCCCCTGTCCACTCGACGCCCAGCACGCCGCTGCATTCCTCTACTAATCCTTCAAAGCCGCTGGCGATGTCGAGGATGGGGAAGGCGATAAAGAGACAGTGGCCGGAGGTGTCGATGAAGGCGGTGGTGTACTGGAAGGCGCGCACCAGTGCTGCCTTGTCGGTATCGAATTGGTCTACTTTGCCACCAACCCCGGCGATCTCGGGGGCGATGGTGTAGCCGGAGGTGTGGTCGGCACCCATCGTGCTGATGGCATAGGTGATGCCGATGCCCTTGATGGCACGGGGCTCGTAGGCGGGCATACCCTGCCCCTTGACGTCAGGCGAACGGACGACGCCAAATGCCTTGGCGGTGAACCCCGTCCCCTGTCCCAGGATGTGACCTAGCGGTGTGCCATCACGGACCGCCTCGAGCATCTCGATGGCCTTCTCTCCGTCGCCAAAGTCGGCCAGTCCGGCGTCCATCGCCACGGCGATGACGTCGCCGGCCTCGATGGTGTCTATGCCGATGTCGTTGCACATCTGCGTCAGCTTGCCGATCACGTCCAGGTCGTCAATGCCGCAGTTGGCACCCAACGCCCAGGTGGTCTCGTATTCGATGCAGGAGGCCATCTCGGTGCCATCAGGGTTGGGGATGACGTTGGAGCACTTCATGATACACCCGGGATGGCAGGCGTGTCCCATCATACCGACGCCGCCCCGCGTCTCGCAGAACTCGGCCATCGCCTCGCCAGAGATCTTGGCCGCGCCCTCAAAGCGGCCCTCGCGGAAGTTGCGGGTAGGAAGAGCGCCGGCCTCATTGATGATGTTAACCAGCACAGCGGTGCCGTAGGAGTTGAGGGCACCACCAGGCTTGGTGAGGTCGTGGCTGCGCATCGAGTCGGCCAGCTTTTTGCGCCCCTTGTCAAAGAGTTCCTTATTGGCGATCTCTACGCCGGGACCGCCCGCACCGTCCACGACAATGAACTTGAGGCCTTTGCTGCCCATCACCGCGCCCAATCCACCGCGGCCAGAGTAGCGACTGGGCCGGTTGTCGATGTCGTTGAAGCAGATGCCGGCCATCGACATCTTGTGCTCGCCAGCTACGCCGATGGCGGCGATGCCGACCTTTCTGCCGAAACGCTCAAAGAGCCCAGGAAAGATCTCGTACAGGCTCTTGCCGGCATACTCGTCGGCGGCAAAGAACTCGACGCCATCCTTTGTGACGTGCACGCCCCACCAGCCGTCGGCCTGTCCCTCGACAACGATGGCCTTTAATCCCAGGCGGGCGACGTGTTGCGGCCAGCTGGAGCCTGCGTTCGACTCTTTGATGCCGCCGGTGAGGGGTGACTTGGCACCGACCGAGACCCGGCCCGAGGAGGGAGCGCTGGTGCCGGTGACGATCCCTGGGGCAAACACGAGCTTGTTGTTGGGACCTAACGGATGACAGGTGGGGTCCACTTCGTCGTGAATCATAGTGGACGTGAGGCCGCGACCGGCGAGAAGCTTGTACCCTTCAGGTCCATCCTCGTAGGCAGCGGTGCGCTCATCCATATTGACGCGCAGTATCTTGGACATTTGTGTATCTCCTTTAGGATTAAAAATGTGAGACGTACATGTGCAACGAAAAAAGGAGGACCTTGGGCCAGGGTATATCCTACCCGGCCACAAAGTGCCTCCTTTGCGAACACGGCGGGCGCAGGGATTACTCCCTACACCTTATCGCTCACCGGTCCCCGGGGGGAGCAAGGTGAGTCGGAGGGCTATGCAGTTTCCTGTGCCAGTATCATACGCCAAATGCGGTTGCTTGTCAAGTGCAGGGCTACTCGGGGCTGACAGTCATCCTGAGCCAGTCGAAGGATGACGCTACTCTTCCTCAACTTTGGTATATGCGTGATGCACGCCCCGATCTTTTCGCTGGCGGAATTCCTCCTCGAGTTGGGGGGTTATTTGGGCGCCAAAGCGGTACTGCATCGGCCACATACTCTTGCGGTGGGAGATACCCACTCGATCGCCGTCGCCCAGCACCAGGCTGAGGCTGGACTCGAGGCCGGGCAGTGCCGCCAGATTGCCGTTCACGAAGGTGATCCCCCGTTCGTCCCGCGGGATTCCGAGCTGGTCCACCAGGTCGCCCAGCGTACTTTTCTCCGGTATCTCCAGGCTCAACTGGGCGTGGCTGCCTTGACTTGCCTCCCCAGCGTAGCGTGCAATCGGTCCGTAGAGCCATACTTCGATAGTTGTCATAGTTGCGCGCTCCTTATGCGTGAGATCGACCCGTCACACAACCAGCTTGGCGACGGTCACGCCGGCGCCGCCCTCTTTTTCTCCCCCCGCCTCGTAACTGCTGACGACCGGGTGATCGACCAGGAACTCGCGCACCGCCCGGCGCAGGGCGCCCGTCCCCTTCCCGTGGACGATCTGTATATACGGCAGATCGGCCCGCATTGCGGCGTCCAGGTGTTGGTCCAGCCGCCCCAGTGCTTCCTCCACCGTGCAGCCGCGCAGGTCGAGCCGGGTGCCGGGGGACGCGGGGACGCTGACGTACACGCCGCTCGCTTGGGGCTCCTCGGGGGGCGCAGCGCGAAGCTCCAGCACCGTCCGGCTCACCCGGGTGCGGGCCGGTCCCACCTGGACCTCGGCCTCCTCGCCATCTACCGCCAGCACCTGTCCCAGCGCGTTCAGCGGGCCCACCCAGACGGTGTCGCCCGCGCGGATCGGGCGCTCGACCATCGCGGGAGAGGGCACGCTCGTGGCTGCGTTGGACGCGGCGTGCTCCAGTTCGTCTGCCAGTTCCTCCGACAGGGTAGCAATGCCCTCCTCGACGGCGGTCACCGCCTCCAGTGGCGCGGCGGCGGCCTGCAAGCGGCGGCGCAGCGTCCGCACCTCGGCGTGCAGCGTCTCGAGTTCTGCGGCTGCGTCTTCGCGGGCCTGTTCCAGAATCTCGCCCCGTTCCTGCTCAATGTCTTTGAGCCGCTCTCGCAGCTCCCGCTCAAATCGCCGCATCTCGTTGTGGGTCTGGTTTGCCTCGTCTCGGGCCTGGGCCGCCTGGATGCGCAATTGGTGGATGTCCTCCAGCATATCCTCGGTTCGCAGGTTGTCGGGCGAGACCAGTTTTTGGGCCCGGTCCACGATGTCGTGGGGCAGTCCCAGCCGTTGGGCGATGGCGAACGCGTTGGAGCGGCCCGGCAGCCCGACGGTTAGTTTGTAGGTAGGGCTGAGCGTCTCGGTGTCAAATTCGACGCAGGCGTTGCGCACGCCCGGTGTGAGCTGAGCATAGGTCTTGAGCTCGGGGTAGTGGGTGGCGACAAACGTCGTCGCTCCCCGCATACGGAAGTGATCCAGCAGCGAGCGGGCCAGCGCTGCCCCCTCGGCCGGGTCGGTGCCAGCGCCCAGTTCGTCCAATAGCACCAAGCTGCGCTCATCGGCCTGGTCGAGGAACGAGAGGATGTTGCTCAGGTGAGAGGAGAAGGTGGATAGGTTCTGCTCGATCGACTGCTCGTCGCCAATGTCGGCAAAGATCGTCTCAAAGGGGGAGAGGGTCGACGGGCGACCGTCGGCATCCTGGGCCTCGATCGGGAGGTGTAGGCCCGCCTGAGCCATCGCGGTCAGGAGCCCCACCGTCTTTAGGCTGACCGTCTTGCCGCCGGTGTTGGGACCGGTGATGACGATGATGCGCGTCCCGTCCTCCAGCATCACGTCGATCGGCACGACCTTGTCCGGGTCGAGCAGTGGGTGGCGAGCGCCAAAGAAGCGGATGCTGGGGCCTATGCCTGCGCCGGTCCTCTCGGTGGATCGGCGCAGGGTGGGGGTGGGGAGTTCGGGGGCGGCGGCTTCGATGTCTTCGGCGTACTTGGCCTTGGCAAAGGCCAGGTCCACCTCGGCCAGCGCCTCCAAGGTGTGCAGGATGTCGAACGCAGACTCGGCGATGAGATCGGAGAGATGGGCCAGGATGCGGTGGATCTCTTGCTCCTCCTCGATCTGCAGCTCACGCCAGGTGTTGTTCATGTCGACGACGGCTAGGGGCTCGATGAATATGGTCGCCCCGGAGGCGGATACGTCATGTACGACCCCCCGGATGCGGCCCCGAAAATCGGATTTGAGGGGGATGACGTAGCGCCCCTCACGCTGCGTGATCAGCGCCTCCTGCAGGTAGACGGCAGTTCGAGGTGAGCTGATGATCCGCTGGAGTTTGTCCTGGATCCGTCCGTGGGCGATACGCTCCTCCCGGCGGATGCGAGCCAATGCAGGAGAGGCGTCGTCGCGCACGTTAGCCCGGTCGTCCAGGCAGCGGTTGATCTCGTTGATGATCTGGGGGCAGAGTTGAATCCGTCCGGCGATGTCTGCCAGGTGTGGAAACCGTTCCTCCAGGCGCGTCAGCAGGCGGTGAAGCGTGCGCGCAGAGACCAGGGTGTCGCGAACGTCGAGCAATTCTGGCGGCGGCAACGTCGCCCCTCGTTGAGTGGCCTGCACCTGTTGGCGGATGTCGCGAGCGCCGCCCAACGTGGTGTCTGGCTTGACCTCCAGGAGCGCACGGGCTTCGCTCGTCGTCTCCAGCCGTTCTCGAATCTCGCGCAGATCCGTGGCCGGTGTCAGCGCGCGGGCCAGGTTCTCTCCGGCGGAAAAGCTAGAATACGTTGCCAGCCGATCCAGGACTTGAGGGAACTCTAACGTGGACAGGTGTTTAGGGTGCATTCAGATCGTAGGTGTAGAGTGGAGGTGGAGAGCCGCCGAAAAGGAACGATTGGGCGGTGACCATCAAACGGACCACCTGGTTAAAGTATGGCCGTAGGGTCGCCTTGTGGTGCACAGGCCGGGAACTGCCGTAGCCGTATGCGTTAAACAGCAGGCTGGCGATCAGGACGCCGACGACGATGTGCATCAACACGCCTCCCAGATTGTCCAGGACTCCGATCTCGGGCAAGCTCGCGTCCTGGAAAAACGCTCCCCGCAGCAGTTCGCCTGCTCCCCAGGCCGCCAGCATCACCAGGACAAAGGAGAGCGCTCGGGTGGAGTCGCTCACAGGATCGTCGGTGGTCGTTTCGATGTTGAGGGAGAGCATCGCCAGTGCGACGTTTACAAAAGGTGAGATCGTCCGGTAGAACAAAGCCCCGGCGGCACTGGATATGTAGATGATAATGATCGTCAACACGCCCCGGACCGTGCCTCGCATGTAGCCCACAGCCGTAAGACCTGCGATGACGAGTAGCAGCGTCAACTCGACGGTCTTGCGATCGGGAAGTATATACCAGATGCCGAAAGTCCCGAATACGCCCACGATGCCGATGAGCAGCACTGGGATCCATTTCTTGGCTGCGACATTCTCTTGTGGTGCTCGGCGTAGAGCTGTCATTGTTTCCTCCTCAGGATACCAGCCTCCTACAATGGCGACTGCTGGGCTATACTATACCACACACATACTACGCTGCAAGTTCTCCGGGGGGTGGGTTTAGCTCTGACGATCGCCCTAGCGCGCGGGCGATGTCCGACAGCCGGCCCGGGTCACGCCACACCGCCCCCGCTATCTGGACGGCTGAGGCTCCAGCCCGGAGGGCTGCCTGTGCTTCCTCCACGTTGTGTATGCCCCCGCAGCCGACGAGGGGCACGGCTACCTGTTCGGCCACGCGGCACAGTGCGTGCAGCGCCAGCGGCAGCACGAACCGCCCGTAGAGCCGGCCGGTGACAAAGCGGCCGCTGAGTTCGTGCCACATCGTTCCCCGTGGCGGCGCGCTAACGGTGAGCGCGTTGGCGCCTGCCTCCACCGTCGCCTCGCATAGTTGGGCGGCGCTAAACAGGGGGAGCCGCACCAAGATGGGTTGCCGGGCGGCAGCTGCCGCTGCCTCGACGATGGCGCAGACGTCTTCGGGTCCGGTGCCATCGGGCAGGCCGATCTCGATGCCTGCCACCGCTTCGACCGTTGCCAACCGGTGACAGCAGGAAGCGGTGGCATCAGGCGAGGTTCCGGCCACGTGGACGAGAACGGGCACCGGGCAGCGGGTCCATGTGCGGCTGTAACGGCGCACGACAGCGGAGATGCCCGGGTTGGCCAGTCCGGTGTGGAGCAGCACGCCACCCGGGATGTCCACCGCCCGGGGAGGGCTGGCCCCCCGACGCGGACCGGCGGTGACCGGTCCGACGACGACTGCGCCCAGGTGTTCTATCTTGACCAGGTGGGCGTACTCTGTGCCCCAGCCAAAGCATCCCGCAGCGGGCATCACGGGATTGGCCAGCGTGAGGCCGGCCTTGTGCTCCGGGGCTAGGTTGATCGACAGCCCGGTGTCTTTCACATCCTCGCTCCCAGGGTCAACAGGTCAAAGACGGGGCCCTCGGTGCAGGCCAGCTTGATGCCCTGAGCGGTCTCGACGGCACAGCCCTGGCAGGCGCCCACGCCACATACCAGCGGCGGCACGAGCAGCGCCTGGGCAAAACCAGGTCCTGGCCCTAGCCGCACCTCCCTCACAATATGGGCCAGTGCTGGGTAGGTGTCTGGTTTTCCGGCGATACAGACGCAGTCGGCCCATCGCGCCAGGTCGGGAAAGAGATCCAGGGGCGAGCCTCCTCGTCCGGCCGAGCCGTCGGCCGTGACGATGTGGATCTCCAAGGCCGGTGGCAGCAGCCAAACGGGATAGAGTTCGGCGGCGGAGGGAGCGGAGAGCAGCAGGGCGACAGACATATCGCCAGAGGGACCGGGTTTTTCGGATGAAACTGGGTTTCTCGGCCGGGCTAGGTCCAACAACGCTGGCAGATGGGCTGAGTCGGCCACCAGCAGCAGGCGGCGGACCGATGCTGGCACCTCAAAGCCCTGGCCCAGCGGCCCGAGTATGTTGATGGTAGCCCCTGGCTGAAGGCGAGCAGCCAGGTGGTCGGGCGGGACCAGGATGTCGAACGCTTCCACTCCCAGGCGAGCGGGAAACAGAGGGGTGCGCAGGGTGTTGCCGATCTCGGCCAGCACAAAACGTCCGGATGTCAACTCCGACGCGACATCCGGGGCCGCGATGGTGATGCGGGCGAAGGGACCGCTATTATCCAGACCTGTGATCAGCGCGTCTGTCTGTCTCATCCGAACGGGATTATACTCCAGCATCCGGAAACAGGACAGCCCTCCGGCCGGGTCAGGCCAAGGGACTGTCCACAACACCAGTCAGTTGGTGTGTGTACTTGTCCGCCTATCTCCTGGGCGGCACTTTGACGGTCCCTGTGTGAACGCCGTCCCTCAATAAAGTCAATCTCTATAGCGTTGTTGCCTGGCTGGTGGAAGAAGGTATAATAAGCGCGCGATGAGTACGCTGCGTATCCTGTTGGTGGACGATCATCTGCTGTTCCGCAAAGGCCTGGCCCGGTTGCTCGACGCCCAACTCGATTTTGAGATCGTGGGTGAGGCTGCCGATGGCCTCGAGGCAGTTGGAAAGGCAGAGTTGCTGCATCCGGATGTCGTGCTGATGGATATCCGCATGCCCAACTGCGATGGATTGGAGGCCACCCGGCGCATCAAGGGCCAGATGCCCAACGTGCGAGTGGTTATGCTGACCGTCTCTGAGGATGAGCGGGACCTGGCTGCCGCTGTGCGCTACGGGGCGGATGGATATCTGCTCAAGGACCTGCTGCCGGAGGCGCTGTTCCAGTACTTGCGCGGGGCGATGTCCGGCGAGGCGCCCATATCGCCTACGATGACGGGCAAGCTGTTCCATCAACTGGCCCAGCAGGGCAGACCGGCCGCCCAGCCAGCGGCCTCCGCGGTTCTTTCCGCCCGGGAGTGCGAGGTCCTGGCGCTGGTTGTGGATGGCTGCTCCAACCAGGAGATAGCGCAGGAGCTGAGCATCGCCCACAACACGGTAAAGAACCACTTGCGCAGCATTCTCACCAAGCTGGGGGTCAAGAACCGCGCTCAAGCGGCCGCTTATGCGATCGGTCACGGGTTGGTGTGTCTGCCGGTGGAGGGTTAGCCGGTTTCTATACTGTTCCACGGTCCTACAACGCACATAGCCCATCGGGTGGTATCCGCTCCCGGCTCAGCAGGTGAGGAGCCACGAGCTAGTTCTAATGGGCTATAAGCGCCGCACATATGGCCTGAAAGGGCTATGGACTGTCCGTGGAAACTGTGTATAATAATGGGCGACTTATCTGACCGGTAGTCAGTTAATGCGAACCACTCGCGTATTCATACTCACCAGCCAGTCGCTTTTCGCTGAGGCCGTTCAGAGCCTTATTTCTGGGCAACCAGGTATTCACGTCGTCGGGGCCGCCACTGTCGGCCCCGATGTTTTTGCCCAGGTGGAGGCCGCCGCTCCTGATGTGGTCATCATCGAGGCTGGGACGGCGGATCAGGGACGCCTGGTGGCTCAGGTGCTGTCTTTGCTTCAGGGCGTCAAGGTTGTTGGCCTCACCTTGGAGGACAACCTCATCCATACCTATTACCAACAGATGAAGCAGGGCCGACGAGTCGAGGACCTTATTGAGGCGATTCGGGAACCTGTCGATTGGCCTGGCCGCAGCACGGAGGGGTTGCGGCTTTTTATTTTGTTCCAGGGGCAGTACGGTCAGCGTATTCTGGACAACATCCGGCATCACGCGCCCGAGTCCTGGAAAGTGGATGCCTGGCGCGTTTCCTCAGGCCTTCCGCTGGTCGTGGATGACCCGTTGGATTTCCTGCCGATGCACCTGCCGCCTGCCGATCTGGTGCTCTCCTTGGGTGAGAGCAGCAGCGCGGCCCAGCTCTTGCCCAGCGTCGTGGAGCGGACAGGGACGCAGGCGGCGATCGCGCCGGTGGACAACACCGTCTGGTTCCCGGATGGCCTGGTGCGCCAGATTCGGACCCGATTGAAGGAAATGGGGGTCACCGCCGTTTTCCCCAAGCCCTTCTGTTCCCTCACCGAGCGGATCTATAACGTGCGCCAACAGGAGGTTTCTTTCGACGATCCCTGGATCGGCGAGTTCACCCAGCATTTCGGTCGCCCGGTGTTCCAGATCGCGTGCAATGGTGAGCGAATCGCACAGGTGGAGGTGAAGCGGGATGCGGCCTGTGGGTGCGCCCGCTCCGTCGCCCGACAGTTGGTCGGCGTGGACCTGCGGGAAGCCGTCGTTCAGGCCGGGCTGTTTCACCACCACTATCCGTGCCGAGCCACAATGCGGGTTGATCCGGTTTTGGATGAACCCCTAATCCAGGTGGCCGGAGACTTTATGCGACAGGCAGTAGAGGTTGAGATCGCGCCTCATATGGCCCCTTCGACCTATCTGGTGCCCGAAGGGCGCGGTGAGACGTCCTAGTTACTTGCTGGATGCTGGATCAAAACGATTGCGGCTGGTATCGAGCATCTGGTTTGAGAGTATTCACACACATCACATAACATAGAGGAGGTTTTTTATCATGCCCGTCAAGCAAGTTGAGCCAGTTCCGAGCGACATTGAGATCGCGCAGGCAGCCGAACTCATTCCCATTGTCGAGGTCGCCAAGAGCGTCGGACTCTCCGAGGACGACATCGACCTGCAAGGGAAGTGGAAGGCCAAGGTCCACCTGGACGTGCTCAAAAAGTTCAAGGACAAGCCTAACGGCAAGTATATCGACGTGACCGCCATCACGCCCACGCCGCTGGGCGAGGGCAAAACGGTCACCACGATCGGCGTCAGCCAGGGGTTGCACTATATTGGCAAAAAGGTCTTTACCTGTATTCGCCAACCCTCGCAGGGGCCGACTTTTGGCATCAAGGGTGGGGCGGCCGGCGGCGGCTACGCCCAGGTGGTACCGATGGAGGACTTTAACCTGCATCTCACCGGCGACATCCACGCTGTGGGGGCAGCTCACAACCTGTTGGCGGCTGCCATTAACAACCGCATGGCGAAGGAAGCCCGTTGGAGCACCAGCTTTTTGGCCAAGGCGCTCTGCCCGGACGACGAATACACGCCTAGTATGCGCAAGCGGTTGGAAAAGCTGAGCATCGAGTCGGAGAAACCCTCCGATTTGAGCGACGATGACAAAGAACGTATGTTCCGCCTGAACATCGATCCCGACGGCATCCAGTGGCGGCGGGTGGTGGATGTGTCCGACGCGGCGCTGCGTAACATCATCGTCGGACTGGGGGGACCCAACAATGGCGTGGTGCGCGAGACCGGGTACGACATCACGGTCGCCTCCGAGATCATGGCCGCGCTGGCGATGTGCAGCGGATTGGCTGACCTGCGCGAGCGTATGGGGCGTATCATCATCGGCACCAGCAGACCGGGTGGATTGCGCTCAAAGGGGCAGGTGGGGCCGATCACGGCCGAGGACCTGAACGTGGCCGGTGCGATGACAGTCCTGCTCAAGGACGCTCTCATGCCCAACATGATGCAGACGCTCTCCGGCAGCCCGGCGTTTGTCCACTGTGGTCCCTTTGCGAACATCGCCCAGGGCA
>CAYUIS010000102.1:0-18917 GCA_964444825.1 uncultured Anaerolineales bacterium | reverse complement strand
GCCTTGGCCTCGGCCGTCATCCGGCCGTCTTCGTATTCGGCCAGGTAGTCCCGGATGTCACCAAAATTCTCGCTGAGTGCGTAGAAGTGTGGAAGTATGTCTAGGGAAACCAACGTCGCCCGCCGCCGGAGCAGCTTGCCATAGTACCACCACTTTTTGTCCAGTGAGTCGTCCTTCCAGCCCCAGCACTTACTGATGTCGGCGTCGTCGTGTTCCATCGGCACAGGCCGCGTCCGACCGGCAATGGCGTGGAACAGGTTGGGAAGTTCCGCTCCCTTGATAGGCCAAAAATGGCAAAAGCCCACCTCATTGACAAATGCCTGGGCCTCCTCAACGGATTGCAGTTGTCGCTCTTGGGTGCGGTGATACTTGAAGTCGCGCTGGCGTGCTATCTCGTCAGAAGTAGGGATGGTCACAATACGGCTCCGTTGACGCCGGGCATTCTACCACAGCCCCACAGTCCGTACCAGGGCCGCCAGCCTGACTATACAGGCCACAGCGGGAGTTGGTGGGATGGGCGGTGACCGTCCAGCAAGATGAAGGGCGCAGCACGGCGTGCGAGGATCTGGAGTTTTCGCAGGTCCGAGAGATCGTGCAGCCTGCCCCGTTGCCGCTCACGCAGCAGTTTTTCAACTCCCTTGGGGCCGAGGCCGGGCACGCGCAGGAGGTCTCGCCGGTCAGCTGTGTTTAACTCGACAGGGGCGTGGGTCAGATGCCGGCGTGCCCAGGCCAGCTTGGGGTCGCTCTCCAGCGGCAGGTTTCCGCTGGTCTGGAAGGGAAGCTCCTCCACCGTGAAACCGTAGTCGCGCAGGAGGAAGGAGGACTGGTACAACCGGTGCTCACGGAGGGGCGAGGAGGGTGGGTGGTTCTCCAGAGGCGTATCGGTCACCGGTGAAAAGCTGCTGAAATAGGCCCGCGCCAGGCCGGTCTGCCGGTGCAGGTACTCGGTGGTGGTCAGGAGTTCTACATCGCTCTCGCCGACGGCGCCGACGACAAACTGGGTGGAGGAGCTAGGCCAGCGTCCAGGCATCTCCCGCCGAATCTCCTCGATCCAGCGCAGACGCTGCAGCAGTTCCACGTCAAAGACCTTGCGTGGGGCCAGTTGGGCGAGGCGATCGGCGTTGGGCGCTTCCAGGTTGACCGAGACCCGATCTGCGAGATACATCGCCGCCAGTATCTGCTCCCGCTCCGCCCCGGGCATGATCTTGAGATGGATGTAGCCAGAGAACTCGTAGCGCCTACGCAGCAGCTCCGCCGTAGCAATAATGCGATCCTGGACACGGGGCCCCCCTCCAGCAACACCGGAACTGAGAAAGACACCTTCTGCGATGCCCTTGTGGTGGAGTCCCATAAAGAGCTGGGCCAATTCATCCGGAGTGAAGGTGGCACGCCGGAAATCGCGGCCCTGCCGGAAAGCACAGTAGGCGCAGTTCCGCTCACAGGCGGAGGTGAGCATCGTCTTGAGCAGCGCGATGCGCTTGCCGTTGGGCATCACGGCATTGTGGATGGCCCCGCTCAGATCGTCGTCCTTGCGTGTGGACGGTTGGGGCACTCCGATCTCCTCGGCAGGCTCAAAGCAGGTCGGCGGTCCCAGTAGCTTTAGCTTTTCCAGCGGTCCCACGATATCCTCCCACCATTATTATACGAACAAACGTTCTGGGAGTCAATAGTGATATCCCCACTTATCCCAAAAACGGATGGCAAAAGGCAGAGGTATGGGTTATCTACCGCTCTGTGTCTGACTCTTCCAACTCGACCAACAACTCGGCCACAGTAGCATCCAGGTCTCGGGCGCTTCCGCGTTCCTGCGCCGCTGCGACCACCTGCGGCGACAGGGTCATGGCGACGGTCGCGATGTGCTTGCCCACGATGTCCTTGAACCAACGCGAATTGGAGATGAGGGGATAACGCGACGCGGTGGCGTACAACTCCACAGCCCGTTCTGGTTGGCCTTGTTCAGCCAGGAGCAGAGCCATTGCTGCCACCGCAGTCACAGAGGACCCAAAACGCCCAATAGTCGTATCCAGGTGCAGCACCTCGCACAGGCGTTGCCGCGCCACAGAGACCTGCCCCAACCTGAGAGCCACAATCCCGGAGAAAACGAGGGCAAAGCCAGTTGAGTCCTGCTGCCCGGCCTCCTGGTAGACGGAGAGGCTCTCCTGAATGAAGCGCCAGGCCTCTGTGTACGCATTCTCAACCAGGGCGCTGACGCCCAGCAACATCAAGGACCAGCCCATTGCCCAGGAATGACCGATCTCCCTAGCCAGGGCAAGACACTTGGACGCCAGGGCGCGAGACTGTTCGTATTTCCCTATGAGCCCCACCGTGGTGCCCAGGTGGGCCTGCGCATAGACCAACCCAACCCGGAACCCCAGGTCGGTGCAGATCGCTGCACTTTTTTCCAGAAGCGCCTGGGCCTCGGCGAACCGGCCGGACCACTGAAGCAGTAGACTCAAGTTGCCGAGCCCCTTCACAATACCGGCCTGGTCACCGATCTCTTCCGAAAGCGCGATGCCCTCTCGCGCTAGACGCTCGCCTTGCTCAATCTCTCCGAGGGATAGGGAGACACGACTAAGCCCCTGGAGCGAGTTTGCAATGCCCCACTGGTCGCCCAACGCCCGCCGGATCGCCAGACTTTCTTCGTACGATCGTTTTGCCCCGCCGTAGTCGCCCAGATTCAGCGCCGCTGACCCCAGGGCGCGCAGTACATACGCCGTTCTCCAGCGGTCACCTGATACCCGGCACAGCTCCAGGCTCTCTTCGAACAACCCCTGGGCTTCCCTGTAGTCGGAGGCATAGGCTATCTCTCCCAGGTGCAGCAGGATGGCTGCCTTTTCCGCTCGTGTGTCCTGGCCAGACAACTCCAATTCCTCGACAAGGTCTAGGCTCTGCTGCAGCAGGTTGCTGGAAAGCTCGACGCGTCCCAACTCCTGTTCGAAAGCACTTTGCCATACCAAAGTCTTGGCCCGCACTCTCAGGGCAATGGCACGTGTTACCGTCTGCAGGCTCTCTGCGGCCGCGCGACAAAGAGCTGCTCCCTCCTGATAGCGGCTGCGCCGCGTGTGGAACAGACACAGGCCATCCATCGCCCGATCTAGTTGCTTCATCTGTCCTTGTACCACTGCCCAATCCCAGGCAACACGTGCGTTCTCAATCTCGACATCCATCTCTGCCAGTGCTTGTTGCTGCTGGAATCCTTTCAGGTCCGCCGCCCACTGCTGCAGGGCGGATGTGTAGTAGGCAGAGTGTTGGTCGTACGCTGCCTGGCTGGCCGAGGGAGTTTGGGCGAGCTTTTCCGCTGCGTATTGCCGCACGAGTTCGTGCATTTCAAACCTGTCCATAGGTGCGCGGTGCAGCCAGGACTTGTCCACCAGCGCCCTCAACCCCTGGAGTGAGACGCTGGCAACCTGTTGCGCCGCTTTCCAGGTGAAGCCGCTGCGAAAGATGGATAGCGTCTGCATCACCGCTCGCTCGCGCACGTCGAGCAGTTTCCACGAATGGTCAAAGACAGCCCGCATACTGCGGTGCCGTTCAGGCAGGTCCCGCAGATCGGTTTCCAGGAAGTCGATGCTGCGGCTGATCTGGGCAACGATCTCTGCCGGAGACAGCATCTGCACCCAGGCTGCCGCCAGCAGGATCGCCAACGGCATCCCTCCCACAAGGTCACAGATACGAATCACGTCTGCCAGGTTGTCCGTCGTCAGCCCAAAGTCCGGTCGCACGCGGCGCGCGCTGGTGACGAACAGCTCAGCGGCGGTGTCCGGGAGATCCATTCCGGTCACAGGCAACAGGTGCTCACTCTGTAGGTTGAGCCTGGTGCGGGAGGTAGCGAGGACTCTAGCGCCGGGGGTAACGTTGAGGATGTCGGTGACCAGTGCTACCCCATCGAGCAGGTGCTCAAAGTTGTCCAGAATGAGCAGCATCTGCTTCCGGCGCAGGTAGTCCAGCAGTTGCTGTCGAGGCTCGACCTCCATCTCACCTTCGGTCGTTCCGCGGAAAGAGAGTCCGACCGCTTGAGCCACGGTGGGCAGGATTGCCTCCACCGACTGAAGCGGGGCTAAGGGGACGAAGAAAATGCCGTGCACGAACTCATCCAACAGAGCTCCGGCAGCCTCCAGGGCCAACCGGGTCTTGCCGCAGCCCCCTGGCCCGACCAGGGTCAACAGCCGGCAATCAGGGTTCTGCAGGTGTTTCTTGATCCCTGTCAGTAACTTCCGCCGGCCGATGAATCGCGTCGATTGGACTGGCAGGTTGTGCCAACGTGAGGCAATTGGGATAGGCGTCTCTTCACCGCCTACCTGCCCGCTTCGGATCTTCTCATAGAGGGATGCAGTATCCTCTGAGGGAGAAAGCCCCAGCTCTTCCTTGAGGATGCGCGCGCACTCCCGGTACTGGCGCAGTGCGGCAGCGCGCTGACCGGCCTGGGCGTGCAGGACCATCAGCCAGCGATGCACCGGCTCGTGCAAGGGGTCGAGGGCCAGCCAGCGCAGGGCAAACCGGATAGCTGGCTCGTACGCCCCCAGAGCATTGTGACCGCGCACCAGTCGCTCCAGGGTCGAGGCGAGTTCGCGGCGCAAACTATCGGTCTGGAAGAACTGCCATTCGTCAAAGCCTGCGCTATCGGAGAGGCTAAAGCCCGCCAGGAAGTCATCCCGATACAGACTGACGGCTTTGGCCAGAGCGGTCAGGCAGTCGGCACAGACATCGGTCTCTGGGTGACCGTGGTCTTGCCAGGCGGATAGTAGTCTGCGAAACTGATCTACGTCCAGCCAGAGATCGGCGTCAGGATCGGTGCCAACGTGCTCCCGGTCTACGACCAACCACTCACCATCCAAGGTCTTGTTGAGCAGCGAGAGATTGCGACGCAGGCCAGCACGGGCCCGGCTCGGTTCGAGCTCGGGCCAGAGCAGGGTGACCAGCGTCTCACGTGTGTGGTGTTGACGTGTCACCGCCAGGTAGGCGACGAGGGCAATGTTTTTCCTACGTGTGTGCAAGTCGAGCGGCACGCCATCCCGTTCGAGGCAGGGTGAACCGAGCAGAAACAGTTTCAGGCTGGACATGGAGACTCCCCTGCCGACAATTATACTGGCAACACGGATAATAACCAATCGAATCAGTTACGCAATCCGCTTTGGAGCGGTTCTGGGAACGCTCTCGGAACGGTTGTGGGGTATACTATAGGCGAAACAGAACCGATCTAGCAAAAGATGAAGGAGGCAAAATAACATGAGCGTGAAACTCGTGGTATTATATCCGTATCCAGAGGACGTTGAGGCTTTTGAGAGAGCCTATATGGACGAGCACGTGCCCCTGGTGGCCGAAAAGGTACCGAATGTGGTCAAGTATGTGGTATCGAGAGCAATCGGAGCGCCGGAAGGAACGCCGCCTTTCTATATGATAGCGGAGCTCTATTTCCCCTCGGTGGAGGCCTTGCAGGAGGGCTTTCCCCCACAGGTCGCGCAGGAATTGGGGGCGCATGCGGTATCCATCTCCACGGGCGGTGCGCCCATCTCATTCATCTGTACCGAGGAGACGGTCACTTAGTCGCCAGGAGGGATTATGGCTAACCGCATCGAAGAGCAACTCGAAGACATCGACCAGATGACGCTGACGCCGTTCGTCCAACAGGTGCTGGACCGCGCTGACGTCGAGGTCGACGGATGGCGTTGCGAACCGGTCGTCGGGGGGATCGATATGTCCTCCGGCGTGTACCGCTTCTCCGGGAACGGGCCGGCAAATGGCGAGGCGCTACCCTGGACGCTGATTCTCAAGGTGGCCCGGGAAACGCCGGATAGCCGAGCGACTCCCCATCATTGGCGGCACTGGAAGCGGGAGATGCTGGCCTACCAATCGGGGCTGCTGGACAACCTGCCGGGCGGGTTGGTGCCCCCGCGCTGTTATGGGGCGGGTGAACACCGGGACGGCACAACCTGGATCTGGATGGAGGAGGTGAGGGACGAGGTCCACGAACGGTGGCCCCTGGAGTACTACGGCAGCGTCGCCCGCTGCCTGGGACAGTTCAACGGCACCTACCTGACAGGAAAGCCGTTGCCGGACGATCACTGGTTGACCAGGAAGCATCTGCGCCAGTACCTGGAAAGCGCCGCCCCCGCCGTGGAGCTACTGCTCAACTCTATGGATCACCCGCTGATCCAGCGTGCCTTGCCTGGCATCAGCGCCGAGTTTATCCAGGAGATCTGGGAAGAACGACACGATATCCTGGAGACGATCGAGCATCTTCCGCAGACCCTGTGCCACCTCGACGCCTTCCGCCGCAACCTTTTCTCACGGCGCGCCGCTGATGGGAGCGACCAGGTGGTGGCAGTGGATTGGTCTTTTCTCGGGATCGCGGCGGTGGGAGAGGAGATCGCACCGCTGGTTAACGGCAGCGTCGCCTTTGGCGCCGTCAGCCCCACAGAGGAGCTTGAACTCGAGAGGATCGTGCTCGAGGGCTACCTGGAGGGGTTGCACGATGCTGGCTGGCGGGGCAATCCTGACCTGGTGCGGTTCGGTTATGCGGCGACGCTATACTGGCGTTACGCCGTCGGCGGATTCGTCGGAGAGATGATCCCCTGGATGCTGGACGAGGGGCATCACGCGGCCGTCGAAGAGGCGATGGGGCACTCGATGGAAGAAGACGCCGAAAAAACCGCCGCGCAACTGGCCTTCTTTCAGTATGAATACGAGCAGGTGCACAGACTGAAGGCTGTGCTTGACGGATCCTTTTGAGAGACGGTGTGTGAAGAGACCCGGGTTGTTGTCGCCTCTGCGACGGGGGCGATTTCGACTGCTGTGGACGGGGATGGGAGCCTCCTACGCAGGCGACCGCCTGCAGGAGCTGGCGCAGGCCTGGCTGGTGGCGACCATGACGGGTTCCTCGGCTCTGGCAGTAGGGGGTATCTCGATCCTGTCGTCATTGCCTCAGTTGCTCATGCCGGCGGGGGGAGCCATAGCAGATCATGTGGACCGGCGGCGGCTGCTCATCATCGGACAACTGGTGGGGGCGGCCGCCGCCGCGGCCGTCGCCGCACTGGTGCAGACCGAGCGCATCGCTCCCTGGCACATCTACGCCTGGGCGCTGACCAGTGGGACGATCTGGACGCTCTCACGCCCGGCGTACAAGGTGGTGCTCACCCAAGCGGTTCCAGCCGACGAGGTGCGCTCCGCGGTCGCACTCAACTCGATGACCGAGACCACGGCTATGATGGTGGTAAACGCGGCCGGAAGCGCGCTATTGGGACTGGTTGGGCTGCCGATCGCCTTTCTGCTCAACGGGCTTAGCTACTCGGTCGCGGCGGGCAGCCTGTGGTTTCTGCCTCGGTCAGAGCCGGGGACGGGGGACAGGCCTGAGAGACTAGCGGCGCGACGATTGTTCCTGGATGTGAGGGATGGGATCGTCTACCAGGCCCGCCAGCCCGGGCTGCTCCATCCGCTCCTGTTGACCTTGGTCACCGTAATAGCCGCCACGCCAGCCATTGGTCTGCTGGCTGCCATCGTGCACCGACGTGGCGGGTCGATCGTCAGCCTGGGCCTGCTGGCAGCATCAGCCAGCCTGGGGGCGCTCCTGGGCGCAGTCTATGCCGGCTCGCACGGCGAAGGCGATACCCCCATCCGCCGCTATGCGTCGTACGGCCTTGCCGTCGCAGCGGCGCTGGTGCTGTTTGCGATCGTGCCGGTGAGCTTGATCGCGGCGCTGCCGCTGGCGACTATTGGTTTCGCCGTATTCGCGGAGGTGGTCTGGAACACGAGCCGCGTGCGGCTTCAGGCGGAGCCGATCTTTCAGGCCCGTCTTCAGTCCATCACTTCGACGGTGTTCGCCCTGGGTGGCGTCATCGGGCAATTATGGGGGGGCATTGCATTGGACCGATTCGGGCCGGCGAGCCTGGCAGGCGGGGCCGCTGTGCTCGGAGCGCTCTCGATCGGGGTGCTACTTAGAGCAGACCGGCCGGTTGCCCAACCGGCAGAGCAGAGCTGAAAGGCAGTCTCCTAACCCCTCTCAGATGGCGGCCTTCAGCATCATCGCTGCGCCTCGTTTCAGTCTTGGCCGGAGAGCAGTTTTACCACCCGCAACGCATCCAGCGTCAGCCATTTGCTGGGCTGGCCTGGTGAACCTACGGCGAAAGGCGGGCGGTATACACTTTGATCCTGTGGCCAGGCGCCATTGGGTAGCTGCCGGCTCAGCAGATACTCGACCGCGGCGGCAACATTGGGCTGCCCAGGTGTGTAGCCAAGTCGTGCCAGGGCATCAAGGGCGGGGATGACGCCGAGGCCGAAGTGAGGGTAGTCCAGGGCCTCCCACGTACCCCAGGTGGGTCCGACGTGATAGCGACTCATACGCGGCTCCATCAGTAGATCACAGACGACGGTGGCGGCCTGGGCGATTCCCTCGTGGGCAGCGGTCGATGGGTCTAGGATCGCAACACGCAGCACGTCGAGCGTGGCTCGGATGCAGCCACGGCGCTCCACGCTGCCGCAGAATCACATCCCATCGTCCCGTTGGGTGGCTATGAGCCAATCGATGGCCTTGCGCACGCGAGGATCATCGCTGTAGCCGAACTGAATGAGGAAGCGCACGATGCGCGCGTGGGTGCAGGGTTCAGGATGCTCTTGCCAGACCGTTCCTTGGCCCGAAATCCGGCGGCGGCGACAAAACGGACCGTTCTCACATTGGACCGTGAACATATACTCGCAGCCCCGCTGCACGTGCTCCTCGTCGGCCTTCAATCCCAGGTCGCCCAGGACAGTCAACGTCCAGAGGGTGCCCTGGTGTCTGGGGAGGTAATAGTCGCGCTTGATCCAGTAGCCATCCGGGTGCTGGGCGTCTAGGAGGGCGGGGACCGGGCCGGTGCGCATCATCTGTGCACAAGCAGCAACGACCTCTGGGTCGTCAGCGGACCGGTCGAGGAGATCGCGCAGGGCCAGGTAGCGCACGGCCGGGTTGGCCTCGTCTGGCTCCAGAAGCCAGGGGAGAGGATCGGCTTTGAGTTGGGCTTGCCAATTGCTCATTCGGCTCACGCCTGCACCTTTCTCAGGGTCTTGACCGCACTCTCGACGGAGCGGCGGTCCCTGGCGCTCAACGTTGGATCGGCGGCCCATTGCTCGTAGCGAGGGAGCAGCGTCGTGAGTTCTGGCAGCAGTGTTTTGCCCATACTGCGGATGACGTCGCAGAGCACCCAGGTAGCGGCTGCGTCTTGGGGTGGGATGTGGCGAGCCAATAAGTCGCGCACAGCGGCGGCATCTCCGCGGGCGGTGAGGCGGATGGCAAAACTGACGGCCCGCTTGACGTCAACCTCTTCGTCGAGCAGCAATCGCTCGGCCAGTTCCAGGCAGCGGGGGGAGAGGGCGGGCCGCTTCATCGCCAGGCGACCGATGACGGTGATACCAGCTCTGCGCACCCACTTGTTCTCATCGCGCAACCAGGGTTCCACGGCCGGGAGCCACGTCTCTGGCTCCCGACGTATGATCGGTTCCAGGGCGTACATGGCGAATTGATCGGCGTCCTCCCAGGTCAGGCAGGTGCGACACATGTCGATCAGCAGGGGCACGATGGTCTCGGGATCGGCGAGTTCCATAGGCCCGAGAAAGTGCACCGCCACAACGCGGCCCTCGCGACCGTACTCATCCCACAGCAGGCGCGCCAAGGCAAAAAAGTCCTCCACGCGCTTTCGGGCGACCTTGCCGACCGCCTTACCAATCGATTTGAGCACGGGGACGGGGATACCGACCGTCTCTTGCTGCTCCCGCTGCTCAGCCTTGATCGCCTCGATGCTCTTGGGCTCGAACTGGAGCCACAGCTCGCGCAGCGCGTCGGCGGCAGGATGTAGTGCGGTTGGATCGTAGGCCATCAGTATAACGCTCACCTGTGTCGGGATGTCGGTCTTGGTCATCGGTCGTCTCCTTCCAGATCCACCCTTGTCTCCTGCAACCATTCCCCGATCTGCCTAGCAAGGCTCTTGCCGACGCCGGGGAGTTCCCGCAGGCCCGCCTCGCCCCGGGCCCCGAACAGATCGGCGATGCTTTCCGGCCATTCATCCACTGCCCAGGCCGCCTTGCGGTAGGCCCACAGACGATACGGTTTGGCCTGCTCAAGCTCCAGGTCGTAGGTCTTGAGGAACAGCCGCTCGGCGATACGCTTGTTTATTGCCAGCGGGCCGGGTTTGACGTAGCGTGGCATTCGGTCCAGTATCCCGTGCCGGGCGCATAGCTCACGGATCAACAGACCCAGCCGGGCGTTGTAGGGCGAGGGTGTACTGTAGTTCGGTTTACCTTCCACCTCCCAATCGTACAGCTTGCGCCAGCGCTCCTCCTGTGCCGGATCGTAGCGGCAGGCAGCCGCCAGCGTCCGTTTGGCCTGGACGCCGTCCATCGTCAGCCCGCCGCCCAGCACAAACGATCCCCCATGATCCTTGATGGCGCGTATGGTATCCTCCAGGTGTTTTTCGTCGTCACCCACGAACGGGAGCACGGGCATCATAGAGGCGCCAACCAGGATACCGCCGTCCGCCAGCTCCCGCATTGCCTGAAGGCGGCTCTTTAGCCCTGGACTGTGAGGCTCGAAAGCCTGCTTCAGGGCCGGATCGACGCTGCTGATACTAAAGGCCACCCCCACCCAGGCCTTCCGATTGATCTCCATCAACAGGTCCAGGTCGCGGGTGACCAGCGGCGAGCGTTCGTTGATATACAGGGGAAAACCCAGGTCGAGCACCATTTCCAGCATGCCACGGGACAGCCGATAGCGATCCTCGGCCGGGCGCTGCCAATCGCCGCACGAGATCACCTCGTGCGTCAGTTGGGAGAGCTCCTTCCGCAGCAACTCGACGGCGTTGACCTTGACCTGGATCAAGGTGTCGAACGTGTCGGGATCGCGCCGCCCCAGATAGCGGCTGCCCCGGACGTAGCAAAACTCGCAGCCGCTGCGGCATCCGACGTAGGGATGGGCCGTGTACTTGCCCCAGAACCAGGGACCGTCCACGTGTTTGTGGACGTTGACGATCTTGTGGGCGCGGTACTCTTGGAATTCCAGTTCCATTTGAGGCCCCTCTGGACCCCCATCACCCGTTGTGCCCGGTGACGCAGGCGCGCTGCTCGTCCGAGAGGTACGTGAGCGCCTTGCGCAACATCAAGGCCCGAAAACGCCGCTCACTGGGAACGACCTGTTCGGCCAGCCACTCTGTCACCAGTTCGGGATACAACCGACCCATCGTCTTTAGACCCCAGCCCACGCCCTTGACGGCGATCATATCCCATTCTTCGAACATCGGCTCCAGGAAGGCCAGGAGTACCTCTGCCTGGGGAATGTGCTCTATTGCACCGCGTGAGCGCTTGGCCCAAAAGTGGATGCTGGTGCCGACGGCCCGACGTACCCAGGGGTTGGGGTCCTCCCGCCAGGGTGTGAGCAGATCCAGCGTCGGCTGCAACTGTGTCACCAGGGCCTGGCCAACGACCCCTTCGCCAAACGTGTCCGCCGCGTACCAGATGTCGGCAGCGATGATAAAATCTCGGCAGCGGGCAAGTGCGCCTGGCAGGTCTCGGTCCAGCGTTTGCTCTAGTGCCTTGGCGATCACCACCCAGCCTCCCTCAGTCCTGTCATTCGCAATGAGGTCCAGGAAGGCATCCACGTGCTCACGCGGGCCTGCGCCAATGGGCTCGCCGATCCGCCTGAGCATATCGAACTTACAGCGCTCGGCGAGAACCGGAGCTAACCGCTCGTAGGCCTCGACGATTCTGCTTGCCTGGACGAGCGTGGCAATCTCCTTCCCTAGTTCTCTGGCCTCTTTGGTCTTCACGTCTCTAAACAATCCTCCACTCGCAGCTCCAGGACAATCCGCCCCCAGCCGCCGCAGAGCAAACCTACGTCGAAGCAACCGGCCCTCTGCTCCATTATACACCCTCTAGCAAGGGGAGAGTCAAGACCCAACAGGGGGATTTTTCCCATTCTATGGGCGAGAGTCCACCATGTCAAGCGACTGTCCACCGATCATTGTCATAGACAACGTTGGGAAAAGCGAAAGGGGACGCCAGTTCACCCCAGTCGCCTCAGGTGGCGAGAGGCCAGGGCCGCGCCTGCCGCCAGGCCTACGAGGGCAAACGCCGCCAGCTTGAGCAACGTCAGGCCCCAGTCGGTTGGCCAGGCCTGGAACAGCACCAGGTCGCGCACAGGGTCCACAGCGTGGGTGTTTGGGAAGAGCCAGGCAAGCCAGAGCACTTTGTCCGGGTAGTAGCGCACGGGCGCCATCCCACCACCGATGAAAAAGACGATAGCGCTACCTACGACCGCAGCGATGGCCCCGGCCATATAGTGCCGCGAGCGCAGCCCGAGGATCAGGGCGACGGCGATCCAGAAGAGCGCTACCAGGCCGGAGAGCAGCCACACAGCCCACAGGAGATGCCCAGGCCACACGCCGACCCATAGATAGAGCACAAACATCAGCGCCGTGCCTGTCGCCAAACCCATAACCAGCGCCAGGAGCACCTTTGGAAGCAAGACCCACATCAGCGAGCGAGGGGCCAGCCCGAACTCTAGCGTGATCCTTGTTACCTGTTCCTTATACGTCAGCAAAAAGATGTTAAACATCCCGCCTAGGCTCACACCGAACAGCATCAGCCCCACGCCGATCAAGGGGAACCAGTCGACCATCTCTGGGCGCGGGTATACTTCGGCCAGGGCCAGCGGTGGGCCAGGCTGTCCGACCTTCTCGTAGAAGCGCCACAAGATCTCTGCCGCATAGATACGATGGTTCTTGGCCCGGTCGTCGTTATAGTTGTCAAAGTACATCTCAACGGTAGGGTTCTGCCCAGCCTCCAACCGCGCTGAGAAATCCGGTGGGATGACCCATATACCATCGATGCGGTGAGCTTGATAGGTCTGCCAGGCATCGTCCTCTGAGAGGTCGGGAACGTCATAGTAGGGTGTGCCGAACGGCGACATCACCTCGCCGACCGTCTCGCGCAGGACAGCACCCCACGGGCCGGTATCGTGATTCAGCACGGCGACGTGGAAGCTAAGGTTCCCGCCGAACAGCAACCCGAAGGCGATCAACAGAGCCGTAGGGGCGATGAACCCGCCCGCGACAGAAATCGGGTCGTGGCGCCAGGCCTTGATCTCGGTGAGAAGCAGAATCCAGAAGCGTCTCATTTTCCTCACTCCGTCATTCTTGACGCAGTACCCGCCAGCGGTAGGCAAGGGAGGCGAGGGCTAGCGTACACACGCTGAATAGCACAAGCACACAGGCCGAGACCTCGGAATCGCCGATTGGGGTTCCGTAATAGCGGGGGAAGAGCAGTTCGACAGCATATGTGTGAGGTATCAGGCGGCTTATCCGTTCGTACAGTCCCCCAAACCCGGCTACCAGGCCGAACGCGCCACCAAGAATCCAGCAGCCCAGCGAGCTCAGCAGGCCCACCAGCAGGGTGGGGATGCTGCGTCGGAGCAATAGACCGGCGACGATTCCCGAGCCGCCCGCGATGGTGGCCATCGGCAGCACGGTCAGCCCCACCCGCCAGAACGAGTCCGGCCAATAGCCCGCGCGCAAGCCTACTGTGAGCAGCAGCACACCCGCCGAGAGCAGCCCCGAAAGCACCAGCCGGACCAGGCGAGCGCCCCAAACCAGCGCCGGGGCGATGGGCGCCAGCCGGTACTCGGTGATGGTTTGGAACTCGAAATCCTGGGCAGTGAGGATTCCGCCGATAAAGATCGCTGCCATAAAAGCCGTCATCGGGAGCATCGCCATGCCAAAGTAGACCATGTAGGGCACATCACGGGGCAGCCATGGGCGCTCCTGGATCGTCACCGCGCTGTCGCCCAGGGTGTTTTCCCACAGGCGCAGGGCGGCTGCCGTCAGCCGATTACGCAGGTTCTTGACCGTGTTGCTATCGATCAGGCCGAACCGCTGCACCGCTACTGGCACACCGTCGTGGGACTCGACCGTGATGATCTGCCGTTGCGCTGAATCCTCCATCTGCGCCATGTCCTCATCGCTCACCACAACGGGATTGATGTACGGCGCACCGATAGGCGATCCCACCTCTCGCATCGCTGCAACCAGTGCCCGGCCTTCGTCGGTGGTTGGCCGGGAGATATGTACGTCGAAGGTGGGGTGGACCAGTACGAGTGACATCAGCAGGTAGATGAGCGAAGGCTGGATGATGGCAACCAGATGGATGGGCAGTGCGGTGCGGGCGAGCTTGAACTCGTTCAGCAGTAGAAGACGAAAACGGATCATGGTTCGTTGTCCTTTAATCCTTTGTCCCCCTCGCTCTAGCCCTCGTCCTCGGGGGCGAAAGGCACCCCCGAGACGGGGGTTTGAGCGAATTTGCGGATAGATTCCTAGTCCTTTGTCCCACTCTGGCCTGGGCTCACTCCCTCAGCGCCCGGCCAGTGTGAAACAGGAACACGTCATCCAGTGAGGGACGTGCGATACGGATCGATTCCAGCCGGTGGGCAGCGGCCACGCGGGTGACGAGTTCCCCGGCGATGGTTTCGGCATTCGTCACTTCCAGGCGCAGTTGGTCGGGTGGGGTATGCGTCACCGCCTGGACGCCGAGGTGTGCGAACAGGGATTCCGGGTCTCGGACAGGGGGCGTCGTGCGTAGGGTGACGATATCCCGCCCCAGAGCGGCTTTGAGGCGCTCGGGGCTATCGAGCGCGATCGCCCGACCGTGGTCAATGATGACCAGGCGATCGCACAATGCGTCGGCCTCCGTCATATCGTTGGTCGAGACGATAAAGGTCTTGCCCTCGGCCTGCTGGGTTTTGATGTGATCCCACAGTGCGTGCCGACCTTGCACGTCTACACCTATGGTAGGTTCATCGAAAAACACGACCTCCGGATCGTGCAGCAGGGCGCGGGCCAGGGCCAAGCGGCGCTTCATCCCTCCCGAATAGGCTCCCACGCGGTCCTTGCGCCGTTTCCACAATTCCATCAATCGGAGCAATTCCTCGATCCGCTGCTCCACGACATTCAGGTCGGCGCAGTACAGAGCGGCGTGGTGCCACAGATTGTCGAGACCATTCAGGTCCGCGTATAGATTCGTCTCCTGCGGTACCAGACCGATACGCTGGCGCACCTGGTGGGGCTCAACCTCAGGATCGAATCCCAGCACGTGTACTGCACCCGCGTGCCGGCGCAGCAGGCCCGTGGTCAGGTTGACCGTCGTGGTCTTGCCGGCGCCGTTCGGCCCTAACAGGCCGAAAATCTCCCCGGATTCGACCTCGAACGACAGGTCGTCCACAGCGACCAGCGCACCGAAACGACGGGTCACACGCTCAATTGTGATAGCTTTTGACATCGGGCCTCCTACTGCTGCAAAACGCCAAACAGGTAGATGTCGACAAAGTCGTCAAAGGTATCGTGACGGGGTTCAGACGGGATTTGCCCGCCAAAGAGCCATTCGGTCATATAGTAGGCGAAGAAGAATCCCATAAACGCACGGATCAGGGTGGGGAGGGGAATCGGCCGCAGGATCCCACCTGCCTGTATGAGTCGATGGGCGAAACGCATCATCTGTGGAGACACGTTTTCGATCAATGGAGGAAAGTGCTGGCCGCCAAACTCGACGATCTCGATGAATATCAGGTGCAGACTGTCCGGACGATCTCGCAGGGCTGCGAGCATACCGGCCGCTCCATTGTGAACCAGTTCCTCCACTGTCCTTCCCTGGGCGACCTCCAACGCAAGCACCATATCACCGTAGGGGTTGTGCTTTGCCACGACTGCCGCAAAGATGTCCTCCTTGCCAGTGAAATGGTTGTATATGCCCCCCAGAGCAAGCCCCGATTGCTCAGCGATCTGCCGCATCGAGGTGCCGTGATACCCGTGTTCAATAAAAAGACGATGTGCAGCCTGGATGATCCTGGCGCGGGTGCGCTCGCCCTTTGTGGTTTGTTCGGCGATTGGAGCTGTGGATTCAGTCTTGCTGTCGGGCATAGTCTCCTGTTCTGCAACTGAGTCAGAAGAAAAACGAACGTTCGTACGTATTTTACCATATAATCCTTCCCCTGTCAAAACAGGCACCCGTTTCCTGTCTTCCCTGGGTCACCAGGTCTCCGCCTCAAGTCTGGGCGGGATCTTGTATAGCAGTGTGAGCATATCTTTGGGGGACAAAGGAGTGGGGAAGCAGTGGATAGTTGTCCGTTACGAGGGGTGAAAGTGAGGGTGGTCGGTTTGACAATCATCGCGCTATGCTGTATAATACCAATATTGTTATCAAAATACTTTTGTACCAAGATAACAAGATGACTCACCGGGGATAGACCAATGTGGGAGGTAGAACATGGCTAAGGCAAAGACTCCAGATGGTTCAACCATCACCGTCGAACGCGTCCAGACCGGCGTTCGCATTGAGAAGCGGATGCTCAAAGTGCTAAAGGCGCTGGCAGAGTACTTTGACATATCGTTGGGCGATCTGCTTGAAGGTATCATCCTCCACGCCTTTGAGGGGAAATGCGCGTTCGACGCCGACATATTGCCGCGTATCGAGGCCCTGAAGCAGATCTATGATATGGACTATGATGCGCGTGCCAGTCACCGGCTAACAGAGGATGTGCCTAGTCAAAAGTAAGGAGAACAAGGATGTCATTTTCAACACCTCGACGTTTTGCCGTCGTCAGCCTATGGGCCGAGGACCCTGGAGCGGCCCCCCATTTCTATCGTGACATTCTCGGTCTGCGACTGATCACCCACGACTCGTATCACAGCGGGCGTCCCCACTTTGACGTGGATGGAACATACTTGACCATTCTTAAGGGAAGGCCTGTCTCAGCGCAGGATGCCGAGCCACCCCACTTTCCCCTGCTAGCCTTCGAAGTGGATGACCTGGATCTCTTCGTTGAACGTCTCCAGGCACACCACGTAGAGCTGCCCTGGGGTGTCGAAGGGGGGATGGAATCCCGCTGGATCAAGCTGCGTGACCCGGCAGGCAACCTGATCGAGATCATCCAGTTCAAGGAGCAGAAATGAGTCAGAGGACATTTTCCCCCAGTGTGCGCGTCTTTACGGTTGTATGGTTGGGACAGGTCGTCTCGATTGTCGGGTCCGGCTTGACCAGCTTTGCCCTGAATCTCTGGGTTTTCCAGCACACCGGATCGGTCACCCAATTTGCACTGACGGGTCTGTTCACCGTGCTCCCAACCGTGGCACTGTTGCCGCTGGCTGGGGCATTGGCGGATCGCTGGGATCGTCGCTGGGTGATGGTTTTCAGTGACGCTGGAGCGGCGCTGACTACGTTCGCTGTGGCGCTCCTTTTCCTCACTGGCCAGATCGAGGTGTGGCACGTCTATGTGGCTGTGGCGGCCAGCGCGGTCTTTGGTGCGTTCCAGTGGCCGGCCTATGCGGCAGCAACGACGCTGCTGGTTCCCAAGGAGCATCTTGGCCGCGCCAATGGGATGATGCAGTTTGGACGCGCCGCTGCAGAGATCCTCGCTCCGACACTGGCGGGCGCCCTGGTGTTGACGATCGGCGTACACGGCGTGCTGTTGATCGATTTTGCCACCTTTCTCCTTGCCCTTGCCACGTTGCTGGTCGTACGGTTCCCCCAACCTGAGGCAGCCATCACGGGCACGGAAAGCAAGCAGCCCCTGTGGCGAGAAGCTGCCTTCGGCTGGACGTTTATCGTCGCTCGGCGTGGTCTGTTGGGCCTATTGGTCTTTTTTGCCGTCGTCAACTTTCTTTGGGGTATGGTCGGGGCGACGATCGTGCCGATGATCCTCGGGTTTGCCTCTGCCGACGTGCTCGGCCTTATCATATCGGTCGCCGGCGGTGGTATGCTGGCCGGCAGCCTGGTGATGAGCGCCTGGGGCGGCCCAAAGCGGCGTATCAACGGCGTGTTATGCTTCGAACTGCTGAGCGGGTTCTGCTTCCTTCTCATCGGCCTGCGGCCTTGGGTCTGGCTGGTCGCGGTCGGCGCGTTCTGCGCCCATTTTACGATCGCCGTCGTATATGGCTCGAATCAGACCATCTGGCAGAGCAAGGTCCCGCCCGGTGTACAGGGAAGGGTCTTTGCCACCCAGCAGATGGTGGCCTCGTCCACGAGACCGCTGGCTTACCTCGCTGCCGGACCGCTGGCCGACAGGTTGTTTGAGCCCCTTCTCGCTCCCGGCGGGCCGCTTGCCGCAAGCGTCGGTGCGGTCGTCGGCGTCGGGCCGGGTCGCGGTATCGGCTTTCTGTTTGTGATCATGGCGGTCCTCAAGGTGACGGCAAGCCTGGCAGGCTATCTGTACCCGCGCATACGACTGGTGGAGGAAGAACTACCGGATGCCATTGATGGGTAGAACGACGCGCCCGCCAGAGGCGAACACCGCCGGCCACCCTGGGAGGTGTCAGGCGGCGCTGCGAGCGGGCTCACCAGCCTGTAAAGCCCTTGCCAGAACCTGGGCATCCTCCTGGGTCTGCATGTGGAACGCATAGACGGCGTCCTCTCCTGTCTCGCCGTCCGGCGCCTCGAACGACACGCAATAGTCCTTCGCCGCCTGGTTGACCAGGGGCACGTATGGTGGGATGACCAACCACAGGCCGTTCCTGGCCCAGTCGGGGCCGATCCTCACGCGCTTCACGGTATGGGCTGAGAACAGGGCGATCTGCCCCGGCGTGCCCTCGACGAAGGCCGTGAGGTTTACCAATTCCCACAGACATCCGGCACCGAAACTTCCAACCGCCCAGTGGGCGATTCCCAGGCCCAGGGCCAGAACGGTGAACCGCCAGTTCGAGAAAATCACCGCTGCCAGCAGCGCCGGAACGATCATCCAGAACAGAACCACCTGGGCAGCGATCCACAGACGGTATATGGGGACTGCCAGCCGGGGGCCTATGACAGTGACCGCCGTATCGTCCAGTGAGACCTGGACCCGGCTGCCAAAACGGGAACTCGTCCGGTATGAGTAGGCTTCAAACTTTGTCTTGTTCAGCGTCATGATGTGCTCC
>CAYUIS010000101.1:0-18948 GCA_964444825.1 uncultured Anaerolineales bacterium | reverse complement strand
TCACCTCCTGGTTAGGGGCGGTGATCTGGAACGTGATACCATAATTCACACCCCAATTGCACCAGAAATCGTGCAGTCTGTCTGTCGAGAGAGGAAAAAAGGGTACGTTTCAGTTCTGGGGCAGGCTTGACACAAACGACGACAGTTGCTCAGACCGTAGTCACCCTGAGGTGCCCCCCGAGCTAGCCGAGGGGCATAGTCGAAGGGTGACGGCTTGAAAAACGGCCATTTTGGGCCCGAAACCGCATCCTTCGACAGGCTTCGTCGAGAGGCCCTCGGCTGAGCTCGGTCGAAGCCCTCAGCCGAACGGCTCAGGATGCTTGTTGGGAAGGCAAGACGAAAACTCGCCCCCAAACTGAAATGCACCCGTCTTGGCGATAGCGCTTGCACAACTGGGTGAGTTGGAGTAGAATTAGGCAGCAAAGTGGGGGCAGAGCTGCGCAAAGGAGCAACCGATGGCAAAATCACGGGCGGACCTCATGGTAGATCGATTGCGAGATCTACAGGCCAGTACATCGGATGTCGAGGCGTCCGCCGTCGTCAGTGTGGATGGCTTGATCATAGCATCCGCCCTCCCGTCGAACGTGGAGGAGGATAGGGTGTCGGCTATGTCGGCGGCTATGCTCTCCCTGGGCGAGCGTATCGCCGGTGAGCTGGGCCGTGGTGCGCTCAATCAGGTCTATATCAAGGGCAAGCAGGGATATATACTTCTGATGTCGGTGGGTGAGGATGCAGTGCTCACCGTGATGGCGCGCGAAGGGGCCAAACTGGGCCTGGTTATGCTCGATATGAACCGGGCGGTCGAGGACTTGAACACGTTTCTATGAGGCTCGGGGCCCTGAAGCTCGGGAATTGGTCTTGACTTGGCGTAGGGAGGGTCTCTCAGGTGACCCTCCCTATTGTTTTTGTATCGCGAGGGGACAAACGGGTGAGGCGATATGCGCAAGTACGTCTTTTGTACCGGCGGCGTGATCAGTAGTGTGGGCAAGGGCGTGGCGGCGGCCTCGCTTGGCCGAATACTAAAGGCCCGGGGTGTGCGGGTCTCGATCCAAAAGCTCGATCCCTATATCAACGTCGACCCAGGCACAATGTCGCCGTACCAGCACGGCGAGGTGTTCGTCACCGACGATGGGGCCGAGACCGACCTGGATCTGGGGCATTATGAGCGGTTCATCGATGAGAGCCTGACCCAGGCCAGCAACGTCACCACCGGCCAAGTCTATGCAGAGGTCATCGCTCGAGAACGGCGGGGTGATTTCCTCGGGGGCACCATCCAGGTCATCCCGCATATCACCAACGAGATCAAGCGCTGTATCGCACTGGTTGGCCAGCGCAGCGACGCCGACGTCGTGATCGTCGAGGTGGGCGGCACGGTGGGCGACATCGAGGGGTTGCCGTTCCTGGAGGCGCTGCGGCAGATGCGCCAGGACGTCGGCCCCCGGAACACGTTGTACGTTCACGTGACCTTCCTGCCCTACGTCGGGGCCACGGGCGAGCTCAAGACCAAGCCCACGCAGCACAGCGTGCGTGAGCTGCGCTCCATTGGTATTCAGCCGGACGTCATCGTCGCCCGGGCTGACCATCCCGTCGACGAGGGGCTGTGTGACAAGATCGCCCTCTTCTGCGACGTTGAACGGAGGGCAGTCGTTCCCCTGGTGACAACACCCTGGCTTTACGAAATCCCCTTGATTCTGGAGGATACCGGCCTGGGCGATTTTGTCGTCGAGCGGCTGGGGTTGGAGGTAGAACCTCCCGATCTGGACGGGTGGCGCGAAATGGTGGAGCGCATCCACGTTTCCAAGCCTGCGCTGCCCGTCGCCATCGTCGGCAAGTACGTCGAGCTGCACGATGCCTACATCAGTGTCCGCGAAGCGCTGGTCCACGCTGCCCTGGGCCGGGGCTGGGACGTGGATATCCAGTACGTCAGTTCCGAGGCGCTGGAGCGTGGCCGAGGCTGGGATAAACTCCAGACGGTGTCCGGTGTGGTTGTGCCTGGCGGCTTTGGCGAACGGGGAATCGAGGGCAAGATTGCCACGGCGCGCTGGGCTCGTGAGGGAAAGGTCCCCTACCTGGGGTTGTGCCTTGGTCTCCAGGTGATGATCATCGACCTGGTGCGCCAAAAGCTGGACATTGAGGACGCAAACAGCACCGAGTTCGATCCCCACACCAAGCATCCCGTGATCGACCTGATGGCCGACCAACGCAGTATCGTGAATATGGGGGGCACGATGCGATTGGGTCTGTATCCCTGCAAGCTGATACCGGGGACAAAGGCCGCCCAGGCCTATGCCAGACCGGAGGTCGAGGAGCGACATCGCCACCGTTTCGAGGTGAACAACGCCTATCGAGACCTGCTGAATGAGGCAGGTCTTGTATTCGGGGGAATGTCGCCTGATGGGCGGCTGGTCGAAATCGCCGAACTGGCCGACCATCCGTTTATGCTGGGCAGCCAGTTTCACCCCGAGTTCAAATCCCGGCCCAACCGCCCGCATCCCCTGTTCGACGCCTTTGTCGCTGCCGCTATCTCTCGATACGAAGCCCAGGGGTGATCGGTGCGTTGCACCTGGATGCTCAGAACTAACAATGAATCAGGAGGACTCACCGAGTCATCAGTATTCAATTCGCCAGCCACCTGACACTTTCAGAGAAACCAGGTTTTTCTGCGTCTATCCAAACGAACTGATGGCTAGGGGGAGTGGTTTGCCACCCATAACCACCGCGCTTTGCGGCGAAAAAACCTGGTTTCTGATCAGGCAGAACTTGCCAAATCCAACGCTTTGTGCTATGATATCGCTCGTTGCGCGCCCCAAGGCGGGCTTTCCGCTCCCGGCGTTTGGTCTGGGGGCAATCCCGTGGAAAGAAAGGAGGTAGACCGTCCAGTGCGCGAATATGAACTCGTTTTTATCGTCCACCCTGAGGTGGACGGGGATGACTTTACAGCCGTTGTGGAGCGGGTCGAAGAGCTGATCAAGCGGCACGGCGGCGAGGTTGTCGAACAGAAAATCTGGGGTTTGCGTCGACTGGCCTATCCCATCAAGAAGCAATGGGAAGGCCAGTACGTGTTGATACGTATGGCGCTTGAGCCCCAGGGTGTGGCACAACTGGAGCGTGAGTTCACGTTGCTGGAGCAAGTCATCCGTCACCTGATCGTACGAATTGAGCAATAGCTTGGTGAGAGCGCGGGCCACTTGAGTCGGTTGTTGGTTGGTTGTGTTGGACTCGATAGATCCGCCTGTGGGGTGTGAGGACCGACCTGGCGGCGAGCCAGTCTTTGGTCGATTCGATCTCCGGTTGGACCTCCACGTACCGAATGGAGACCCTCCACCTGGTTAGACCCCTGGCCTAGGAGCCTAGAGCTGGCGACGAGCGCCACTTTCGTCCTGCGTCGGCGTCGAGAGCATGGTCGACGCCATCGGGCCAGAGGCTTTTCCGATACGAGGGATGCCTTTCTCTATGCGGCTCGACAGGGGCGGAAGAGGGAGAGGGTGGTATGTCGCGAGGTCTGAACAAGGTGATGGTGATTGGCAATGTTGGACGTGATCCCGAGATGCGCTATGTGCCCAGTGGGAAGGCGGTGACCTCGTTTAGCATCGCTAGCTCTCGTGTGTGGAAGAATTCGGTGGGCGAGCGGTGCGAGGAGACCGAGTGGTTCAACGTGGTGGCCTGGGGCAACCTGGCCGAGATCTGCAAGCAGCATCTTCGAAAGGGGCAGCAGGTTTACGTAGAAGGACGGTTGCAGACTCGCTGTTGGGAGGATCACGAGGGAAGAAAACGCTTTCGCACCGAGGTGGTGGCCAACGAGATGGTGGTGTTGGGTCGCCACAGTGGGCCCTCCGAGACTGTGAGGGCCGGCGGTGGGTGGGCTGAGGAATCTCGCTACTAATTGTAGGATCGCTCAAACCCCCGTCTCGGGGGTCTGTTGCGCCCCCGAGGGTGAGGGCTGGAGCAATTCTAGAATAGGGCCTAACTATTAATGATTGAGGGAGGTTGAGCGTGGCATCACGAGGAAGATCCCAGCAACGACGACGTAGTGGTGGTGATGATGATGATGGTGGTAATAGCGGTCGGCGTTGGTTTAAAAGAGGGCGCCGCAAGTACTGCGCCTTTTGCGCGGACAAGTCGGCCGTGATCGACTATAAGCGGGTAGATATGCTGCGTGGTTTCCTGACCGACCGGGGCAAGATTCAACCCCGGAGGCGGTCAGGGACGTGCGCCAAGCATCAGCGCCTGCTATCTACGGCGATCAAGCGAGCGCGCCATCTGGCGATGCTGCCCTTCGTCGTAGAGGCGGATAAGCGCTAGGGCGCGTCCGTTCGGCCACCCCTGACCTTGGTCTCGGGTTGATGGTCGGCGGAAAAAGAGAACGGTATGGCAAAGACAAAGAGGCGTGTACCCAAGGAACTGACCCGTAAGCAGCGCTCCCGGCTGGCGCGGGAGCGGCGTATGGAACGTATCCTAAAGTGGAGTATCGGCGGCGTTGCGGTACTTGTCGTGGGCATCCTGGTCTATGGTTTTGTCACCGAGAACGTGGTCAAAGCCCGCGAATCGGTGGCTACCGTGGGTGAGACCCGCATCACGACGGCCGAGTTCCAGTCCCGGGTGCGTTTTACCCGTATGCAGTTGGGCAGCGAGCTCCAGTACCTGTACCGACAGCAACAGATGCTCGATCCCACCGATCAGGATTCCCAGTTCTTGCTGGAGTATCTCCAGGGCCAGCTCCGGGATCTGGAAAGCCAGTTGGGAGCGGAGAACGCCGTCATCATCGGTGACCAGGCGCTGGAGCAGTTGATCCAGGAGGAATTGATGCGCCAGGAGGCGCAGCGGCGCGGCATCAGCGTCTCGGCCGAGGACGTGGATGTGGCCATCGAGCAGTATTTTGGGTATGACCGGAATCCGGTCATGCCCACGGTCTCGCTGGAACCGACGCTGCCCGCGACGTCGACCGAGACGGTCGACGCCGGGCCGACGGCCACGCCCATGCCGACACCGACGCCGATGACGGAGGCGGAGTTTGAGCAGCAGTACGAGAACTTTGTGAGAGGCCTAAAGACGCTCAAGATCACTGAGAAACAATACCGTTCCTGGGTTGAGGCTTCGCTGATCCAGGAGAAGATACGGGAGCAGTTCACGGAAGAAACGCCGTCCACTGCCGACCAGGTGACGCTGCGCTACCTCCTGTTTAACGATCAAGAGCTGGCGGACGAGGCTGCTGCACGGTGGCAGGCCGGAGAAGAGTACGAGGCCCTGCTGGAAGACCTGCGGGCGGACGAGGAGATCAGTGTCTACGGGAGCGAGGTGGACTGGCTCCCCCTGGAGGCGCTGGAGGACCGGTTCGACCCCCAGGTGGCGGCCTTTGTCTTCGAGATGGCGGTGGGCGAGATCAGCCAGCCGATGTTGAGTGAGAGTGGCGTCGAGTACGTGGTCTTTGAGCTGTTGGGGCACGAGGAGCGCGAGTTGGACGACTATTTCCGCGGGCAACTGGGGAGCGACGCGTTCCAGGCCTGGCTGGAGGCGGAGCAGACGCTGGTGGAACGCGGCGCGTATCGTGATCGCGTGCCGACCGATCCGTAGGCGAACGGCTCTCAGGTCGATACACAAGCTCAGACCTCAGGGGGCAACCCCTGAGGTCTTTTTTTGAACAGAGAAACCAGGTTTTGTCGCTTCGCTTACACGAAAAAACCTGGTTTCTGACCACTACACCGTGTGCCGGCGGGCCTCAGTCACGTTGGGGCGGCGTTCGATCTTGGCCAGCACCCGGCTCAGTTGGGCGATGTCATCGACCTCTATTGTGATGTACAGCGTGGTGATGTTGTGGTCCAGCTTGTGGTTGACGCCCGCGATGTTGATGCCCTCCGCCCCGATGATGTTAGAGATCTCGCTCAGCAGGCCGGCACGATCAAAGGCGGTGATACGGATCGTAACGGGCATCGTTTGGCCTCGCGTGCCCCAACTGACCTCGATCAGGCGCTCAATGTCCTCCAGAGCGAGGATGTTGGCACAATCGCTGCGGTGAATGGTGACCCCTCGCCCCCGGGTGACGTAGCCCACGATCTCGTCCCCGATCAGGGGATGGCAGCACTGCGCCAGCCGCGTGAGCAGGCCGCCGGTACCCTGGATCTGGATCCCCTCGACCGTCGTGACTGGAGGGGTGGGTACCGGCGGGGGTGGCTCCTGCTCGACCTCGCTGGGGCGAGTTTCGGCGATCTTGCTCGCGATCTGCTGGCTGTTGATGTCCCCAAAGCCGACCCTGGCGAGAAAGTCTTCCAGTTTGTCGGGTCCGAACAGCGTGGCGACCGCCTCGTGACTCAGGTTATCAATGCCCAGCCGTTTCAGTTCGCGCTCGACGATATCCCGGCCTTGGACGATGTTCTGTACCCGATCCTGGCGGCGGAACCACTGGCGTATCTTGGTTCGGGCGCGGCTGGTCTTGACATAGCCTAGATGGGGATTCAGCCAGTCGCGGCTGGGTCCGCCGCGCCGGGTGGTCAGGATCTGTACCCGATCCCCGGTCTTGAGCTGGGTGTCCAGACCTTTCATTTTGCCGTTGATACGCGCTCCCCGGCAGTGGTGGCCGATCTCGGTGTGAATCTGGTAGGCAAAGTCTATGGGCGTCGCGCCGATGGGCAGTTCGATCAGCTTGCCCTTGGGGGTGAAGGTGTATACCCTGTCCTGGAAGACGTCGGTCTTCATCGCGTCTATGAACTCTGCTGCGTCGGTCGCGTCGGTCCCCCATTCCCCCCATGAGCGCAACAGGGCGATTTTGTCTTCGAATGCCTGGTCGTGCTTGCCACTCTCCTTGTAGCTCCAGTGGGCGGCGACGCCGTATTCGGCGGTCCGGTGCATTATCCACGTGCGGATCTGAACCTCCATCGTCGTGCCGTCCCTGCAGATGACGGCGGTGTGGAGGCTCTGGTAGCCGTTGTCCTTGGGCGTGGCGATATAGTCGTCAAACTCGCCGGGTATAGGTGTCCACAGGCCGTGGACGATGCCCAGGATGCGGTAGCAGTCGGAGACGGTGTCGGTGATCACGCGCACCGCACGCACATCATAGACCTGCTGGAAGGGAACACCCTTGCGCTGCATCTTGCGAAAGATGGAATAGATGTGCTTGGGACGGCCCGTGATCTCTCCCTTGATGCCCTCTTCCTCTATCCTCTGCTTGAGCGTTTCAACGTGATGCAGGATCTGATCCTGGCGCTCTTCGTGCTGCTCCGTGGTGAGGGAGGCGAGGTCGATGTAGGTCTCAGGATCGATGTAACGCAGGCTCAGGTCCTCCAGTTCCCACTTCCACTGCCAGATACCCAGCCGATTGGCCAGCGGGGCATAGATCTCTAGCGTCTCGTGGGCGTAGGTCTTGCGACGCTCTGGCCTGAGGGCGTACAGGGTACGCATATTGTGCAGTCGATCGGCCAGCTTGATGATCACGACGCGGATGTCCTGCGCCATGGCGAGGAACATCTTGCGCATACTCTCCAATTCCTGTTCGCCCCGGAGCCTCTCACTCTGCTCTTGTTCGATCTGTTCCTCGATGCGCTCTAGCTTGGTGACCCCGTCCACCAGGCTGCTGACCTCGGCGCCGAACGCCGCTTCGAGGGCGACCAGATCGACGTCGGTATCCTCCACCACGTCGTGCAACAGGCCTGCCGCAATGGCGTCGGCGTCCATTCCCAGGGTCGCCAGCAGGTAGGCCACACAGAGGGGATGTTCAATATAGGGATCGCCGGACTTGCGCATCTGCCCGTCGTGGGCCACGTTGGCCAGGGTGTAGGCGCGTTCGACGAGCGCCCGCGCCTGCCCATCCTTTTCGGTGGGAGGCACGAGTTTAATCAAGTCCGAGATGTTCAGGAGGCGCCGCTCAGCCATCTTTGCCTCTGGCCCTGGTCTGCAGAGGAGGAAGCATCCCTGGAAAAGACCGGAGTGGCATCGGGGGTTGCCGCCTCCTCGGAACCGGTCCGGCTCTGAATCGATTGTACTCCCCGACGAAAAGTGTGTCAAGGTTGAAAAGACCCTAAAGGTTTTCATAAGGTGATTGTCTTGGAAGAAATCTCGTAGCCGTCACTTGTTTTACTGTAAGAACCTTACGCTAAACCTTTAGGGTCTATTGGCGATTTTCTGCTGTCAATTGTTGTGTGACGTTGCTTGGAGTTGACATGGACGACTTGTGTGGTACAATGGAAAATGATGAAGCCAGAATTCCCAGTATGGTTCAGTGAACAACTGCAAGAGCGCGGATGGTCCCGGCGTGAGATGGCGCGGCGTCTGGGGGTTTCGCACAGTTCCATCGCGTATCTGGCCAAGGGGGAGATGAAGCCCAGCGTGGGGATGTGCAAAAAGATCGCCAGTGCTTTTCTCGTCCCGAATCAGGAGGTGATGGCTCGCGTTGGGATGCTCGACCCCATCCCTCCCGACACCGCCTTTCGTCGCGAGGCCGATTTTCTCTTCAGCAGGTTGAGCGACGAGGAACAGGAGATCGTGCTCGCCCAGATGCGAGCCCTGGTGGAGCGGAGACGTGCTAGAGCGGATTCTCAGACGGCTTGAATTCCACCTGTGGTGGATTACGCTGGACGCCCGAGAGAGAGACCAGTGCCTCGGTTGGATGGAGGTCCGGTACCAGCGGGTGTGGGTGGTGGCTCCGTCTTTGAGAGCGGAACGTCCCGTCGTCATCGGGGCGGGGTAGGCGCCCCGAGTGGCTGGGTTGTTCTTCTCAAAGGAGAGCTTTGACCGAGACTACGGTCAAGAGGAACGGGCAAGGACCGTTTCAGCGCATTCAGGAGACTGTCACCCCCGGAGAAACGCTCCATACCCTCTTTGATTGCCAGGGCGAAGAGATCGCGTTTGTGGGCATCACCGACCGGCGGATCATCCTGCAGCGCCAGGGGAACCCTGTCGGCGATGGGCTGCTCGTCTCGGTGGCCTACGCCCAGGTGGTCGGGGTTGCCATCAACGATGAGGGTGTGGCGGCCTATCGGTCCACCCCAATCACGTTGATCACGACCGCCGGCAGCTTTGCGTTCACGCCCATCGAGGCCGACGTGGCGCACTGGGCGTATCGTTTTATCATCGACAAGGTCTACGGTTAACGTTAGCACTTGTTCAAGAACAACTTTATTCTTGCAGCGATCCTACGCTTGGTCTTCGCGTCAAAGTGCAAAGTTATTGATGAACAAGCACCTAGTCACGGATGTAGAGCGGAAGGAGAGGGTGGGATATGCCTAACGTCAACGTCAGGTGTGACGACGAGGAACAGCTCCAGCAGATCCAGACTTATGTGATTCCCGGAGAGACGCTCTATGCCGTGTTCGACTGCCAGGGGCGGGGGGCTGGCTTTGTGGGCATCACCGACCAGCGTGTCATTTTCCGTGACTATGGCGTACTGCTTCACAAGCGGGTCATGGTCTCTGTACCGTATAACCGGGTAGTTGGCGCTGCTATCAGCGATGAGGACGGCGCGGCCCGTGAGAGTGGGGAGATGACGTTGCTCACGGCGGTCGGCAACTTTACCTTCGAGTTCAAAGGAGCGGAGGAAGCGCTGTGGGCATACCGCTTCATTATGGATCAGATCCTCAACCAGGCCGAGCCTCAGTTGCGGGACGGGGCAGGATGGCTGGAGTAGTGGCGTTGAGGGGTCCGAAGAGTAGGCAGGATATGGGGGAGGCGGCCGGTTGAGGTCGCCTCCTTTGATGTGTGGGCTCTCTTGGAATCAATGAGACCCTAAAGGTTTAGCGCAAGGTCTCTACATATAGAGCAACTGACGGTTATGAGATTTCTTCCAAAACGATCGCCCTATGAAAACCTTTAGGGTCTTTTGGTAGTAAGTCTGCGTCGTCTGCGTCCTACACTATCCGGAGGTGAGATATGGACAGCCAGCTTGTCGAGAAAAGTGAGTACGATCTCAAGTCGGTCAGTATGCCGTACCTGGCGGGGCTGCCGCTGCGGCTGGTGGTGGCGCTGCTGGAGGGTCCCCTGGGCGGCCTCCTGGCCCCCAGCTTGCTTCAGAACGCCGGGATCACCAGCTACCGGGAACGGCGGGTCGATGGGCCGCCCACGCTCCTGCCGATCCACGTTAGCGGGACGCCTGCCCCGGCGGCGGCCCGTGTACCCGAGGAGGAGTGGCCTGCCACACCCGCCGAGCCCGGTCCTGGCTTTCGCTTTGCCACCGTCCACGACTATGCGGCGGCGTATCGGGAGGGCAAGACGACGCCGGAGGAGGTGGCCCACAGGGTACTGGAGGCGATCGAGGCCAGCAATAGCGCCGATCCGCCGCTGCGGGCCATCATCGCGGTGGATCGGGATGAGGTTCTGGGACAGGCCAGGGCAGCGACGAAGCGTCTCCAGGAGGGACGGCCGCTGAGTCTGTTCGACGGGGTGCCGGTGGCCGTCAAGGATGAGGTGGACGTGACGCCGTACCCCACCACCGTGGGCACCGCCTTCCTGGGCACGAGCCCGGCCAAGGAGGATGCCACGGTCGTGGCCCGTCTGCGAGCGGCGGGTGCGCTGATGATCGGCAAGGCGAACATGCACGAGATCGGCATCGGCGTGACCGGCCTGAATCCCCACCACGGAACGGCGCGCAACCCCTACGATCCTGGCTGCTACACGGGGGGCAGCTCGAGCGGTCCGGGCGCGGCGGTGGCGTCGGGCCTCTGCCCGGTGGCCATCGGGGCAGATGGCGGCGGCTCGATCCGTATCCCATCCTCGTTCTGCGGGCTGGTGGGACTGAAATCGACCTTTGGCCGGGTGAGCGAGCACGGGGCTGCGCCGTTGGCGTGGAGCGTCGCTCACCTGGGCCCGCTGGCAGCTACCGCTACCGACGCCGCCCTGGCGTACGCGGCGATCGCCGGTCCGGACCCGAAGGACCCGGTGTCGGCCCACCAGCCAGCGCCCACGCTGGAGGGTTGGGACAGACTTGATCTGGGTGACCTGACACTGGGCGTGTACTGGCCCTGGTTCCGGCACGCCAAGGCCGACGTCGTGTCGGCGTGCGAGGATCTGCTGAAAACGTTCGAAGGGATGGGGGCGAGCGTGCGCGAGGTGACGATCCCCGATCTGGAGATGGCACGGGTGGCCCACACGATCACGATCGCGGGCGAGATGACCCAGGCCTTGGGTCACACATACGAGGCTTTTCACCGCGAGCACGGGCTGGACGTACGGATCAACCTGGCGTTGGCCCGGATGTTCACGGCCCGCGACTATATCAAGGCCCAGCGGGTGCGCACTCAGATGATGGTCAGCTTTGGCCGGGCCCTGAAAAAGGTGGATGTGATCATCACGCCGACGACCGGGCTGACCGCACCGCCCATTCCTCCTGCCGCCCTGCCCGATGGCGAATCGGATCTCAGCACGCTGATGGAGATTATGCGCTTTACGACGCAGGCCAATATGACCGGACTGCCGGCTATCTCCTTCCCGGCCGGGTACGACGACGCCGGGCGGCCGATCGGGATGCAGGCGATGGGCCGGGCCTGGCAAGAGCCGGTCCTTTTGCGCCTGGCGCTGGCCGCCGAGCGAGTCGTGGAGCGGCAACCGCCGCGGGTGTTCTACCCGATACTGGAAGGGTAAATGAGGGCCTATCGGCGGAGGGCCTACCGGCGGAGGGCCAACTGGCGGGTGCTCTACCGGCCGGTGGTGCTCAGAACCCGACTGGCAGGAGGGTGAGGTGGCCCGGTATCCTGTCCCCGCTCGGGAGGTGCGCGTCGAGCTGCGCGTCGTCAACTCGCGCTTCATCGCCACAGCCGCGCCGGCCTTTTCTGTGGACGAGGCCAAGGCCTTTATCGCCCGTGTTCGGCGCGAGTTCGCCGATGCCTCTCACAATGTCCCCGTTTACCTCATCGGGCACGGGGGGACGGTGACCGCCCACTGCGGCGACGATGGCGAGCCAGCGGGCACGGCGGGCCGGCCAGCGCTGGCGGTCCTGCAGGGCAGCGGCCTGGGGGACGTGGTCGTGGTCGTGACCCGCTATTTCGGCGGCACCAAGCTGGGCACCGGGGGGTTGGTGCGGGCGTATGGCGATGCGGTGCGAGAGGTCCTGGCTGTGCTGCCTCGGGCGGTCAAGGTGCCCACGCACACGGTGATGATCGAGACACCGTACAGCGGGTTCGAGCCGCTCCGCCTGCTGGTCGGGGCGCATCGCGGCGAGATCCTGGACGAGGAGTTCGGAGCCCAGGTGGTGGTCACGGCCCAATTCGCCGTCGAGGACTATGCCGGTTTCCGGGCCGCCCTGCAAGAGATGTCCGGCGGGCGGATCGAAGCGCTGGTGGTCGAGACGGACGAGGCGACGATTATGGTCAGGGGAGAGGGGGGCGATGTGTAGGGCGATCGCATTTGGCTGACCACAGCTCTGAGCCCCGTCCTCGGGGCGTCGTGCGCGACGAGAATGCGCTGTTGCAGCCCGATTTGGTGAAAGTCGTCCTCGGGGACGAGGACCCTGTCCTTGACCGGACAGGACAAGGGCTCGGAGCGCTAAATGCGATAGCCCTGGGGCGATGTGTAGGGCGATCGCATTTGGCTGACCACAGCTCTGAGCCCCGTCCTCGGGGCGTCGTGCGCGACGAGAATGCGCTGTTGCAGCCCGATTTGGTGAAAGTCGTCCTCGGGGACGAGGACCCTGTCCTTGACCGGACAGGACAAGGGCTCGGAGCGCTAAATGCGATAGCCCTGGGGCGATGTGTGAGGCGTACTGGGGGGTTGTCTGGATGTAGGCGCTGCATTTTGGAGGGAGTTGAGCGAAATCAACGACGAGGAGATATTGTGAAATGAAGATCAAAGGTTTGGTCCTGCAGTCCCGAAAAGAGTTCGTGGTCGAGCATTTTGGGGAGGATGTCTGGGAGCAGGTGCTCCAGGCTTTGCCTGCGCAAGATCAGGAGGTACTGGGGGGGGTGGTCTTTGCGGGGCAATGGGTCCCTTTTGACGTGGGCGAGAGGTTGGATAAAGCGATCGTCGAGATAGTGGGCCAGGGAGACGAGAGGGTATTTGAGGAGATCGGTGCAAAATCGGCGCGCAGAAGCCTGGCCAAGGAGCACCGGTCCTTTCTCTCCCCTGGCGATCCACAATCGTTTATGAAGAAGGCAGACATCATCTACAGGTTTTACTATGACACCGGCTATCGTGAGTACGAGGAGACGGGGCCAGACTCGGGGGTTATGACCACGTATGAGGCTGAGACGTTTTCTGCAGCCGATTGCCTTACGGTCATTGGCTGGTACAAGCAGGCCTTGGAAATGAATGGCGCAAAGGACGTGGTGGTGGTGGAGGAAGCGTGTCGCGCAAAAGGTGGGGCGTGCTGCCGGTATCGCCTCCATTGGAAGATGTGACAGACGTCCGTAGGTTTCCTATTCCCGGTAGTCCCCCGTGAAGTGTTGTTAGCCCGTAGTGGCCGCGCCGGACCCTACCTAATATCCTTGATTGGCGATAAACCGCTCCCCGGACCTACCGGGGGGCGGTTTTGCTATTGACTTCCCCTGAACTTCCAGCTATACTACCTGTCAACCCATAGAGAGATACCGGGGGTGTTATCTATCCCTGGATAAGGATGGAAGGATATGGAACCTGACGACCAGGTCCGGGATCGACATCAGCAGGCAATCCGCTTGGGTTTCTTGAAGCGGCTTGTCGCTCCATCGGTCTTTGAGGATGAGGAAAAGACGCGCATTGCCGGCATCCTGAATGGAATCTCGCTGGCGATTCTGGGGATTCTGGCGGTGATTGCCGCCCTCACTCCCTTTGTTTTTGACACGCCAGCTTACGGGCTGGTCGCAACCGGCGTGGTGGCCTTGCTGATGTTGGGTATGCGGCTCCTGATCCGCCGGGGCCGCGTTCGGCTCGCTGGAGGCCTGTTTGCGGCTGCGCTGTGGGTATTTGACACCTTCTTGATCTATGTCTCCGGTGGCATATCTGGTGGTGTGTCTCTCGGCTACGTGGCGATCGCGGTGCTGGCCGGTCTGCTGCTGGGAGGTTATGCCGCGTTAGGTTTCGCCGGACTGAGTGCGGTGGCCGGGCTGGTCTTGATCTACGTTGAGAGGAATGGTCTCCTGCCTTCTCCGATCCTGAATCTCACACTCAATGCCCAGTGGTTGTCACTGGCCGCAAACCTGGCGCTGGTGGCGGCTCTCTTGTACCTGGCTACCCGGAGCCTGAACGAGGCGCTGGCCCGCGTCCGCCGCCAGGAGCGCGCCCTGGCCGAGGCTAACGAGGGATTGAAGCGTGAAATGGCCGAACGGGAGCGGAAGGAAGCCGAATTAAGGCAGTCGGAGGAAAAATACCGGGCGCTGGTCGAGCAGTCTCTCCAGGGCCTGATCATCCTGCAGGGTTTTCGGGTAGTATTCACCAATGCTGCTTTCGCCAAGATAGCCGGCTACACCGTCGAGGAGATGCTGTCGCTTACACCTGAGGAAGTGACGGCGCGGATTCACCCCGAGGATCAGGCTGTGGTCTGGAAGCGCTTTCAAGATCGCCTGGAGGGGAGACCGGTTTCTGCGTACTATGAGTTTCGGGCGATTCGAAAGGATGGGACGGTACGCTGGTTGGATCTGTCGGCCAGCCGCATCGAATACGATGGACAGCCAGCTATCCAGGCCGCTCTCCTAGACATCACCGAGCGCAAGCGCGCCGGACAGGCTTTGCAGGAGAGCGAGGAGCGGTATCGGGCTCTGTTTGACCAGGCCTATGATGCCATCATCTTGGAGAACGCCGACGAAGAGATCCTCGATGCCAACGAGGCGGCTGTAGAGCTCTTTGGTTACACGGTGGAAGAGTTGCTGGCGAAAAGCACGAGGGATCTGCAGCCACCCGAGTTACGGGCCCGACCGTCCTTGTCCATGTATTCGGCTCCACATTCTGTTGCAGGAGAACACTTTGAAACGACCATCATGCAGCGTGACACCACCCGTACGCTGGTGGAGATGACAGTCACTCCTCTGGAGGCAGGCGGGCAGACGCTGTTCATGTCGATCATCCGGGATGTGACCGAGCGAAAGCGAGCAGAGACCGAACGGGAACGACTGCTGGCACAGATTCGAGAGCAGGCTCATCGGGTGCAGCAGGTCATCGACACCGTGCCGGAGGGCGTGCTGCTGCTCGATTCCGACGAACGGATCGTCGTGGCCAACCCGGTGGCTGAGAAGCACCTGCCCCAGTTGGGCGATGCCTGGGTCGGTGATCAGCTCACGCGCCTGGGCGAACGCCCGATAGCAGAGTTGCTGACCTCTCCGCCCAAAGGTCTGTGGCACGAGGTGTCGACCGATGGTCGGAGTTTCCAGATCATTGCCCGGCCCGTAAGCGAAGGTGTATCTCAGCCGGAAGGGTCCGGGGATGGTCTTATGGACAGCGGATGGGTGCTGGTCACCCGTGATGTGACCCAACAGCGTGAGGTCGAACGTCGCGTGCAGCAGCAAGAGCGACTGGCGGCTGTGGGGCAACTGGCTGCCGGGATTGCCCACGACTTTAACAACATTATGGCCACCATCGTCCTCTACGCCCAGATGACGGCGCGCGCGGAACAAGTGTCGGACGTCGTGCGGCAGCGCATGGAGACGATCGACGGCCAGGCGGCCCACGCCAGCCGTTTGATCCAGCAGATCCTTGACTTTAGCCGCCGGGCGGTGCTCGAACGGCGTCCGCTGGACCTGGGTGTACTGGTCAAGGAGCACGTGGGACTACTGAGGCGCACCCTGCCGGAGAGCATCGACGTCGAGCTGACCTTTGGCCCACTCGAGAAAGAAAGCGACGAGTACACGGTGCTTGCCGACCCCACGCGTATGCAGCAGATGGTGACGAACCTGGCTCTCAATGCCCGGGATGCGATGCCTGAGGGAGGCGAGCTACGTATCGAGTTGGAGCGCCTGGAGGTGCGACCTGGGGAATCGCCGGTGCTGCCCGAGATGGAGGCCGGGGACTGGGTGGTGGTGACGGTAGTGGACACGGGGACGGGTATCTCGACCGACGTGATGCCGCGTATCTTTGAGCCCTTTTTTACCACCAAAGCCCCATTGGGGAGCGGGTTGGGGCTGGCCCAGGTTCACGGCATCGTGGGCCAGCACAAGGGCAGGATCACCTTGGACACCGAGGTGGGCAAGGGTACGACGTTTACCATTTATCTGCCAGCCTACTCGCCAGAGTCGCCCGCCGTCATCGCGCCCAAGGAACCATCGGCGTTGCCTCTGGGGCAGGGGGAGCTCATCCTGGTGGTGGAGGATGACGCCGCCGTCCGCCAGGCGTTGGTGGATGGTCTGGGAGACCTGAACTATCAGGTTGTGGCGGTGGCGAACGGTCGGGAGGCACTGGTGGTGCTGGATGAGGCGCCCCCCGCGGACGGGTCGCCGGCCAGAGAGATTGCCCTGGTGCTGAGTGACGTAGTGATGCCGGGGATGGGAGGGCTGGCGCTGTTGCACGCTGTGCGGGAGCGAGGGCTGAGCATACCGGTGCTGATGATGACGGGCCATCCTCTGGAAAGGGAATTGGAGGGCCTGCGGGAACAAGGGATGATCGATTGGCTGTCCAAACCGGTGGCGCTGGACGAGCTGGCCCACCTGATCGCCCAGGTGCTGGCTGACTGATTTTTATAGTTTTCTTGGGTACTGTTTTACCTCCTTCATACCTTTTGACGCTAGAATAGACAGTGGGCGAGGGCCGCCCGCTAAGGCAATCAAATGGCAACGTCGGTGTTTAGTGTATCGGAAGGGGGGAGTAACATGGCAGGCAACAAAGAAGAACTAGAGTCTCTGGATTTCCGCTGTTCCTGTTCAGCCTTTCTGCCTCAGATGATGCTGGTTGAGTGTCGTGGAGGTACGGTGTTGGCTCCGGCGACCGCCATCTATGAATGTAAGCTGTGCGGCAAGAGCATGGTGGTCGTCAACCGGTCCGGTATGCTATTGGTGATCGCGATGGAGAAGCAGGATGCGTGTCTGGCTCTGCAGCCGGCCGATTATCAGCCCGTTAAGCCTGCCCAGCCTAGCCTGGCCTACGCCCCGGCGATGGGCGCGTAGCTGTGAACCAACCGACTGGCAGGGCCACCCGCGCCGGCGGGTGACCCTGCCGGTCTAATGCTCGGTTTCCTTCCTGTCCCCCGGCCTGTGGCAGGTACAGGTTTCGACCCTTCTCAGCACCCGTTTGCCTCCCATGTCGGTCTCTTGCCGATTGAGGCGCTTGTCCCCTTCGTCCTGGGGCCCTGTACCTGTCCGGCACAGGACAGTCACCGAAGGACCCAGGGCTGTACGGCCAAGTACAGGGCGCGTTGCACCTAGCCTTGGTTCCGAATCCGATTGTCCTGTCGCCTCGCCCCTTCTATTTGCGGTCGCTTTCCTAGTGCGGTATACTTTCCCTGGCCCATCCGGGTGGCCAGGGCGGCTTTTGGGCTGTGACGTCGTAGCCCGCGGACCGTCGCCAACAAACGGGAATGCACGATGGACACCGCACCGGCAGCCGGTTCACAACCAGGGAGAGGTTTATGCCCAGTCTAGCGTTCTACCTTGACGTACAGGCCCTGGTGGCGGGGAACACCGCGTTCGCGCTCGACCTGTACCGGGAGCTAGGTGGTGACGAAGGCAATCTGTTCTTTTCGCCTTACAGCATATCGGCGTCGCTTGGGATGACCTACGCCGGTGCGCGTGGCAATACCGAGGCGCAGATGGCTCAGGCGCTCCATTTTGCGCTGGATCAGTCTCTGCTTCATCCGGCGTTCGCGTCGGTGGGGGCGTGGCTCAGGGCTGTGCAGGACAAGGGGGAGGTACGGCTGAGGGTGGCGAACTCGCTCTGGCCCCAGGAGGGATATCCTCTGCTGGACGAGTTCCTGGCCTTGACCGAGCAGTTTTACGGCGTGGCGATCACCCCGCTCAACTACAACGAACCGGAGGTTGCCCGCCAGAGGATCAACGCCTGGGTCGAGGAGCGAACTGAGGGCAAGATCGAGGACCTCATACCGCCGGGGACGCTGCTCGCGCTCCTGGTCCTGGTGAACGCGATCGCTTTCAAGGGGAACTGGGCGCGTCAGTTCGACGAGGCGCTCACTCAGGACGCGCCGTTCTGGCTGGGGCCGGGGAATCAGGTCCGGGTACCGCTGATGCAGCAGTTGGGCACGTTCGGATACGCGCAGCTCGACGACCTGTTCATCCTCGAGTTGCCCTACGCGGGGGGTGACGTGTCGATGGTCATACTCCTGCCTGCCGCGATCGACGGCCTCGCGGCTCTGGAGGATTCGCTGAGTGTCGAGAGACTGAGGCGGTGGATGGGCCGGCTGCGGGAGTCGGAGGTGCAGGTGTATCTGCCCAGGTTCAAGATGAAGTGTGGCTTCAGACTGAGCGGGCGGCTGAAAGCGATGGGAATGACCGACGCCTTTGACGATTTGGCCGATTTCTCCGGAATCGATGGCACCCACTCTCTCTACATCTCGGCCGTCTTCCATGAGGCCTATGTGGACGTGAATGAGGAAGGCACTGAAGCGGCGGCGGCGACGGCGGTGGTGGTGGCGCCCAAGGGGATACCCCTACCCAGTCCTACGTTTCGAGCCGATCATCCCTTTGTCTTTCTGATTCAGGAGAAGGCGACGGAAAGTGTCCTGTTTGTGGGGCGGGTGGTGAATCCGGCCTCTGCTATCTGAGTCAGTTTTGTTGATTGAAGGCTCAAGATTGGGTGATGAGCGAGAATGAGAGTTGAACCCGTCGGGCGAACTAATCGAAATCAGTTCATCGAATACTGTGCCAAGTATGGAGGAGAGCACGACGAGTCATATCTTCCAGGAGACGATTTCGTCGTCTCTTCTGATCAGCCCTCCTACTTGCTGCTAGATGATGGTCGAGCGGTCGGAGCTATCTCGTTGATCCGAACTGACAGCTACGTCGAAGCCAGGAAGGGCAGGTTCGCCGTCTTTCACGCTCTTGATACCTCTTGTGCCGCATACCCCCAGTTGTATCAGGCCATCGGTGAGCACCTCGGCGGTCTGGACAAGGTCTATCT
>CAYUIS010000100.1:17133-18998 GCA_964444825.1 uncultured Anaerolineales bacterium | reverse complement strand
GAATAGGGAGGCTGTGATGCCATCAGGATACTTTCACCGGATAACGGCAGAGACCCCTACAAGGTTTTGGATCAACAACCCCTCAGGGGCCGAGATGGATCGGGCGATCGCGGCTGGCGCCATAAACTGCACCACCAATCCAGCCTATTGCTCAAAACTGCTCGTGAGCGATCCGGACTATATTCGAGGGGTCATCGATGAGGTGGTCAGGACGACCCGCGACGACGACGTGGCAGCTATTCGCGTCTACCAGCGGGCGAGCGCGCGGGTGATAGCCAGGTTCCGTCCTCTTTACGAGCAGAGCTCGGGCAAGTACGGATATGTCACGATGCAGGATGATCCGCGGGAGGACGAGAATCCGGCAGTCGTCATCCGGGGTGCACTCCACAACCGCACGCTGGGTCCGAACTTTATGGCCAAGATCCCGGTCATAGAGGGAGGGATAGAAGCGCTTGAGGGGTGTGTGGAGGAGAATATCCCGATTTGCGCGACCGAGGTTTTCTCAATGGCCCAGGCCATATATATGTGCGAGCTCTACCAACAAGCGGTCGAGCGAACGGGTCACCGTCCGCCTTTTTACGTCACGCACATCACGGGTATCTTTGACGAGTATCTGGGGAAGGTGGCGAAACGCGAGGGGATCGACATCTCTCCTGAAATGCTGGCGCAGGCCGGATGCGCCATCGCCCGTAAGGAATACCGGATGCTCAAGGAGCGGGGCTACGAGACCACGATGCTCGGCGGCGGCGCGCGCGGCACACACCATTTCACGGAAATGGTCGGGGGCGATGTGCACATCACCATCAACTGGAGCACAGCTCAGGAGATCATAGACGCTGGTACCCCGGTCGTCTCTCGCATCGACGTGGAGACTTCACAGTCGGTCATTGATGAGCTCTCTGAGAAGTTTATAGACTTCCGCAGGGCATACTACGAGGATGAGCTGTCGTTCGAGGAGTTTGCAGGCTACGGGCCGGTGCAGCTTTTCAGAAACGCGTTCCTGAAAGGCTATTATCTCCTATTGGCGGAGATCGCCTCACGCCGCCACGCACAGGCTTTGTAGGTGGCCTCTAGCGCCCCAAGTAAGCCGGTTCCTGCTTGGCCTGCGTCAGGCGTAGCCGGTTCGCCGATGGTCCCGGTCTCCAGATGCGCGTGCATTGATGAGCATAGGGTCAAACTTCACAAACACATAGGATTCAGACGACTTGGTCAAACGGGGAGGTCACCATCGTGAGACGCAACAAACTACGAGATCTGCTAAACGCTGGTCAACCCACTATTGGGACTCACATTCACAGCACATGGCCATCCATTGTGGAGGTCGTTGGACATACGGGCATGTTCGACTATGTCGAGTTTGTGGCAGAATATGCGCCCTTCGACCTCTACGCTCTCGACAACTTTTGCCGGGCGGTTGAGCTGTTTGACATGTCGGCGATGATCAAGATCGAGGTCCCCAACCGGTTTCTCGCCCAGCGAGCGGTGGGCTCGGGATTTCAGAGCGTCCTGTTCGCCGACTGTCACACGATCGAGGAGGTACGTGAATGCGTGCGCGTCGCCCGTCCCGACACACCCCAGGATGGCGGCTATTTCGGGGCCGCCACGCGCCGCATGGCGTATATGGGATACGGTGGAGGTCCCGACTATGTCCAGGCACTGAGGGATGTGGTCGTCGTTATGATGATCGAGAAGGAATCGGCTGTGAATCATCTGGAGGAGGTCCTGTCGGTGAACGGGATCGATATGATCCAGTGGGGGCCGACGGACTACTCGATGAGCATCGGCAAGCCCGGAGCCCGGCGCAGCCCGGAGGTCAAGAAAGTCGAGCGCCAGGTCATCGAGACATGTCTGAGAATGGGGGTGCC
>CAYUIS010000100.1:0-17123 GCA_964444825.1 uncultured Anaerolineales bacterium | reverse complement strand
GGTGCCGCCACGGGCTGAGATCGGCAGCGTGGATGAGGCGAAATACTATCTTGACCTGGGCGTTCGCCACTTTTGTATAGGCACGGATATCGCAGTCCTCTACGAGTGGCTTAGGCAGAACGGGGAGGGTTTGCGCAAAGTGGTCTCGGATTTCTAGGTGCTGGAGGGGATGATAATGCAGCAGGAAAACTGGATTGAATCCCGGAGGACGACGCCCGTCATCGTGGAGACGGACGTCGTCGTGGTAGGCGGTGGGCCGGCGGGGGTGGCGGCCGCGGTTGGGGCGGCGCGCGTCGGCGCCAGTGCGGTCATCGTCGAGCGGGATGGATGGCTCGGCGGCCAGGCCGCTGACATCTTTTCCATCTCGCCTTGGCAGTTCATAGACGAGGATCTGAACTGGGTGGTGGGAGGGATCACGCGGGAGATCTTTTTGAGGACGGCGGAGCTGGGGGGATGCGATTACCTGTGGGAGACGGTTCCCGGCCAGATTCCCCCGCCTGAAGGGGCGGAGAACCCCTTTGAGGTCATCGGGAATGGGTGGGCTGCCCAGCACAGGGACGAAGGTCTACTCCACTGGCGCGACGCGGTAGTCGAGCCGCAGTCGCTGCGCTTTGCGCTGCACCAGATGTGCGACGAGGCGGACGTGAGGTTGCTCCTGGACAGCACAGTGGCCGGCGCGATGATGGAGGAGAATCGCATCGTAGGTGTTCTTATCGAGTTCCGGGGGCAGCGCTTCGGCGTCAGGGGGAAAGTCGTGGTCGACGCCACCGGGCACGGGGATGTGGCCGTCCAGGCGGGATGCTACGCTGAGAACTATACCACGTTGGCGCGACAGGGTTTCACGCGTTCGCGCGGGTATGCGGGTGCTCATTCTCGCGTCTGCAACGTGAACTTTGAGGAGACGCTCGCCTACATGCGAGAACGTCCGGACCAGTGGCGATTTGGCTGGGGAGGTGCCCCAGAGGTGACTGCGGATCAGATTGCTAAGATGGTCCGGCTCGGCAACACCGTCACCATCAGCGGTTTCTCCGAGCTCCGGTGGAAGGCTGTCCAGGAGGACCCGGAGTACAGGGTTGTAGGACGGAGACCGGAGACCCTGGATACGCCCGAGGGTCACCTGGTGTTTTCCTACCACGGGGATGGTCTGGTCGACCTGTGGAGCAGATCCCGCAAAATGATAGACCTACTCGATCCCGTCGAATTCTCAGAGATAGAGGCCGACATTCGCAAGGTCCACTGGCTCACGCATCGCCTGTACCGTGGGTACATCCCTGGCTTTCAGAACTCGCACATGCCGGGCGTGGTGACTCATGTGGGGACCGCGAGCAGCCGGCGTCTAGCGGTGGAGTACACCCAGACCAGGCAGGATTTGACCGAAGGAACTCACTACGACGATGTCGTAGGCCGCGCCATTGGACACGATTGGCACGTTGTCGCCAAGTACCGCGGTTTCGAGATTCCCTACCGGGCGCTTCTGCCTAAGGGGGTGGATGGACTGTTGGTCACTGGTAAATCGGCGGGTGAATTCATCCACTGTGTGGCCACTGTGGCGTGCACTGGGCATGCCGCAGGCGTTGCCGCGGGATTGGCAGCGAGGGCAAGCCGGACGCCACGCGAGCTTGACGTCACCCTGCTGCAGAATACTCTGCTCGACCAGGGTGCCGTGCTCTAGCAGGACGCGATCAAGGAGAAAACATGATGCAGCAGGGAACTTGGACGGAATCCCGGAGGGCGACGCCCGTCATCCTGGAGGCGGATGTCGTCGTGGTGGGCGGCGGGCCGACCGGGGTGGCGGCTGCGGTTGGGGCGGCGCGCGTCGGCGCCAGTGCGGTCATCATCGAGCGGGATGGATGGCTCGGCGGCCAGGCAGGCGACATCTTTACTATCTCGCCCTGGCAGTTCATAGACGAGGATCTGAACTGGGTGGTGGGAGGGATCACGCGGGAGATCTTTTTGAGGACGGCGGAGCTGGGGGGATGCGATTACCTGTGGGAGACGGTTCCCGGCCAGATTCCCCCGCCTGAAGGGTCGGAAAGACCGTTCGAGATGATTGGGAACGGGTCGGCTGCCCGGCACAAGGTCGAGGGCATTCTCCGCTGGCGGGATGCGGCGATCGAGCCGCAGTCGCTGCGCTTTGCGCAGCACCAGATGTGCGACGAGGCGGACGTGAGGTTGCTCTTGGACAGCACGGTGGCCGGCGCGATGATGGAGGAAGATCGCATCGTGGGCGTGTTGATCGAGTTCCGGGGGCAGCGCTTCGGCGTCAGGGGGAAGGTCGTGGTCGACGCCACCGGGCACGGGGACGTGGCTGATCGGGCGGGTTGCCCCTTCGAAAACTATAACGACCTAGACGAGGTGTTCACGGGCACTTCGAACCGCCTTGGCAGAGGGGGCTACACGGGCGCTCACTCGCGGGTCTGCAACGTGAACCTGAAGGAGACGCTCGCCTACATGCGGGAACGTCCAGACCAATGGATTGCCGCGGGCGGGTGGGAAAAGGACCCACCCAAGGTGGAGATCGAGCAGGTTGAGGAGATGGTCCGGCTCGGCAACTGTGTCAACCTTAGTGGCTTCCGAGAGCTCCGGTGGAAGGCTGTTCAGGAGAACCCAGAGTACAGGGTTGTGGGACGGAGGAACCTGGATTCACCTGAGGGTTATCTGGCCTTCATATATCAAGGAAACGGCCTGGTCATTCAGTGGAGCAGGTCGCGCAAGCCGGTAAACCTGCTTGACCCTGTAGAGTTCTCGGAGGTGGTCGCCGACATTCGCAAGGTCCACTGGCTCACAAACCGTCTGTACCGCGAGTATATCCCTGGCTTTCGGAACTCGCGCTTGCTGTACACGCCGACCCACGTATCGAGCGCTTTCGCCCGTTGCGTAGCGGTGGAATATACCCTGACCAGGGATGACCTTATTGAGGGCGTCCACTTCGACGACGTCGTGGGCCGCGCCATTGGACACGACTGGGATGTGGTCTCCAAGCACCGGGGTTTCGAGATTCCCTACCGCGCGCTTTTGCCAAAAGAGGTGGATGGGCTGCTGGTCACCGGCAAATCGGTTGCCAGCTTTATCCACTGCGGGGCGACGGTTGCCTGCACCGGGCACGCCGCAGGCGTTGCCGCAGGTCTGGCGGCCAAGGCGAACCGGACGCCGCGCGAGCTCGACGTCAGCCTGCTGCAGAAGACGCTGCTCGACCAGGGTGCCGTGCTTTGAGCGCGGACAGGAAGGGATCTCCCGCCCGCGCCGAGCGGCTAAGAGAGAGGATTCTGGCGTAGGAGGATTATGTGACAAACTGGCAGCACAAGGGACCTATCCTCCCGGGCGGCAACGTATTCTCGCTGGCGTCTCCGCTTGGCCATCGTTCGGGGGAGCTGGTCATGGCCGGAACGGCAGTCGGCCTGCACCGTTCCACCGATGGCGGCCGGAGTTGGCGGTTAGTCGGTGATGGGGTGGCAGGGTTCCCTGTGACATGCGTCGCCTTTACTCCCGAGTACCCGAAGGAACCTACCATATTTGTTGGAGGGGCACCAGGTGCGGTCATCTTTTCACCAGACGGCGGCGGTTCCTGGGATTCGCGCCCGCTGGATTTTCCGGATGTCACGGTGAACGTCCTGGCCGTCTCGCCATCTTTCTCTGAAGATGGCGTTGTCATCGCCGGCACGCTTGAGGATGGGGTATATCGGTCCACCACCGGAGGTCATCATTGGAAGGCAGCTAGCTTTGGCCTGCGTGATCTGGCTATATGGGATTTGGCGATATCCCCCGCCTGGGATGTGGATGGGACGGCCTTCACCATCGCGGGCGATCGCCTTTATCGAACCACCAACGCCGCTCGTGCCTGGAAAGAGAGGGGGCAGGGCTTGGAGGGACTGGCTCCTCAGACGGTTGGGATTTCACCATGCTTTGCGCTCGACGACACGCTATTCCTGGGCACGGAGGGACGCGGCGTTTGGCGCTCGCTCGACCGTGGAGGCAGTTGGCAGCCAACGCAACATACTGAAGGGACGATCGTCAACTGCGTTGCCTTCTCTGGGACGTACGAGGAGGATCACACGCTGTATGCGGGAACCGTCCGGAACGGGGTGCTCCTGTCCCTGGACGGCGGCGCAACCTGGGAGCGCATGGACGGGCCGGAGCTTCCCGTGCTGGCCCTGGCCGAGGTTATCAGTGGAGGAAAAAGATTCCTGCTCGCCAGCGTTCAGAATCAAGGTGTGTTGCGCCTCGATCTGGACCCAGATGGCGGGGAGTTGGCTCAGCGGGAGATGGCGTGGGAATGGAGCGGAGAGGGTCTGGCAGCTCACCTGTTGACCAAAATGGCTGCGCCCGCGGATCTATCAGTCACCTCCGTGCTCTTTGCGGCAGGGGAACCAGGTCTCCTCCTGCGGTCCGATGATGCCGGAGAGGGTTGGAGGCGTCTGGGCGCTGACGTGTTTCAAGGGGTTGGTATCGGGTGTCTGGCGGTGTCGCCCGCTTTCACGAGTGATGGGCTTGTCCTGGTCGGGAGTAACGGCACTGTTTTGCGCTCGCGCGATGGGGGGGCATCCTGGGAAACTGCAGTGTCAGAGGAGGTCTCCAGCGACATCTGTGCTATCGCTTTCTCGCCTGCCTTCCTAGAGAACCAGGTTGTCTGGGCGTGCACGACCAGCCACCAACTCCTGAGATCGCCGGATCGCGGGCGCACGTGGACGGCTCTGGAGACGCCGTTTGCTAAACAGCAGATGACATCTCTCGCGTTGGTGCCCAGTTCTGCGGGTGGCCATACCGTGCTTGTGAGCACCTTTGCTCCGGTGAGGAGGCGAACGGTTTTTCGACTGTGGCGGTCGACGGACGATGGCCGGCGATGGAATCAGGTGTGGGAGCAGACGTGTGCGGCCCCCTGGGTCGTGTTGGCTGTACCCGAAGGCGATGTGAGCCTGCGCGCGCCCTCTGATCAGGTCTTTATGGCGGCTGGGAATGAGCTGTTCTGCCCGCTGGCTGACGAGATCGACGCCTGGGTGGCCCGGAGGTTACCGGACGACGTCGCGCATATACTGTCTCTGGCGGTCGTTGGCGGGACAGGCAATCGCCGAGCGGTCATAGCGGGCACGAGCCGGGGTGTCTTCGTCTCACGGGACGATGGCCAGAACTGGCAGCAGCCCAACGGTGGGCCAGAAAGGCAACCCATCGTGGCGTTGGCACCATCGCCAAACTTTGCCGTGGATCGAATTATGTGGGTCCTTGCTGCCGGAGGTGATCTCTGGCAGCTCATTGACTCTGAATAGAGCGCTGTCGAGAGATGCATAAGGAGAACACGATTATGCCCGAGGAGCAGATCCGTGCGCGTATCTACAATCCAAACAGACCTCCAGCCGAGCCGGGTAGCAGACCGGTGATGACCGAGCTGGAACGGGAGGTCATCCGGCTGCACGAGAACCAGACTCCGCAGACCAGGGAGAGGCTGACCACGGTCACCTATCAATACTGGGCCCCGTTCAACTACCCCAACGTTGTGATGGAACTGGGGCGAGAAGATTTGGGGGCCGAGGTCGACGGCGACGGTGTGGAGATCGATTACCCACCTATCGGCGCGATCACGATCGCGGAGGCCAACCCCATCATCTCCGTCACAGTCATCGGAAGTGCCTGTACCCCTCCCGGCTTTGTGATGTTGAATGCCGAACCGATCGAGTGGAAATACCGGCGCACGGCGATCAAGATGAAGCGGGACAAACTGTGGGGCCAGCACGTAAATGTGAGACTGTGGAACAGGGGGGTGGACGAGGCCTGGCGCGAGGCCGGCCTGAGCTGCGCCCGCTTCGACGTTCCACCCTCCCGCAAGGTGACAATCATGGGAGGCTGTGCTATGGACGTCGGTGGCCTGGCCGGTAAGCCCCAAGGCCTGGACGCCCATTACTGCTTTCGGACCATCCGCGTCACCGTGGTGAAGGAATAGCGGCCTCCGTGAACCGTCAGGAACCATCAACATGCAGAAGGAGAACATAACTATGACAGAGGAGCAGATCCGAGCGCGTATCTACAATCCAGACAGGCTCGCCGCCGAGCCAGGTGGCAAACTGCCCAGGACCGAGTTGGAGCGGGAGGTCAATCGGCTGTACGAGAACCAGACCCCGCAGACCAGGGAGAGGCTGACCACGGTCACCTATCAGTACTGGGCCCCGTTCAACTACCCGAATATCGTCGTGGAGCTGGGCCGGGAGGATCTGGGAGCGGAGTACAACGTCGACGGTGTCGAGCTGGACTATCCACCCTTCGGAGCGATCACGGTCACGGAGGACAGGCCCATCGTCGGCGTGACGATCATCGGCAGCGCCTGTACGACTCCCGGCTTTGTGATGTTGAACGCCGAGCCGATCGAGTGGAAGTACCCGCGCTCGGGGATCAAGATGAAGCAGGAGAATCTGTGGGGCCAGCACGTAAACGCAAAGCTATGGCGCAGGGGCGTCGATGAGGCCTGGCGCGAGGCTGGTCTGAGCTCCGCCCACTTTGACATTCCACCCTCCTCCAAGGTGACGATTATGGGAGGCAGCGCCATGGACGTAGGTGGTATGGGCGGAGCCAGAGAGGGGCTGGACGCTCACTATTGCTTCCGGATCATCCGCGTCACCGTATTGGAGGAGTAGCTGCGCTCGCGAATCGGTGAGTCCATCTGCTAGAAAAGACACGTGGAGTTGGCCTATGCGCGTTAGTTCGGACGAAATCACACATCTGGAGGAGATTGCCTACCACATCCGTCGCTTGAGCGTGGAGATGATCACCTGTGGCCATTGGGGCCACATCGGAGGATCGTTCTCCATCGCAGAGATTCTGGCCTGTCTCTACTTCCGCGAGATGGAGAACGACCCTGACGTCCCCGACTGGCCCCAACGAGACCGCTTTCTGCTTTCCAAGGCACACGCCGTGCCCGCGCTGTATGCCGCGCTGGCTCTGCGGGGCTACTTCCCGGTCGAGGAGCTCTACACCTACTGCGAGCTCGGCGGTCGCCTGGAACCTCACACGGATATGAGGCGCACGCCTGGACTGGAGGCTTCGGGTGGTCCATTGGGACAGGGGCTCTCTATCGCCGTGGGGATGGCTTTGGGGTTTCGATTCCTTGAGAACCCCTATAATCGCGTCTACTGCCTGCTGGGTGACGGGGAGTGCAACGAGGGTCAAGTGTGGGAGGCGGCTATGTCGGCGGCCCACTACCACCTGGACAACCTGATCGCGATCATAGACTACAACAAGGTGATGGCCAAGGGCTTTGTGTGGGAGCTTATGAGCATAGAGCCACTCGTCGATAAATGGCGCGCCTTTGGCTGGCAGGTGCTGGAGGTGGACGGTCACGACATCGAGGCCGTGCTCGGTGTATTGCATCAAGCCCGTCGCGTCCGCGTCCACGGGCAGCCCATTGCGATCATCGCTCACACGGTCAAGGGCCGGGGTGTCAGGGAGACCGAGTTTAACTACAAGTGGCACACCAGCCATCCTCCGCCTGAGGTAGCAGATAGGATGTTGCGAGAACTGGCCCGCAACTACGGCCAACCAGAGGAAGGCTACAGCCGTTTGGACGCATCGGCCGCTTGCAGTGAAAGGTAGATGGATATGCCCGAGGAGATGCGAGAGGCGTTTGGCAAGACATTGGTCGAGCTGGGGTACGAGTTCCCCAACGTGATCGTGCTTGACGCCGACCTGAACACGTCCAGCAAGACCGTCTATTTCAAGAAGGCTTTTCCCACCCGTTTCATCCAGTGCGGCATCGCCGAGCAGAACATGTTTGGCATCGCTGCCGGGCTTGCGACGCAGGGCTATATCCCGTTTCCCAGCACCTTTGCCGTGTTTGCCACAAAGCGGGCGCTCGACCAGATCAGCATCAGCATCGCCTACCCCAAGCTCAACGTCAAGATACCGGGCTCGTACGTGGGTGTTCCCACCAGCCGGGCGGGAGCGTCGCACAACGCAGTGACGGACCTCGCCAATATGCGCGCACTGCCCCATATGCGCGTCGCCGATCCGGGCGACAATCACGAACTGCGCGCTGCTATGCGTGCCGCGGTGCTGACCGAGGGGCCGATCTACTTCCGCATCACGCGCTATACGCTCCCCGACCTCTTTGACGCCGACTGCGAGTTCAACTGGGGCAGGGGCCAGCGGTTGGCAGAAGGCACTGACGTGACGTTGATTGGCACTGGGATGATGACCAGCCTATGCCTTGAGGCGGCCGAGATACTGGCCAAAGAGAGGATCTCAGCCGAGGTGCTTCACTGCGCCTCGGTGAAACCGATCGACGTCGAGTTGATCGTCGCTTCAGCGCGCAAGACCGGGGCGGTGGTCACTGCGGAGAATGCCACGATCATCGGCGGACTTGGCAGTGCGGTGGCCGAGGTGCTGGGCGAGCAGGCCCCGACTGTGCTGCGGCGCATTGGCGTCCGGGATCGTTTCATCGAAAGCGGTGGCATCTCCGAGTTGCTAGCTCACCACAGGATGTGTCCGGAGGACATCGCCCTCGCCGCCCGGGAGGCTCTCGACGCCAAGGGGCAGTTGTGATGAAGTCTCCAGATCTTGAGTCATTTGATCCTGCGCAGCTTTTCTCAGACTATCTGCGCGTGACGGGGGTGGCCCACCTGGGACCGGAGTCAGCGGGTGCTCCCGAACTGCTGGGCAAGCGGCTTGGCGTGCTTAACGGGGCGTCGTGGGTCACCTTGTGGTCGAACTACTTTGGACGTCTGTATCTGCCCGGCGTCCACCTGATCAACGTGGGCAACGAAGCGGTGCAAATCAGTTTTATGCAGGCTTACGCCGAAGGGAGGCCCTGCCCACCACAGTCGAACATCGATGCCTTTGTGCGCTATGCCCAGGACTTGGTGGAGCTTGCCGCGGTCGACGCCGTGCTGATCACCTGCTCGACGATGAACCGTGCCTACCGCCAGGTCGAAGCCGCCCTGGAGCCGCGCGGTGTGCCGGTGGTACAGATCGACCGGCCAATGATGGAGCGGGGTGTCACGCACGGCGGGAAGGTGCTGGTCGTGGCCACCCACGGCCCGACGGTCGAAAACACGCAGGCGCTGCTGCGCGAGACTGCCGAGGAGATGGATCGGGAGGTGACGTTCGCCGGCGTGACGGTCGAACAAGCGTGGGAACGGCTGGCCGCAGGCGACGTTGTGGGCCATAATCAGGCCCTGGCAGAGGCGATCCGGGACCGGCTGAGCCGCGAGAAAGTCGGCTGCGTTGTGCTGGCTCAACTCTCCATGTCCGTGTTCCTCTTCTCCCACCCTGACCCCGTGGCCGACTTTGGGGTACCGGTCTTTACCAGCGGGCAGTGCGGGTTCGAGCGCGTCCGCGAGCTATTGGAGGCTCTATGATAGACAGGCCACTTTCCGTCGAGGAGTTGGAGGTATTACGGGCTATCCCAACGCCGGCTGTCTCCAACGCGATCGAGACGTTGGACGTGCAGCCGCGCAACGCTGGCTATATGGGGCCTGAGGTACAGCAGATGTTTCCTGCATTGCCGCCCGTCATCGGCCACGCGGTGACGGCGTGCACCGTATCCGCCCACAAGCCCGGCCTTGAGGGACCGGCGTCGCGTGACGACTATTGGCGCTACGTCGAGGCCAGCGGTCCCGGTCCGCTGATCGCCGTCGTGGCAGATCTGGACAATCCGCCCGTCATCGGCGCTTTCTTTGGCGAGGTGAACGCCAACATCCACCGGGCGCTGGGATGCGTTGGAGCGATAACCAACAGCGGGATCCGGGATATGGACGAGGTCGAGGCATTCGGGTTCCCCATCTGGGCAGGCAGCGTCGTGGTGTCCCACGCCTACGTGCACCTGGTGGATTTTGATACGCCAGTGCTGGTGGGAGGTGTGCTGGTGAAGCCAGGCGATTTGCTGCTAGCCGATCTTCACGGCGTAATCCAGATCCCCCTAGAGATCGCTCGGGACATCCCTGAGGCCGTTCGTCGGGTCGAGATACGGGAGCAGACCATCATTCGGTATTGTCAGTCCCCCGACTTTAGTGCAGATGGGCTGGCGGACTTGGTGGCGCAGTTGTGAACCCGGCATAGCTCACACCACCGCGGGCCGGATGATCGGGAAAGTGATCCACGCAGCGCAGGAGATTGGCAGTACTCGACCGAATATGCTCTCGTCTGCCAGCACCGACCTTTGGTGGATGATCACTCGCACATTCCACTTATCTCGCTGTCAGATCCTCAAGTAGGGCGGATGCCAATCCACCTTGGCGAAAGCTTCATCCGCAAAGACGATCATCTCGCCCTCAACACCATCGACAATGTGTTGGAAGGCCGAACCGTCATGCATACTGGCGACTGCACAGAGTGATCAAGGGCGGTGACTGAACAGGAGTGTGGGGGGTGAAGGTGAATCAATCACACCAGCGGGTAGTGGCCGCCCTCAGCTTTGAACAGCCGGATGTGCTGCCTCTGTGGGACCATTACTGGCCCGAGTTCATCGAGCAATGGCGGGCGGCGAAGGGACTGTTGGAGGCGGACGACCACGCCATCGACGCCTACTACGGAAATGATGTGCTGCTCTCCAGAGCGAACGAGGAGCCCTGGCCGAGCCAGGCAGTGACGCTAGAAGGTGGAGACGCCGTAGGGGCCTACAGCCATCCAGGAAGGGCTGGGACGCCAGACGAGGAGTACTCTGTATCTCGCAACGGGTGGGGAGCCGTGGTGCGAACGACCAGGGGCAGCTACTTTTCCGAGGAAGTGAGCGTGGCCCTAGAGGAGAGGGTTGACCCGGACACGCTGGTCTTTGAGGATCCACATCTTGAAAGCCGATACGAAGAATCCGATGCGATTGTGAGGAAATGGGGTAGGGACCGCGCCATCTTCGCCAAGACGGGCGGGCCGTTCAGGCGCGCCTCCCTTCTGCGCGGCTACGAGCAGTTTCTGATCGACTTTGCTGAGGACCCGGACTGGGTGCGATCGCTCGTGGAGCGCGTCATGGCGCACCTCACCGCTGTGGGTGTGGAACAGATAAGACGGAACAGACCGAGTCTGGCTGGTATACAGATCAACGACGACTGCTGTTCGCTTCAAGGACCCTTGATCTCTCCCCGTGCCTACGAGAGCATCTGCCTGCCCAGCCTGAGGCGCATGGTACGGGCCTACAAGGAGGCAGGGACGCCCCACGTCTGCATGCACTGCGATGGCAACGTTATGCGGCTGGTCGAGATGTGGGTGGATGCAGGCGTCGATTCGATTAATCCATGTGAGCCGCGGGCTGGCGTGGACGTATTTGCGCTGCGCGAGAAGTATGGCAGGAAGCTCGCCTTCGCTGGTGCGATGGATAACTGCAGTATCCTGCCCAGGGGTGATAGGGACGAAATCGAGACACACATTCGGCGGCTGGCCGAACTCGGCCAGGACGGTGGCCTTGTCCTGGGCGGACACTCCATCGGCCCGGATATCTCCATCGAGAGCTACGAGTGGGCTATGGCGGCCCGCCGCAAGTATGGAAGCTACGGGGGCTGACCCCTAGGAGCTTGGGTTATCAGACGCTCGCGAAGCAAGGAGCATCCGAATTTGTGACAAGCATGGGAGTCCTTCTCCCATCTCCCGCTTCACAAAGATCTAGGCGAACTGCTCCATTGCTCGTTGGCCTGCCGTACGCACTAATCGTTCATTGTCGCTCAACATTGGATTCTCTTTGCTGTTTGCTCTTGTTAACAGATTGCTGATCACATCTCCCCTCCAGCCGTCATCCGGTCTTTCAGGATCTTCCTACATGACCGCAGCAAACCAGAGGTATGGCTCCTCGATCAGGCTCTTGATGTATTGCAGGAAGCGGGCCGCCGGGGCGCCATCCACCAGCCGGTGATCAAAGGTCAGGCTGAGCCACATCAACTCTCGCACACAGATCTCTCCCTGCGCCACCGCCGCCCGAGCTTTGATACGCCCAACCCCCAGAATCGCCACCTCTGGCAGATTGATGATGGGAGTGAAGGCATCGATCTCGTGCATCCCCAGGTTGGTGATGGTGAACGTGCTGCCGGTCAGCTCGTCAGGCAGCGCCTGACCCGCTCGCGCTCGCTCGACCAGTTCCCGCAGCTCCCGGGCTACGACAGCCAACGCCTTCCGATCGGCGTCACGAACAACCGGCACCAGCAGTCCTCGCTCCGTGTCCACAGCCAGGGCGACGTGCACGTGGTCCAGGTGCCGGATGGCGCTGGCGGCATCGTCAGTCCCCGTATCCTCCAACCGGACGTTCATATAGGGGAACTCGCGCAGCGCGTGGGAGATCAGCTTGATCAGCAAATCGTTGTACCCGATGCTAAAGCCCAACTTGTCCGCCATACTCGCCTTCAATCGCTCGCGCAATTGGACTAGGGCCGTGGCATCGACCTCGGTAGTCAGGGTGACCGGCGCAGTTGACGTATGACCTTTGTGCATATGCCGAGCAATGACGCCTCGCACACCGGAGAGGGGTTTCAAGACCTCAGGTTCGGGTGTGGATGGTATCGCCACAACCTGTGACTCGCGTAGGGTCTGTTCCACGTCCTCCTTGGTGATGCGTCCACCTGGCCCGCTGCCACGCACCGTGTCGAGATCAAGCCCTGCTCCCTCGGCCAGGCGTTGCGCCACGGGAGTGACGCGTGGCACTGTTGGTATTGCCTCCAGATAGGCACTCACATCCCGCTCAACAATGCGCCCGTTGGGGCCAGTACCCGTCACCAGGGCCAGGTCAACCCCTTTCTCTTGCGCCTGCTTTCGAGCCCGAGGAGAGGCAAAGACACGCCCGTGCGAGGGTCTCAAAACCTCAGATTGCACAGGGCCAGATTCATCCGCTGCCTGGACTTTAATTTGCGACTCGAGGCTTGGGACAGGAGAATCGTATCCAGAGGTGTCCTCGTCAAGTGTCTTGGTGATCAAAGCCACCACAGTCAGCACCGGCCTCTCCTCGCCTGCCGGCACTAGAATCTTGCGCAAGAATCCCTTTCCCGGTGACTCTACTTCCAGCGTGGCCTTATCCGATTCGACGGTAAACAGCGCCTCACCCCGCTGAACGGTATCACCCTCCTCCTTAAGCCACTCGACGATGATACCGGACTCCATAGTCTGACCCAGTTTGGGTATGATGACTTTGCGGACCATAGCGCCCCCTATCGCAGTGCGTCGCGGATGCCAGTGATGATCCTCTCGACACTGGGGATCGCTGCATCCTCCAGAGGCTCGCTCATCGGTACCGGCACATCGGCGGCAGCCACGCGCACGATCGGGGCATCCAGCCAGTCGAACAATTGCTCCTGGATCAGCATCGCCAGCTCGCTGATGAACGAACCAGTCTTGTATGCCTCCGTGACGCCGACCACGCGTCCCGTCTTTCTCACCGACTCTGCCACCGTAGCCATGTCGAGTGGCTTGAGGGTCCGCAGGTCGATGACCTCGACGTCGATCCCTTCCTCAGCAAGCCGCTCCGCGGCCTCCAGCGCCCGATGAACCATCCGGGAATAGGTGACTACCGTCACGTCGGCACCCTGGCGCTTCACATCGGCCACGCCGAAGGGGATAACATAGTCCTCATCGTCACTTGCGGGCACGTATCCCTCGATGCCATACAACATCTTGTGCTCGATAAACATCACCGGGTTATCGTCGCGGATGGCCGCCTTGAGCAGACCCTTGGCATCGAATGGCGTGCTGGGCATAACAACGTAGATGCCAGGGAAATGTGTCCACAGTGCCTCTAGGGATTGAGAGTGGTGGGCGGCGATAGAGCGCCCGGCCCCCCCCTCGGTGCGGATGACCATCGGCACAGTGGTCTTGCCGCCGAACATGTACCGGTTCTTGGCTCCCTGGTTGGCGATCTGATCCATCGCCAGCGGAGTAAAGTCGACGTACATGATCTCGGCCACAGGTCGCGTACCGCTCATTGCTGCGCCCACGGCCGCTCCACCGATGATGGCCTCGGAGATGGGCGTATCACGCACCCTTTCCGGGCCAAACTCATCGAATAGCCCACGCGTCGCACCGTAGGCTCCGCCGTACAATCCCACGTCCTCGCCCATAACAAAGACGCTCGGATCTCGCTTCATCTCCTCACGCAGCGCCTCCTGAATGGCCTCCCGGTACAGCACCTTGCGCGTACCTGGACCTCCGGCCCGGCAGCGCTCCCGCAGATCCCGTTCGCGCGCTCTGTCCGTTTCCGTCCAGGTGGACGGCGCGTAGACAAACAACTCCAACTCGTCCACCGGCGGCGTTGGGGAGCCGAGGGCAAACTCGGTTGCCTCGTTAATTGCCAGCTCAACCTGTTCCTCAAGGGTGTCGATTTCCCCGTCCGTGGCCAGACCTGCCTTCACCAGCCGCGCGGCAAAACTGGGGATGGGATCGCGGGCCTTCCATGCGGCCTCTTCTTCCTTGGTTCGATACTTGCGCGGGTCGGAGCGGGAGTGACCGTACCAGCGATATGCCTGGCATTCGATGAGCGAGGGCCCCTCACCCCGGCGGGCGCGTTCAACAGCCCGGCCGACCGCCTCACGGACAGCCAGCACGTCCATACCATCCACCACCTCGCCAGGCATATCGTAGGCACACGCCCGGTCGGCAATGTCCAGCTTGGCCGCCGCGCTCTGAACGGGCACCGACATACCGTACAGGTTGTTCTCTACGATAAAAACCACAGGTAGATTCCACAGCCCTGCCAGGTTGAGCGATTCGTGAAAGTTGCCGGTCTGGGATGCGCCGTCACCAAAGAAACACAGCACCACCCGGTCGGCGTCCAGCAGTCTCTGGGCCAGACCTGCGCCCGTGGCCACCGGGATGTTGCCGCCGACGATGCCCGTTGCGCCCAAGTTACCCTTTTGCACATCTGCGATGTGCATCGAGCCACCCCGTCCTAGACAGTAGCCGGTGGCGCGACCGCATAGCTCGGCCATCATCTTGTTATAGTGCTCCTGCTTCAGTTCTTCCGTCTTGGCCAGAGACGCCCCTCGGGCGTGGCAGTGACCGTGGCCGCGATGCGTGCTGGTGATGAGGTCATCATCGCGCAGGGTGGAGATAGCGCCGACGGCGACCGCCTCCTCACCGGCATAGAGGTGGGAGGCTCCTTTGATGACATTCTGCCCCAGCAGGTCGTAGACCTTGTCCTCGAACATACGAATCTCCCACATCTGCCGCAGCATATCGAGGGCCTGTTCTTTGGTGAGGTTGTGTTCTTTGAGATCGATGATTTTGGTCACGGTTGATTTCGTCTCCTTGTTGTGTTCAAGTCTGGTAGACAGCAACCGGCGGGTAGCAGAGAAGGCGCTTCTTGCCCCGTTTCGCCTTCTGCTGCATAGTGTCCGCTACGACTGGTCCAGGGCCAATACTCTCCTCGCGGTTTCGTCGTCCGTGACGAGAACGTTGACGTGGCCGCCGCGGAGTGCGCCAAGGATGGCCGCTGCCTTGGCCTCTCCACCTGCCACGCCGATCACCTGCTTGATCTCGTGCAGGGCTTCAAGCTCGATGCCGACGACGCGCCGGTTCAAATCAACGTCGAGTTCGCTCCCCCAGGCATCATAAAGCCGGGCACAGACGTCGCCCACGACGCCCTGAGCCTGCAGTTGAGCCAACGCCCCTTGGTCCGCATAACCGGCTCGCAGCAGGCTACAGACCTCTGGCTGCGGCGCGCCGATGCCGACCAGCACCATATCCGCACGACGCGCCAGCGACAGGGTCTCCTGAATGCGCGGTTCCTCCAGTAAGACCTTCCGAGAGCGGGCGTCCTCGACAATCAGGGGCGCGTGAAGGTAGCGGTATTCGCCCCCGTAGACGCTGGCGAGTAGGCGGGCGAGTTCAGGACCATCGATCAGCGGGTCACCCTGACCTATCGCCCCGACCATCTGTACGACCGTAATCGGCAACCGGCGCCCTGGCCGTAGCGCCCGCACAGTGCTATAGACCGCCATACCCCAGGAAATGCCCAGAGTCGCGGTCTCAACCAGGTTGCCCTCGACGTATTGGGCAGCCAGTACACCCAGGCCACGTAGAACTCCCTCATAGGACTGGTCACGTCCAAACAAGACCCTGGCCTGTCGCAAGCGGAAGCGGGAGCGCAGGGCCTCCTCAAGCTCTGGGACAGTCTTCCAGGGGTAGTAGACAGTGATCTCGACCACGCCCTCTTCCCGGGCCTCCTGGATCATGCGCGAGATTGTTGAGCGGGAGGTCCCAACCCGACGGGCGATTTCATCCTGGGTTAGCTCCTCTTCGTAATACAGACTGGCGACTTGTGCAAGCAGTTCGGTCCGCTCGGTAATTGTGTGAGGTCCAAAAGCCATTGTATATAATGCTGCACGTTTTCCCATTACCTGCACTAACGTGCAACGACATTGTATCACGTACACAGGCTGCCGTCAAGTGCTCGTGTCTGAGATTCGATCATCTGGCAGGTCATCGCACACCTTGTGGCACAGCGCCCGAGGAACGCGTGGACAACGTGAAAACACCCCCGCCAGCGGGGGGAGTGTTTGAGGAAACACTGAAGTCCTGAGGGGACCAAGAAGGAAATCTTGTGACCGATGAATAGTGAACGAACTCAAGGGGCAAGTCATAATACGTTGTCCTGGCCGAAAATACTCATCCGTCACGCGGCTCTGAGCTGTGACTCGCTCTCCGGCACTTTCCAGCGGTAATCATGATGCAGACCACCCAAGAGAGGGCGTGACACAACCTTGCGCCTCACCGACGGGCAATCTCGCGACTCTTGCCGACAGGGTATGCGCTGCCCAATACCTTGATGGGATCGGGCATGGTTGAAGTATTCCCCGTACTCCTTCACTACACGATGCAGGTGTCGTTCGCTTAAGATCAGGAAATGGTCTAGGAGACCTCTGAAAAAGTCCCTCCCCAAACCAGGGAATGGGGCAAACAGCACAGAAATGGCGCAGTTTTTGAGGCCATTTCCCTAAATTTAGCCTCTGAGAGGCCCAAAATGGGGCATCGGCCCTATTCAGTTTTCCGAGAAGGGGGTTTTTCAGTAGCCTCCTAGGCATTCTCGGCGCACGCTACCCAGAAAACGCTCGCAGACCGCGTTTGCTTTTGGCGCTGCATACGGTGTTCGCAGCACCTCAATCCCTGTCCCCACTGCTATTCGGCTGAACCTGTCTCCATACTTGTTGTCATTGTCTCGAAGCAGATACCGGGGTCCT
>CAYUIS010000099.1:0-19137 GCA_964444825.1 uncultured Anaerolineales bacterium | reverse complement strand
TGGCATAGTCCTCGGCGGAGCGCAGGCTGATGATGGTGGGATCGTTGTCCGGGTCTCCGTCGTTGAGGTTCTCGAACAGGTCGGCGGCCTGGATGGTCCTGGGTCCCGCGCTGAAGTAGGCTTCGGCTATCTCTTGCAACGAACCTTGGGCATAAAGGGCCTGACCAGACGCGAACATCAACGCTATCAAGGCCGCAGACAATACAATGGGAACAAGTCTCCTCTTCATAGGTGGGAAATCTCCTTGATCAGATGACGTAGGATGTCATCGGAGGTATAGAGAAATGTGGCAATAGCGGCGCTATTATAGTCCGTTTATTGTTGAAAACAAGCAAAAACACGCGTTTCTTGAGGGTTTTTTTGTTCGACCTTGTTATCGACAAGTATAAGTACGCATTATTCGCAAAAGGTGGTGAGGGTATACCGGACGTTTCTGGAGACGCAGCGAGGTGTGAGCGAGGAACGGTTTGGGGAAGGTGTCGGCGGGGCTAAATCGCCGCGCAGCGCCCCCACCTGCGCGCCGCGTCGTACATAGCGACAACGTTCTCAGGCGGGACGTCAGGCTGAATATCGTGGATCGGGGCAAAGACATAGCCGCCGCCAGGAGCAAACACTTCCAGTCGCTCGCGCACGTCCGTCGCTACCTCGTTTGGCGTGCCCCAGGGCAGCACCTGCTGTGGGCAGCAACCTCCGCCCCAGAACGACAGTTGGTGTCCGAACTCTCGCTTAAGCCGTTCGGGAGCCATTTTCGCAGCCGAGGTCTGCACGGGGTTCAGAATATCTACCCCGGCTTCGATCAGATCCGGGATCAGGTCATAGATCGAGCCGCAACTGTGAAGGAATACGTATGCCTGGCTGCGGGCGTGGACCAGGCGATAGAGCTGGCGGTGGTAGGGCAGGAAAAAGCGCCGGTATTGGTCAGGGCTGATCTGTAACCCTGACTGGACGCCAAAATCATCCGCAAAGCCTATCACGTCTACGAATTCTCCCACCGCGTCCAGGTAGCGCGCCAGATCGGACAGTGCCGCCTCTGCCAGCTTTTTCACCAGCGCAGCGACAAACTCGGGGTTTCGCTTCAGGTCCATCATCAAGTTGACCCATCCACGGGCGAATTGAGCGCCCTCGAACAGGCTCCCGCTAAACCAGCCGAACAGGGCGTACTCCGTTTCCTGGCACAGGCGACGGGCTGCGTGCCGAAGAAAATCGAGTTCCTCGTAGGAGAACCCTCCTGGCTCAAAGTGTGCCACATTTTCCAGCGTGGCCCGGGCCAGGGGAGCATCGCGGGGGACAAAGTGGTATGTGCCGGCGGGCATCCAATGGGGTATGGAGCCATCGGGTGAGCGGATGAGCGTGTCTCCCCGCTCGGTGATCTCGGGTTCAAAGTCGGCGGGCACTAGGCCGGGGGACCCGTCAGGGAGAGTCCATGGCTTGTAGTCGGTGCTGCGGACGGTGGGAATGATTTGCAGAGGCGGCAGCCCTACCACGTCCACGCCGAACCGCTGCCGGACGGGTTCTTCCACCTCGGCTAGTTGCAGGATGATTTCGGCCACGCGGACTGGCTGGCCGTTCAGGCCAAGGTGCTGCTTCAGTCGGTGGTAAGCGACAGCGTTTATGCCGGTGACCAGGGAACTGCCCAGATCGATCGGCACCCGGTCAGGCTCCCGGTGAGTGAGGGCCGTGCGTACTCGTTCGCGAGAATTCATCTCGTTTACGTCCGTCGATTACTGTCCTTGACCATCCATAGACCAAAGGGCTCCCACAACCGGGAGCCCTTTGTTATCTCTTCGAGACCGAGTCACGGCGCGGGCTTATGGCAGAGCTGACATTGCTCGTTGACGTAACCTGCGCTCACGTGACCATCGGGCACGGGCTCGATTTCTCCGCTTGGATTGTGGCATACCAAGCAGTTCTCTAGTCCATCCAGGCCATGGGGGATTGGAGGCGATACGCTCACGAATACGGCTGCCGAATCGACCCATCCCTCTGGCGTGTGGCACACATCGCACTCTCCCTCCAGGTGATTTTCCGGCGGCCGGTGGCAATTGGCGCAGACGTACTCAGGCACCCGCTGACCGTCGGCATGGCACACGTTGCAGGTCGCACGCAGGTGGGCGCCGATCAGCGGCACCGGGTGTAACTCGGGTGGGATGGTTGCCCCTCTGAAGCTGGTCGTGGTGTGGCAGTCCTCGCATACTTCCCCAAAATGAGGCTCACTGGGTGGCTGGTGACAAGAAGCGCAGTTATACTCCAAGGTCTTGCCACCACCGTGACATACCAGGCAGTCCAGAGTCGCGTGAGCGCCCTCCAACACCATCGGGTGCACAAAGCTGTCTGCCATTTCTGCTTGCTCAAAGCCGTCGGGCGTATGGCAGTCCTCACACACCGGCCCAAAGTGGGATGCCATCGGCGGTTCGTGGCAGTTGGCGCACTCGTAGGATGGCTTTTGCACGCCTTCGTGGCAGTCGTGACACCATACTTCGGCGTGCTTGCCCTCCAGTTCAATGGGATGAGGGAAGGCTGCATCGAGTTCTACCGAGGGCCACGCCCGACCGTGGCAGGCCGAGTTAGCGCAGAAACTGGAGTCGTCGCTGCCAAAGGCGATCTCACCGTGGCACGATTCACAGTTGCCATCCGCAAGGAAGCGATGTTCGATCATAAAGCTGGTCTGCAGGTGGGACGCTGGCTCGTGAACTGAGGTGATTGGCATCTCCGGCGGGCGATCTCCTGCCTGCACGGTCATGGGGATGGCGTGGCAGATATTGCAGTGCAGACGAATCGACTCACCATCTGAACTCAGGTGCCCCCCATCGTGGCAGCGGAAGCAACCTGGGAAATCCCTGTGCCCGCTGTTATCTGGGAAGGACTGCCAGGTGATGCCCGGGTCTTCAAACACCACCCGGGTGATCAGTTCTTCTGCCACGTCAGCAGCCTGCTGGACAGCGTCCGCCTGGGTAGCGGCAACCTCGGGGTACGCAGACTTGTACTGAGCCTTCATCGACCTGACCGCCGCCAAGGCCGTTTCCTGATCGTCGTAGGTGGCGTCAAGCAGATCCAGCATCTCTTTCCTGACGTATGGCAGATCCTGACTGACCCTGCCCACTGCCAGGGCGTCGTCGATCAATCGGTCTGGCCCCTCGAATGGATGGCCCACCCGATTGTGACAGTCCACGCAGTCCATGGTATGTGTTTCGGCCTGGCTGATCTCCTCGGCAGACAGGGGGTTGGTCACATCGTTGTACTCGACCGTGCGGCCGTCGGGCAGGGTAGTCCGCACCCATCGGATGCCCTGCTTGTGCTCATCGGTGGCGATGTACTCGACCGGGTTCGCGATGTGCCAGTGGATTCCGAATCCCAACCCTCTCTCCCGTTCGCCTCCCCCGGTTTTCAGAATCAAATAGGTGCGTTCTTCGGTGTTGTCCTCGTCTTCCTGGAAATGTCTGATCTCGCGCACCGTATCGCCGTGGAAGGCGGGCGGCCAGTGGCAGAGTTCGCACGATTCGTTAGCCGGGCGAAGTGTTTTTGCTTGTACTGGGCGTTCGTACTGATGGAAAATCATCGCCGGGAGGTCTTTGGCGTGCCTCGATTTAAGAACCATAGCCTCGAGCATACCGACCCGCCCCATGTGGCATTCCACGCAGGAAACGCGAGCGTGATACGAATCCTGGTAGGCGCCCGGTTCCTCAGGATGGACGTCGTGGCACGCGTTGGAGCAGAAAGATGTGCTGTTGGTGTATTCCCAAACCTGAATGCCAATGACGGCAAATACGACGAAGCCTAGGATAAAGGCCCCGCCTGTGAGCAATGCCCGGCGGGTGGCAGGGTTTTTGAGGCTAAGAATCTCCTTGAGCTTGGTCATCTTATGTTGTGTGCCTCCTCAACAAATAGTGAAAACCTTGCCGTTTACTATTCTTCCAACTGGATCAGCCCTTTGCGCAGTGCGTATTTTACCAGGTCTGTACGGCTGTGCAAATTTAGCCGTGCCATGATGTTCTCCCGGTGCCGTTCCACGGTCCGAACGCTGATGTCCAGTTGATCGGCGATATCCTGATTGGGGAGTCCTCCAGCGATCAGGGTGAGCACCTCCCGCTGGCGAGAGGTCAGCCCATCGTAGCTTTCACGCTCGGCTCCGGAGTTCACCCGGCGCAGGTAATCCTGGACCAGCGTACCAGCGACTATGGGATGCAAGTAGACGTCTCCGGCAGCCGCGACCCGGATCGCTGCCAGCAGATCGTCGGGTGACGCCCGCTTGGGGATGTAGCCGCTGGCGCCAGCGTTCAGCATCTCGAAGAAGTAGGCCTCATCCTCGTGGATCGTCAGCGCCAGGACGTTCACCTTTGGCACAGTTTCCTTGATCTGGCGCGTGGCCTCGGCGCCGTTCATCTCGGGCATAGAGATGTCCATCAGTACCACGTCAGGCCGGAGTTGCTGTGCTAGAGTTACCGCCTCTGTGCCACTACCCGCCTCGCCGACCACCTCCATCTCCGGATGCCGCTCCAGCAGGGACCGGAGCCCCGCCCGCACGATGTCCTGATCGTCCACTAGCAACAAGCGGATCGGTTTCACAGGTCTCCTCCTCGAGGGTCAGCGGGGGAGGGGATGGGAACTCGGATGCTGATGTCGGTGCCAGTGCCTGGGGACGAGCGGATGTCTAGGGTTCCCGCCACCAGGCTCACCCGCTCCGAGATGCCTGCCAATCCCCAACCCTTGCCACTGCTGGCAGCGCGCCGCGCGGCCTCCACGTCCATCCCTACCCCGTCGTCGCTCACGCTGAGGGTTGCCTCTTGATGGTTGAAAAACAGCCGGACGGAGGCGTGTGTGGCCTGGGCGTGCTTGGTCACGTTGGTGAGCGATTCCTGGACGATGCGATACAGCGTGGTCTCGACCTCCGACGGCAGGCGTCGCCTCTCGCCAGTGATCTCCACGTTCACCCTGAAAGGGAAGCGGGTGGAACAGTCGTCGGCGTAGGCGATCAGGGCAGGCACCAGCCCCAGTTCGTCCAGCACAGCGGGGCGCAGGCGAGAGATCAACTGGCGGATGTTGTTCATCACCTGCTCTGTCAACCCTCGCAGGGCCGTGACACGCCCGCGGATCTCGGCGGGCAGATTGACCATCAATTCCTCCGCCGCTGCCAACTCCCAGGCAACAGCGGTCAGTGCCTGACTGGCCTCGTCGTGCAGTTCCCGCGCGATGTGTCTCCGTTCCTCCTCCTGCGCCAGTACCGTCTGGTGAAGCAGTTCTGTGCGCAACCTCTCTTGTTCCGCTCTCTCCTCGGCGAGCCGTCGCTGCGCCGCCGCCCGGGCCTGAGTGAGTTCGTTCATCTGGCGCTGCCGTTCGAATTCGAAAATCCTCAACGCGCGGACGGTGAAAAAGGCTACGATGAGCGCCATCGCGGTGCGCACGACCTGTATAGGAAAGCCAAATGTCTCGATGAATAAGGCGTTGTTGAATACGTTCGAAGGAGGCAGAGGGCTGGGGCACACGACGACCTGCCCGGGGATGCCGTACAGCAGAAACGCGATCCCGACGATGGCTATGTCGCGTGAGATGCCTATCTCCTGGCGAGCCAGTTGACGGCTTTGCCTGAGCAGCCCTGCCGCCGCCAGCACTGCCCCGGGCGCAGCCAGGCTATAACGGCACCAGGCGTCGGCGGCGGTTAACCACGCCTCATGCTTGCTCCATCTGAGCCAAATCAGCCCTTGCCCCACAAGAGAGACAGCCAAAAGCACCCAGCGCACCCGTCGCCACCGCTGACTGGCATCCAACATCAGTATGCGGGTTCCGAATTCCAGTAGCAGGATGAAGGAGATGGCAAGGATGGGGAGCCGCAGAGTCTGGGAGAACAGCATGGACGAGCCCTCAGCGATCAGTTGGAACATCTCGATCCATTCGTGAATGCCATGGATAACGCCAAAGGCGGCGAGGAGGGGCAACCCATAGGCCACGGGAAGCTCGGACCGTCGGCTGGTCTCCAGCAAGACGGCCAGGCCGGTGATGAAAAAGCCCAGGCCGTACAGGAAGTACACCAGGATCATGGGGATCCTGGGAAAGGCGCAGAATGCGTCCACAACCATGAGTGATTAGTCTAGCACAGGGTCGGAAGCCCGTCAACCCGAGTTGGCTGGAGGGCTCCTACTTCCGCAACATTGCCCGCTCGGCGTAGGGCGCAGTCGAGCAGGAGCTTGAAAAAAGGGGGAGCGAGCTGGCGATCAGCCCGCTCCTTCTTGTTTGCATCTTTGCCCTCACCCGAAAGCTTGAATTACTTGCCTGCAGGTTAGGGCCGGGTCATACCGGTCGTGTCCCCACCAACGTCGGCCAGGCTGTCGTACAGGACCTGGAGGATGTACTTGCCGTTGTGGGCAAACGCGCCAGGATCCTTCGTGCCATACTGGTAGTTGTAGGTGGCCTGGAGCAGGCGTGGCGTCCAGGTGGCATACCCCTCGCCGTCTGCGGTGAACCAGTAAGGGTATCTGTTCGGGTTGTACTCGATGGGGGTCCCTATTGTGTCTGCGGCGTAGGCCTGGATCGCCCCGTAGAGGGCCTCGTGGACCGTCTCGACCTCACCGGCGAGCCCTTCCTCCGTATCGCCGTCTCCGTCAAAGTCCGTGGCGTCCATCCGGATGTCCTCGACGTCCTTTACGCCGGCGTGGCACGTGACACAGGCTTCGGACTTGACCTCAAGGCCGTGAGCGGAGTGGCAGCCGATGCAACTGTCAAAGCCCGCCACGTGGGCGAAGCGACCGTTGTAGGTCTGTCCCTCGTACTCGTAGGCCCCTTTGGCATCTGTGCCAAAGAGCGTCGCGCCCGCGGCAAAGTAATGCACGTTGCGGAAGCCCAGACCTTCGGCGACAGCGTCGGCGTCCAATCCGGCGATGACGCGATTGACGCTGACGGTGGACTCGCGTCCCTGGTGGCAGTTCAGGCACAGGTTGCTGTCGGGATTGCCACTGTCAAGCATAGCGCCGCTGGGGAATTCCACTTCAGCTGCTTCATAGCGAGCGAATGTCTCCAGGTCGCTGTGGCAGGTGGTGCAGAGCAGTCCGTTGGCCAAGGGCTCGGCTACGTTGACGCCTTCCTTCAGGTAGGTGGGCAGACCGGTGGCCGAGTGGCACCTGGCGCAACTGGCCTGAACTTCGCCGTCCTCGTCCCAGTGTCGCCAGGCTTCCTGCGACCCGGCGAAGTGGCCTGCGTCTATCCGTTCGAGATCTGCCGTGAGATCCGAATTCAAGTCCTCGATGGAGTCGTAGAGTAGTTCGATGATGTACTTGCCGCCGTGAGCGAACGCCCCTGGGTCCTTCAGAGAGGTCTGGTAGTTATAGGCGGCCTTGAGCAGACGTGGTGTCCAGGTGGCGTATCCTTCACCGTCCTCGGTGAACCAGTAGGGATAACTTTGTGCGTCGTACGCGATGCCCACGCCAGCATCGCTAGCGTAGGCCTGGATGGCCTGGTAGAGGATCTCCTGCAAGCCTGCAGTCTCGTGGTAGATGCCCTCGGAGACGTCCCCATCGCCGTCATAGTCCTTCGTCGAGCCTGCCATCCGGACGTTCTTCAGGTCATCAACACTGGCCACGTTAGTGTGGCACTCAGCGCAGGATGCCACCTTGACCTCCAGCGTGTGGGGGTTGTGGCAGGTGAAGCAGGTGTCGTAGCCTTCGACGTGGGCAAACTTGGCGTCGTATGCTTTGCCGTCGTACTGATACCCACCCATCGCCCAGGTGCCGTACAACGTGGCCCCCGCGGCATAGTAGTGGATGTTGATAAAGCCCAGCTCCTCGCCGACGGTGTCATCGTCACTCAAGCCTGCTTCGGCGATGGCGTCGTTGACGCTGATCGTGGAGGCCCGGCCCTGATGGCACTGCAAGCAGCGGGACTCGTCGCCCAGACCGGTCACTTCCATGCCTGAGGGAAAGACCACGCTGGTCATCATTGCCGTCGCTTCGTTGTGGCAGGCGGCGCATTCGACCGTCGAGCCGAGTTCCGCGGCATTGTCCACCACGCCCGCCGCTGTCCCATCTACACCCAAAAAGTCCAGGTAGCCGGGCGTGCTGTGGCACTTGGCGCAGCTTGTGGGGACCTCGGCTGGGTCGGCCTCGTCCCAGTGGCGGAATGCCTCGGATTCTGCATTGTTGTGCGGAGAGCCAGCCCAGGCTGCCTCAAAGGGCACGTCTGCGACGAGCGGTTCCGGACAAGTGACTTCTGCGCATTCTGGAGCTTCCGGGCACTCAACCTTTGGACAGTCTGGGCAATCAACCTTTGGGCATGGCGTGGCTGACTCGGACGTGCCACATGCAGCCAGGAGTGCCGCTGCTCCGAGCAAGAGTGCTATCGTGAGCCACAAGGCCCACTTGTTGGAAAACCCTCGAGTTTTCATATGGTTCTCCTTGTTCAATGAGTGTGAATTCGTTGTTCTCTTCTTGTCCTGAACAAACAGTTCAACTGACAGTTCAATCTTGTTTCGATAGCCACCTCCTTTGAACTCCGACAACCTGGAAGCAGATGAATGGGTATATCGTCCCAATACAAATGGGGTCTACTACCCATATTGTACCAAGAAACCCGGCAGAGCGCAAGTGGGGAATATGGGGTGTTGACAGTGCATGCTATTCGTGGTATAGTCCGGGCCACTTTCACGGCAGGGTATACGAGCCGTTTTTGCCCTGTCCCGAAACAGGAGTCTGGATTATGGGTGGTAGATTCAAATTCGTTTTTGCTGGGTTGCTGATCGTGGCTGCTGTGGCCTTTTTGATCGTGAGCAGCACTGGCAGCACGGCCCATTACTTTCTCACCATCGAAGAGCTGCAGGCAATGGGGGGGGATGCGTACGAGCGGAACATCACGGTCTCCGGCGCTGTGTTGGGAGATACAATTGTCTATGACGTCTCGGGTCCCCGGGTGGCCTTTACGGTTGTCCAGGTACCGGGCGACCCTAAAGAGGTTGAACAGGCTGGCGGGCTGGCGGCGGTGCTCCACACCGCCGTCAATGACCCCACGGCTCCCCGTTTGGAGGTGGTCTACGACGACGTCAAGCCTGACCTCCTTCAGCACGAGGCGCAGGCCATCATGCGGGGCCAGTTAGGGGAGGATGGGCGTTTCCACGCCGATGAAGTACTTCTCAAATGCCCCACGCGCTATGAGGAGGACCTCCCCGATCAGGCTGAGGGCGCTTGATGCTGGCAGAGATCGGGACTATTCTCGTCGGCCTGGCGCTAGCCGTAGCTCTCTATGCGGCCTGCGCTGTGTATTGGGGGATTCGCCGTTCTGACCCACGCTGGGCCCTGAGTGGGCGTTATGGGGTCTTTGCCACGACGGGACTGCTTGGACTGGCGGTTTTGACTCTTCTGGCCGCCTTTCTGAGCGATCAGTTTCAAATCGAATATGTGGCCCAGCACTCCAGCACCGCGCTTCCCCTCTATCTCAAGGTCTCGTCCGTGTGGGGTGGGCAGGAGGGATCGCTGCTCTTATGGGCCTGCCTGCAGGCGCTGTTTGCTGCCTTGGTGATGGTCCGCCCCTCGGAAAGGGCACGTGCGCTGGTTCCCTGGACGACGGTCTTCTTGTGCCTTGTTACTGCCTTCTTTACTGGCGTGACCCTTTTCCTGTCGGATCCTTTTGCCCAAGCGGCGGTGAGACCTCCTGATGGGCTGGGTCTGAACCCGCTTTTGCGCCACCCCGGTATGATCTTTCACCCACCTGCTCTGTACCTGGGTTACGTGGGACTGGCAGTTCCCTTCGCTTTTGCCCTGGCCGCACTGATCACCCGGCGGATAGACGACTGGCCGACTGTCGCGCGCCGGTGGACGCTGGCGGCCTGGCTTTTCCTGGGCCTGGGGCTGTTGCTGGGCGCTCGGTGGGCCTATGACGTGCTGGGGTGGGGCGGGTACTGGGGATGGGACCCGGTCGAGAACGCCGGACTGTTGCCTTGGTTCACGGTCACCGCCCTGCTGCACGGCGTGGTGATGCAGGAGCAGCGGCGGAGCTTCAAGGTGTGGAACCTGCTTCTGGCCGTTTTTTCCTTCACCCTGGTTCTTTTTGGCACGTTCACGACGCGCAGCGGATTGATACAGTCTGTCCATGCCTTTGCCCGCTCCAACCTGGGCGTGTACTTTTTGGCCGCCATCATTCTGACGCTTGTTGGCTCGGTGGCCTTGATTATCCATCGACGGTCTATTCTGGCCGATTCGGCTCCTGTAGAGGCGTTGCTGTCTCGAGACGGGATGTTCTATCTGACGTTGATCCTCTTCCTGACCCTGACGGGCTCGGTCCTCATCGGCAGTGTGCTCCCGACGATCACAGAGGTCCTCACCGACCAGCGTTTCGAGGCCGGCCCGGAGTGGTTCGACCGGGTGACCGGACCCCAGTTCGCCGCTTTGGTATTGGTGATGGGGGTCTGCCCGCTGCTGGGCCGCGCCATTGCTGCTGCGCGACAGCTTGGCAGCCGTGGGTTGCCTGGATTGGTGGGGGCCATCCTGCTGCCGGTGGTCGGGTTGGTGGCGGGCTTTGATCAGTGGGTATCGATTGTGGGCTTTGCCGTCATCGGTTTGGCCGGGGGGACGACGGTCGCGGAATACGTGCGTGACGTGCTTGCCCGTATGCGGCGGCACAAAGAGAATCTGTTGCAAGCGCTGTTGAATCTGTTGGGGCGTAACCGGCGTAAGTACGGCGGCTATCTGGTGCACACAGGCGTGATCCTGATGGCGCTGGGCGTCATTGGCACCCGTGTGTATGCCTCCGACACGGATTTGGTCCTCGTCCCAGGTGAGCCGGCCACCGTGGGAAATTACGTGCTGGTGTATGAGGACTTGAGGAGTGAACCCGGCGATGATCATCTGAGCACTTGGGCTTCTTTTTCCGTCTATCGGGACGACAAATACCTGACGGCGCTCGAGCCCCGGATGGATCAGTATGTGAATTTTGAGCAGACGGTGGCGCTTCCGGCGCTACATTCCGGGCTGCGGGAGGATCTGTACCTCGTCCTGGCTGGATGGGGCCAGGATGGGGGGATGGTGACCCTCAAGGTCTTTATCAACCCGTTGGCCGCTTTTCTCTGGCTGGGCGGTCTTGTCTTATTGGCTGGCGGGGCGATCTCCATCTGGCCGGCGGCGCGGGCGGCGCGTGTGCCGGCTCTTCAGGCACGGCGGCAGGCATTGGGGACCACGGTTGGGCTGGTCGTGGGGGTGCTGGTACTGGCGGCCGCTGGTGCGGCGATGTGGGGCGCTGACTGGGGGGCAGAGGCGCGGTCCGAAGGTCGCCCTCTTTCTGGTCATCTAGCCCCAGATTTCTCCCTTGATCTGCTGGACGGTTCACGGCTGGAGCTCGCTGATCTAGGGGGGCAGGTGGTATTGATCAACTTCTGGGCCACCTGGTGCCAGCCGTGCGAGGACGAGATGCTGGACTTGCAGGCCGTTTGGGACGAGTATCGGGAAAGCGGGGCTGCCTTCGTAGGCATTGCCGTTGACGACGAAAAGGCCGCGGTCCAGGAGATGGTGTCCCGTTTTGGAGTCACCTATCCCCAGGGAATGGACACGATTGATGGCATCTCCGCTGTCTATGGTATCACAGGCGTGCCCGAGACGTTTATCCTGGACTCTCGGGGTAACGTCGCCTATGTGCACATCGGTCCCGTCACGGCGGAGGATCTGCGAGGGGAACTGGACGCTCTGTTGGGGCGCTAGCTGGGGGAAGGTATGGGTATTGGTTCTGTTCTGGTGGGAATTGGCGTCGCTTTGATCGTGGGTGTCTATCTAGCTCGCCCATTTCATAAGGTTTCGGCACCTGCCGATATGGACCAGGCTATTGAGACGTGGGTTGCCCAGGTCCATACTGGGAAAACGACGAGCGGCACTGTCCCTCCGGAGAGGGACGTGGAGGCCGTCAATTTCTGCCCCCAGTGTGGGCGTCGCGTGGGCCATGGCGATCGTTTTTGCTCCGGATGTGGCACTCAGTTGAGCGAGGGCGGGGAATGATGCTTCGTCATAGATCACCACGTACGCTACGCACCTCACGCGTCGTCGGTGTTCTGGCGTTCCTGACTCTCGTTTCAGCGACGGCCTGGACGTTCCCGCACCAGATGGGTGGGGTCACAGTCGTGGGCCGCGTGACCAACGGCACCGCCGGTGGATCTGCCCCTGCCGGTACAGAGGTGGTGTTGCATGTCTTCTCTGATGTGGAGGAAAAGGGAACCTACACTACGTCGCTGGCTGCCGATGGGACCTTTCGCTTCGAAAACCTCGCGCTTGTGGAGGGGGAAACGCTGGTTGCGCGTGTCGTCCATGAGGATGTGGCGTATTCCACTGATCCGGCGGCCGTCGAGTCTGCGCAGGACGAGCTTGCCCTCGAAGTGACCGTGTACGAGACTACGCAGGATCGCTCCGATGTTGAGGTTGCCCAGCTCCACCTGTTTGTATCCAGCGTGGATGGCCGTATCCGAGTTGGAGAGTACCATCTGATCAGCAATACTGGGGACAAGACGTACGTCGGCCAACTTGATCCCGAGTCTGGTCGCCGGCTCACGCTTTCGTATGCTCTGCCCGAGGGCGCGGAGGATCTGACTTTCGACGGGGCCGGCCTCGGCGAGCGATTCGTGGAGCGCGAGGGTGGCTTTGCGGATGTAGAGCCGATCTTGCCGGGTGCGTCAACCGTGGAAACGTTGTTCAGCTATGAACTCCCCTTTCGTGATGGTATGCAGATCGAACGGTCATTTGAGGTCCCGGTGGCTTCGGTTGTGCTGCTGCTCAGTGAAGGGGACATGTCTCTGGAGGGAGCGGGCATAACCTCAGCGGGCGCGCTCGATACGCAGATGGGACCGGCGTTCTCCTACACTGCCGGTCCTATTTTGGCAGGGGAATCCCTCGTCTTTACCTTGCTCGATCGCCCTCAGGCGGCGATGCCGTCCGCTCCGTTTTCTTCTCCGACAACCGGCTCTCCATTGGTCCGTAGCGCCTCGCGCGAGATCAGCGTGGGCCTCGTGGTGTTGGCGGCGGCTGTGGTGGTGGCCTATTTCCTGTGGCAGCCCTCTGCCGGAGGGTCGCCTCCTAGGGCAGCCCGCCCGTTGGTGGAGGCCATCGCCGCGCTGGATGCGGATTTCGAGGCGGGAGAGGTCACGGAGAAGAGCTACCAGCGGAAGCGACGGGCGCTCAAGCGACAACTGCGGACACTTATCGGCGGAGACGAGCCCACAGACGGATAAGAGTGAGCGCTGCCACATGAGTGCAGAGGGTGATCGTTATCCAGGTGGCTGCTCGGGCCGTTTTTCCTCTATCACCCGTTATCTCCCTTTCTCTTTGCCATATCTTCTGATCTTTGTCGGATTTGCACTTCGACTGTACCGCATCTCCTATCAGTCCATCTGGTGGGACGAGGCAAACGCCGTTCACGTGGCCCAAGGCGGGTGGTTGGCGGTGTTGGGCACAGCAGGCGACGAGTCCTGGACCCATCCTCCGTTGCACTATGCCTTGCTGACCGCGTGGGCGCCGCTGGCGGGCTTAAGTGAGCTGGGCGTACGCTTCCTGTCGTTGTTCTGTGGTGTGCTTCTTTTACCTGTTACCTACGTGGTGGGGCGACACGTCTTTGACCAGCGTACCGCGCTCCTTAGTTTGACAATCGTTGTGTTCTCCCCTTTATACGTCACCTACAGCCAAGAGGCTCGGGTGTACGTTCTGTTGCCGTTGCTCTACCTCTTGTTCATCCATACGCTTCATCAGGTGGTGGAAGCAGACAACCGCCTGCTTTGGCACCACTGGTTGACGTTGGGTGTGATCGAAGCCCTGATCCTGTATGCCCATTTTGTCCTGGCCCTGGGGATTCTTTGGGGCAACCTGTTTCTGATGATCGATTGGCTCCGGCGGCGGCGTTTCTCGATCGGCGAATGGGCCGCCAGCCAGTTGTTGGCGGCCGGTCTGTTCGCGCCCTGGGTGTGGAATCTCGCTTGCCATTGGGACAACATCCGGCCTTGGCTGGGCGTAGGAGTGGAGGAAACGGGACCGAGTCTGCTCACCTTTGTGTGGCGTATCTGGCGTTTCACGATCAGCGGCAACGAGGCTGCCGTTCAAGCTCAGCCTGTGCTGGCGATGGGAGTGGCGCTTGTGGCGCTGGGGGGTACATTGGGTGTGCTTTTGGCGTGCCTGGCCGACGAAAAACGCCGTCAGGCGACCACAATGCTGGCCCATAGCCTGGTGCCACTCGTCTTTTGTTTTGTCTTTTGGCAAAAGTGGCCCCTGGCACACCCACGTTACACGATAGGGTTTTCAGTGCCGCTTTTTCTCGTGATGGGCCGCTCGGTGGTCGTGCTGTGGAGCGGGGGTGTTTGGAGTCGCTGGATGGGTGGGCTGTTGGCCTGCGTTCTGGCCTTTGTACTGGCAACAGGGTTGGCCATCCAGACCTATGATGAGAGGTTCCACAAGGACGACGTGCGGGGTGTAGCCGCCTATCTGGAGGAGGTCGCCACGGCCAGCGACGTGATCCTGGTTGGCCCTGATGACTATTCTCTGCCCTACTATTACGACGGCCCAGCGATGGTCGCGATGGCCCGGGACGAACCGCTCGCCGCCAAGGCCCATCACCTGCAGGAGGTCACGACGGGGAAACAGCGCCTTTTCCTGGTACACTGGGACCCATCCCAGGCTGACGTACACGGCTTGTGGCCGTTTCTATTGGAACGGGTGGGGCGGTTGGTCGAGTGGCGGGATTTCCGCGGTCTTGACGTGCGCGCCTATACACTGAACGCTCCCACCCCCTTGCTTCCCGAACCCTCGGAGTTCAGCCAGGTTCGGGCCAGGTTTGGGGCTTTGTCCTTGACAGGGGCAAGCTATGAGCCCGTGGCAACGACGGACAATGCGGTGACTGTCGCTCTGCACTGGCGGCTGGTCGAGCGAACCGGCGTTCCGTACAAAGTCGTCGTGATGTTGAGAGATGTTGAGGGGCGGCGCCTTTCCGCCGCCGATGTGATGGTATTGGATGACGCTGGACGCAGCACTGATCGCTGGGTGGTGGGCACTGAGGCGGTCAATTTCTACGTCGTGCCGGTGCCTGTGGGGACGCCGCCCCTGTCGTTCCATTTGGATGTGGGCGTATACGACGCACAAAGGCTGGCTCGCCTCCCATTGATGGACACGAATGGTGTGGCAACTGGTGAGTATGAATATGGCTTGGGCAACGTCACCCTGGTGCGGGGAGAGTCTTTCGACGTCGACCCCTATGGGACGTGGGAAAATGTGACCTGGGAGACGCCGGAGATATCTGTGGTGAGTGAGGGCCTGTCTCTGGATCGCTATGCGGTCGTGCCGCGGGCCACGCTGCCTGGCGCTCAGGTGGAGGTGCTCTTGCGCTGGCGGGCGGAAGAGGTGCCCCGACTTTCGGCTGTCCCGACACTGCGGCTCTCCGGCGCTGGCGAGGTATGGACCCAAGTCTCCAGCCAACTACTGTCCGAGCTTTATCCCGTTGAGCGATGGAACGCGGGTGAGGTCGTTGTCGAGCGGAGGGCGCTGACCTATCCACCTCGGCGGGGCGTGGCTGAACTGGCGCTTGTGGCCGGTGACAACCGGGTTTCGTTGGGACAGATGCAGCTCGACGAGTCGGCGCTGCTGTGGGAGTTGCCACGACAGGCGGAACACGTCGGCATCCAGGTTGGTGATTTTGCCGCGCTGTTGGGCTACACGGTCAAGACCAGTCGCCTATCGGCGGGTCAGCCCTTCCAGGTGATTCTCTATTGGCAGGCCCTGAACGATGTCCCTTTGGAGACCTCATACACCGTCTTCACCCAGCTTTTGGCTGCAGATGGGCACCTGATCGCCCAGCACGACGGGCCGCCGGCGCGGAATCGGCGTCCAACGCCGACCTGGGTGGGCGGCGAGGTCATTAGGGATTGGCATACGCTGATCTTTTCCGATGTTGGCTACTCCGGCCCGGCCACGCTCATCGTGGGGTTGTACGATTCGGCGACCGTGACACGCATTGGAACTGAGCAGGGCCAAGACCACATCGTCTTGCCTGAGGATCTGGTCGTAACGATCGGAAACAAGTGAGGAGTGCATCCGGATGCCGGCGATGATAGAAACACATGAGGTGGTCAAGTCCTTCGGTCCCCACGTGGCCTTGGCAGGGGTGGGCCTCTCAGTCGAGGCAGGCGAGTTTGTCACGCTGATGGGCCCCAATGGTGCGGGCAAGACCACCCTTCTGCGTATTCTGGCAACACTGGCTCGCCCTACGTCTGGCACGATCCGTATCGCTGGCCTGGACCCGTCACAGGCCGGAGAAGAAGTGCGTCGTCAAATCGGCTTTCTGTCTCATCGCACCTTGCTCTACGATGATCTGAGCGCTGAGCAGAACCTACGTTTTTATGCTCAGTTGTACGATTTGGAAAAGAGCGCAGATCGCATAGAGGATCTCTTGAAGCAGGTCGGATTGGCGGGACGGCGACACGACCTGGTTCGTACGTTCTCCAGGGGGATGCAGCAGCGGTTGTCGGTGGCACGCGCAGTTCTGCACCGGCCCGGTGTGCTTCTATTGGATGAGCCGTACACCGGTCTTGACCCTGACGCAGCCCAAGTTCTGACAGACCTCCTGGGCGAGCTAGTGGAAGAGGGTGTCACCGTCTTGCTCACCACTCACAATCTGGAGCGAGGGTTGGCGGCAGGCCGGCGGGTTGTGGTGCTTTCCAGAGGCCGCCTGGTATACGATGAGCCCTGGACAGCAGTTGAACCGGGCACGTTCTTTTCCACCTATCGCAAACTGACCGCATAGCCACAAGTGCGGCGTACCTTGCCAGGCTGCCTTGGTTGTCACTTTGTCCGTCAAGGTGCGTTGCACCCAGCGCTGGTTCTCAATGCGACGGCCCTGGTTGGGAACCTTTTCAGGCTTGACACACGCTCGATATTGTGGTACAATAACCATAAGATAATTATGGGTATGTATCTTTTAGGTGAGTAGGAGGGAATCGGATGACAGGCGGTCTGGATCAGATGCGCAAGGGAACGACCACCGTGGCCATCCTCACGCTGTTGGTCGATGTGGAAGAGCCGCTCCATGGCTATGAGATTATCCGGCAATTGGAGCTTCGCAGCCAGGGTTACTTTCGGTTCAAAGAGGGGCTGATCTATCCCAGCTTGCATCGGATGGAGCAGGATGGCCTGCTGAGTAGCCGGTGGTTGGGCGAACCCGGCACCCGGCGGCGCAAGGTGTACACCGTCACTGAACAGGGACGCCGGCAGTTAGAGGTGGAGATGGAGCGATGGCAGACCTTCAGCCAGCAGATGAACCAGTTGTTGGGTCTGGAGTCAGCGTGAGCGCCGATGCTGTATTGGAGCGAATTCGCGCTCAACTCGACCTAGATGCCGAGATGGAACACGAGCTGCTGGAGGAGCTTCGTGGCCATCTGGAGGACGCAGTTGCGGCAGCACAGGTCCAGGGAATGGCCGAGGATGAAGCGCTAGCCAGAGCTGCGGCCCGGTTCGGGGGTGAGGAGGTGGGCTGCGAACTCCAGGCCGCCCACGTCGGATGGGGGGCCGCTGATGGCGTCGTGGCGGCTGGACTGCCGGTTGTCTGTGCGCTGACTCTGCGCTGGTTGGTCTTTGCCCCAGATGGCACGGCCATTGGTTGGCAGGAGGTTCTGGTGCGGCCTGCGTTCTGGGCCGTGTCGCTGGTCGCATTGCTGGTGCCTATGCTGAGGTTTCCGCGTTGGCGTTACGCATTGGTATCGTGGACCTTTTTCTGGACCTTGTCGATCGTTTTCTTTGCCCTGCCTGCTTTGCGGTGGTAGAGAACGACAAAACCACAATCTGACGACATTTGTACTAAGGAGGTACGTCGAGTGAACAATCTAGCGATCATTGAGACGATATTGCGCGACCGGCGACTGTTCTTTGGTGAGATTCGGGAGGGCGTGGAACTGGGCCAGAAGATGCGCGCTATGCTCATTTCTAGTATTGCCTTCTTTGCGCTTTATGGTGCAGTGATGGGCTCGACGCATAGCCTGTGGCAGACGCTCAGTTCCGCCATCAAGTTGCCAGTGCTATTCCTGGCGACGCTGGTCGTCTGCTCGCCGACGCTCTACTTCTTCAACCTCATCTTCGGTTCCAACCAGAGCCTGACGCAAAACTTTGCTCTCATCCTGACGGCAATTACGGTGACGGCAGTGCTTTCGCTTAGCTTTACTCCAATCGTGTTGTTTTTCTTGCTCACGACAAGTAGCTATCAGTTTTTCAAGCTTCTGAATGTAGGGTGCTTTGCGATCTCTGGTATTGTGGGAGTGATATTTCTTGGTCAAGGGATGCGCATCGTATCGGCGGGTGGCAAGGAGGGAGCGAGCGCAAGAAGAAATGTGGTTCGGCTGTGGATCCTGGTCTACGCTTTCGTCGGTAGCCAGATGGCCTGGACGTTGCGCCCATTCATCGGCGCGCCGAGTATGCAGTTCGAGTTGTTCCGTCAACTGGGCGGCAACTTTTATGGCAACATCTTGGCCAGTATCGGCGAGATCCTGGGCTTTGTCACTGTACGCTAAAGGTGGGCAACTATGAATGATAAACCGTTGAGTGATCAACCGTCATCTCGTGTGAATCAGATACTCGACTTGCTAGTGGAGGAAATCGAGGAGCGGATACAGGCGCGAAGGCGCGCAACGCCGCCGGTCAAGTCCAAAGCCGCGCCTCCACCTCCACGTGTGGAAGTGGAACGGAAGAATGCGCTTCCAGAGCCTCAGGTCGAGGCAAGGGTACACCCGCTGGATCCAAAGCCAGAGCCAGAGTTGCCTCCCATGTCCCCGGGCCCCTCTCACGCTGCCCGGATGATGGGACGACTGGCACTGGGATTGCTCGTCGCCATCGTGCTGATCAACATCCCCTTCAACCGCCATGGGACCACCCTGGCGACCGCTCTGCCCGATAGCGCCGCTCTCGTGGTCTTGGACGGGTTGGTGGTCAAGGAGGAGAACGACGAAAAGGTCTATGTCTATCAGAATGATCAGTTCCGCTGGATCAGCAGCCTGGATGCCTTTGAGCACTTTGGTTACACCTGGGGAGACGTGCATATCGTCGAGGATGGCTACCTGGATCGGTTCGAGATTGGGACGCCGCTGCACGTGCTGCTCAAATGCCGCAATAGCCCGCATATCTATCGCCTGGAGAATGGGGAGAAACGGTGGATCCGCGACAT
>CAYUIS010000098.1:0-19504 GCA_964444825.1 uncultured Anaerolineales bacterium | reverse complement strand
GGCAGCGGGTTCACCGCAACAAGCCGCTCCCGGCTCTTTCGCCGATGTCCTTTGCTATCACCCAGGTCATTGTCCGGCGGTTGGAGGATCGTCTCAATATCCGCTTGGTGGAGGAGGTCAACAAGACGGAGCCATATCAATGACTGCGTTGGTCCTCATCCGCCACGGCGAGACCAAGTGGAACGTCGAGGCCCGGTACCAGGGCCAGGCCGATCCACCTCTCAACGAACAGGGTATAGCCCAGGCTCATCAACTGGCCGAAGCGCTTGTCGATGTTGGCCTGGACGTGATCTACACCAGTCCGCTCCAACGGGCGCAACAGACTGCGCAACTGCTGGCCCGGCAACTGGAGATCCCTTTGTGGGAGGAACCCCGGTTGATGGAAATCAACCAAGGGAAGTGGCAGGGGCTGCTGCGATCGGAGATTGAAGAGCGATATCCAGAGCTTTTTGAGCGGTGGCTGACAAAACCCTGGTCGGTCACGCTACCGGCGGGGGAGACCTTGGAGCAAGTCCAGGCCCGTGTCAACGCGGCGCTCGACGACATCGTGGGGCGCCATCCGGAGGAATGTGTGGGGCTGGTGGCCCATCGCATCCCCATTGCCCTGATCAAAGTGCGCTACCAGAGGGAAGATCCTGACATCGTCCGCACGCTGGATCTGCCCAACGCGTATTGGGAGGAAATTCGGGCTCTGGACCACTAAAAAGCTGTTGACAACCATTGTATCCCCCAACAACATCCAACGGGGAGACCATCGTGGAACAGAATCAGACGAAATCGGCGTGACCCGCCAGCACGCTCGCCAGATCGCCATCGCCGGCAGGAGTATGGTCAAGAAAACCGAAATGGCCCGAGAGCTAGGCTATCTCGACATACCCTCTAGTCGGGAACGGCGCCGGGTGAAGTTGAAAGGAAGATAGAGAGAGTGCTATCCGACTTCCTCTACCAAGAGACCAAACGCAGCCCTGTGGTGACGTCAGCAGCGATAGAGATGTAGCAAGATTACGTACCGGACCTGGATGCGGACCCGTCCATCATCGTTGACGTGGAGCAACCTTTCATCGAGACACGGGCCTGAGGGCTATCCGCGGCTCGCTAGGATTCTACAATTGAAAGCATGGACTACAGATCGCAGGAGGAGTAAATGGACTTTGACGCAACCTTTCAAGAGTTACTGCAAGATACCTTGGCTTTCATACCCCATCTCATCGCGGCGCTCGTTACATTCACAGCTTCACTGTTGCTCTCAGGGGTCGCTGCGCGATGGGCACGCCGGACCGCGAGAGTGAAGATCAAAGACCCGGAAACCCTGCGCCTGCTCTCTCGACTGGCGCGTTGGACGGTGATCATTCTGGGCACGGTGGTGGCACTGGATCAGGTGAACTTTGACGTCACCAGTTTCATCGCTGGTTTGGGGATTGCCGGGCTCACAATAGGTTTTGCTCTGCAAGACATTGCTCGCAACTTTGTCGCCGGGATCCTTTTGCTGGTCAGACAGCCGTTCAACATCGGTGACGCCGTAAGAGTGGCGGATCACTCGGGTGCCGTATTGGACATAACCACCCGAGACACGGTGCTAAAGACGTGGGACGGCGAGATGGTGATACTCCCCAACATCGACGTCTTTACCAGCGCGATTACCAACTACTCCCAACTATCCCATCGGCGACGCACCGTCTACATCGGGCTCGGCTATGGAGAGGATGTAGATCAGGCCATTCAGGTCCTTCTGGAAGCTATTCGGAGCGTGGAGGGCGTGCTGGAGGATCCACCACCCACCCTGCTTGCCGAGGAGTTAGGAGACTCGGCGCTCATCCTTGCGGCACGCTTCTGGGTGAACCAGGAGACACACGGCCTGTTCGACGTCCATTCAGCGGTCGTGCAGACAATCAAAGAAGTGGCCGAGAGGGAAGGAATCGAACTCCCATATCCCATCCAGACGCTACGTCTGGAGGGAACGTGGCCTGTCAGTGCGTCTCAGACAGGAGTGTGAGCGTATGTGCAGTCGTTAGTACAGACGCCAGCTTGGGTTTGATCCAATGAGACGAGAACTCTATTAACCAAGCTCCACGATAGTTCAATTAGGCCCATCGGTTGAGAGCTGCATTATGTACTGCCAAAGGGATGAGTGCAGAGGGGGTGAATCGATGCTACGGAATGCAAGAGTTGCGCGGGTACACAGCCCGCGCCACGGATTGTGACATCGGCAAAGTGCACGGATTCTACTTCGATGATCGGGTATGGACCATACGATATCTCGTGGTAGACACAGGCACCTGGTTTGCGGGCCGTCGGGTGTCACTCTCGACCGCGGCCCTCGGTAAGCCGGAGAAGGAAAGTTGCGTCATCCCACAATCTCTGTGTGAGCGCCCGTACTGGTTGCTACTCAAATTGACCGGGAGCCTCGATGAACTGGCGTTGTAGTGCCGCCAAGGTTCTCTTGTCCTCGCAAACCAGGAACGCATCAGCTATGTTGAGAATGTGCTGACGCTGAGGTTTGGACATATTGATGTGCAACCGATCGAAGATCGTGCATAATCTTGGAGAATCGTACAAGACACAGGTGAGCATGGGATGGCCTCCTGCCGGGACATGTAGTTTGGCTCTTAGCCATTCTACTCAAGAGGCGTCCCGTGCCAGGTTACTCGTTCTCGCCAGAGTCCAGTTAGGAGGAATGAAGTGAAAAACCGCAGCCTGCTTGGCCTCATAGTATCAATCATCGCATTTGCACTCGTACTACTACTCACTCCAGATGCCGGCGCCTCCACCTCCGGTGGAAACATTCATGTGGCCTCAGATCCCGCCCACATCAACGATCTTGAGCAGACGGGCCGAATCGACACCAGAGAGCGACGAGATTCACCACGGTCGCCCTCCGCCGCCAGCTTCCCGTTCTACGACGACTTCGAGTCGGGTGCCAGCAGTTAGGCAATCACCACCACCAACGAGGGCCGTGTGCTGGTCACCGACACCTATCCTTACTCCGGCACCTACGGCCTTCTGCTCGACGACTACCGTGAAGACAGCACCGACTCCCTCGCCGCCGCCATCCTCTCCATCGACCTCTCCGGCCAATCCGACGTCGTACTCGACTTCTGGGGCCGGGAGCTAGGCGGCTACATTGACCCCGAGGACGCCGTCTTGGTCAGCGACGACGACGGTGCCACCTGGCACGATATCTTCAACCTGAACGATCTCCCTTCCTGGTACCGCCGCGTCATTATCGACCTCGATCAGAAAGCCGACGACCTCGGTCTCACCTTCAACGACCACTTTCTGATCAAGTTCCAGTCCCTCGACGACGACCCTTTTGAAGGCTTTGCCATCGACGAACTCCGACTTCGCCCCACGCCCGTCGTCACCCCCGCCGGTTTCCCCTACCACAACGGTTTCGAGTCCGGGACTTTGGGCGACGAGTGGCAGATCGAGTTCACCAACGAGGGCCGTGTGCTGGTCACCGATACACATCCATATTCCGGCACCTACGGCCTACTACTCGACGACTATCGCGACGACAGCACCGACTCCCTTCGCCGCCGCCATCCTCTCCATCGACCTCTCCGCTCAGTCCGACGTGATGCTCGACTTCTGGTGGCGTGAATTCCTCGACGAGAACCATGCGCAAGACGGAGTCTTTATCAGCGACGACGCAGGCTCCACCTGGTATCAGGTGCTCTCGTTCAACGACGGGACCAGTACATGGCGACGCCAGGTCATCGACCTCAATGCGGCAGCCATCACGCACGCGCTGACGTTGAACGACCACTTTTTGATCAAGTTCCAGTTCTACGATGATGACCCTGTCACCGATGACGGCTACGCCATCGACGAGCTCCAAGTGCGCCCCAATGCACCTCCTGTACTGAGTTGGCTCGGGGAGGGAAACTATCAACAAGACGGTCTCCATCCGGAGAGCGGTGACATCCGAGACGACTACACTTATCGCGTGGTGTATTCTGACTTTGAGGGTGATCCTCCTGACCACGTACAAGTCCATATCAAAAAAGGAGGGACCGACATCACAGGCAGTCCCTTTGCGATGACGTGTGAAAGTGGGGATTATGCTGAGGGTGTGTCGTGTATCTACGTCAAAGAGGGATTGGAACAAGGATCCGACTACAGTTACTATTTCGAAGCCCAGGCAGACCAGGGGACTGCCGCTACGCCCACCACTGAGATCGACGCCCCCGACGTCACCATCATCTATCGAGCATACTTGCCCGTCGTGCTGAGGAAATCCGGCGGGACGACGCCACCTCCTCCACCGCCGGGAGACTGGACTATTGAAGTGGTAGACGAGGGGGTTGACGGTTCAATCGATCTAGCGCTTGACGGCAACGACACTCCTCACATCAGCTACGATGCCGGAGGATTGTTCCGGGCCGAAAAGGTAGGCAACGATTGGGATATTGATCAGTTAACCGACCAAGCGTACCGCACCTCCATCGACGTGGACCCTCAAGGGTACGAGCACATCCTCCTCTTTGACGTCTCCGGGCACAACACCTCACTGATCTATGCCCACGAGGATGCTGACGGTTGGCACGTAGGGTCACTTGGTCTCTCGGGTCTCTACGTTGGTCGGTATAACAACCTGGCTGTTGATACAGGCGGTCAAGTCCACATGATCTTTAGCACCTGGCGCTGTATGGCATGGGTCGGCAGTCGGTGTATCAGTTGGGACCCCGACGAGCTAATCTATCTGGATCCCACAGGTGACGGTCAGTGGCAAGCAGTGATCGCCGCTTATTCGCCTGAATACATCTCCCTCGCCCTAGACGCTGAGGGCAACGCTCACATCAGTTACCATAACGGCTATCACAAGACCCTCAAATACACCCAATCCGGCATCTTCCTCGTCTCCCCCGGCGGCTACACAGTAGACGAGTCGGCTGAAGTCGGCAGGTTCACGTCAGTGGCGGCGGACAACCAGGAGCCGCACATCTCTTACTACGACGTCACAAACGGCGACCTCAAGTACGCCTACGGTACCGGCCCTGATGAATGGCACTTGGAATGGTACACCGAGACCGTAGACAGCACAGAGGATGTCGGGCAATATACGTCCATAGTCCTGGACGACGAGGGTGATCCCCACATCACTTACTACGATGCTGGTAACGGCGACTTGAGGTACGCTTATCGGGAAAGCGGAGAGTGGCAGTTCGAGACGGTGGATAGCGAAGGAAACGTGGGTATGTGGTCATCCCTTGCCATCGACCAGCAGGGGAACCTGCACGTCGCCTACTACGATGCGACGAACGAAACCGTGAAGTACGCGCACCTCATCCGTCCGCAGTAGTAGACAGCCAGTGGTGAAGACAATCCTGCAAGCTCATAAGGAAGAACATATGAATCACACAAAAAACGAGCAAAGTAACCGGCACTTGTAAACCGTAGGTGCCGGAGGCCCTATCTGTCATCGCGGAGAATAGGGATGCTCTGAAGCAACGGGTTCCTCGGCCGGGGCTTCTTGCGGGGGAGTCGCGGTTGGTCCTGGTGGATGTGGGCCAACCGCCGCTCGACAGTGGAGATGCTGATCTGGTCCAGTTGCTCCAGCAATTCCGGGCTGATTTCCAGCTCGTTGTGCGGGAATACGCAGACTTGACACATACAACTTCGTATGGTATAACATATCAAAATGATATATACTTAAACGGTATATGAATCCCGTGCTGTGTGGGGACAGCGATACACCTGTGTCACTGACGGAGGTGCAGTAGGAGACAATTCCTGATCTCGCTTTGGAATTCGGATACGAGTCTGATGTCAGACCTGGTTCGTGCTGAGACCCTCGCGCGGGTGATGACCAACCAGGTCCTTTCTTTTGAGTTGTACCGGCAGGTCAAGCTGATGACCTTAACATCCAAATCATTGAAATAGGAGGTAAGTGTATGGTGACAACGGCTGCGGAACACGTTGATTCAGGACAATCGCAATTCGCTAGGTTGATCAAGAGCGAGTACGACTACACGCGCCCCCGACAAGGGGAGGTTCGTGAAGCCACCATTCTCGATATTGGTAGCAACGATATGGTCGTTGACCTGGGAGCCAAGCGAGATGGCATCATACCGCCCAGGGACCTGGACCTGGTAGACGATGTTGCATACGTCGATAGCCTGGAGATCGGCGACCGCGTGCCAGTTGTCATCCTAAGTACTTGGGGACTTGAGGATGGCGTGACAGTCTCACTCAACAAAGGACTGCAGGGACAGGACTGGCTGCGGGCTCAGGAGCTATTGGAGAAGGAACAGGTTGTGGAAGCCGAAGTGGTGGATTCCAACCGCGGCGGTGTGATCGTCCTATTTGGCCGTTTGCAGGGTTTCGTCCCGAATTCGCATCTGGCCGCGCTACCTCCAGGTTTGCGGGGAGAGCGCCTACAGGAAGCAAAGGCCAAGTTAGTAGGAAAGAGCCTATCGCTGACAGTCATCTCGGTGGATCAACAGCGGCGACGCCTGGTGCTATCTGAACGGGTCGCGAACAGCCACAGACGACAGCAACTGTTTGAGGAACTGACGGAGGGAGATGTGCGCACCGGGACCGTGCGCAACCTGGTGGACTTTGGCGCTTTCGTGGACCTGGGCGGCGTGGATGGACTGATCCACATTTCGGAACTGGGCTGGAAATACGTGGATCACCCCAGAGAGGTGTTGAAGACGGGCGACGAGGTCGAGGTGTACGTCCTGAACGTGGACCGACAACGGGAACGCATCGGGCTAAGCCGGAAGCGGCTGTTGACTAATCCCTGGGACCAGGTAACCTCAAGCCTGCGTAAAGGCGACATTGTCCAGGGAACCGTGACGGGTATAAAAGAGTTCGGGGCCTTTGTGAGCCTTGGCGACGGAGTTGAGGGACTGGTCCACGTCTCTGAAATGTCAGATGGAGCAGCTACCTTTCCTGATCTGGAACCCGGCACCCCGGTCATTGTGGCCATTTTGGAGGTCGATCAGTGGGAGCACCAGATTGCGCTCAGACTGGAGGACATCAGCCCTCCACGTACCGACCCTGAAACATAGGTGTTCGCGCTCGATAAGAAACGGGAGGATATGACAATGAAAGTATCACCATCGGTCAAGCGCCGTTGCCCAAAGTGCAAGATCGTTAAGCGCAAGGGCACGATATACGTCATCTGTAGTAACCCCAAGCACAAGCAGAGACAGGGCTAGGTGCGGATAGACAGCCGGGAGCAAAACGCAAACAAGGAGTACAGATCTACCGAATGGACAAGCTCGCGCCGCAGGAACAATCAAACAAGATCGACTGGCTGCTGAACGTAGCCGAGGAACAGGGATACCTCACCGCCGATCAGGTGTTGGAGGCACTCCCTGAAGCGGAATACCGTCTGGATCAGTTGGAGGAGTTGTCAACCATCCTCTATGATCAGTGCGTCGCGGTCTATGACAGCAAGCAGGAGGCCGAGGAAACGAAGAGCAGAGGTGAGAGAACTGGTGGCGATGGAGATCGTCCGGATGCTCCCGATCTGACCACCATCCCTGCCAGCGACACCGTCGGTCTGTACCTCAAGGAGATGGGCCACGTGCCTCTCCTGACGCCAGAGGATGAGGTAACACTGGGCAGGCAAGTGGAGCGCGGGCGAGAGGCCGAACGCCAGTTGGCGCACAATGGTCACGATCGCCGGGAAAGGAGTGGGCTGAACCGTCTGATCAAGCGAGGGCAAGAGGCCCGCCAGCGCCTCATCGAGGCGAACACGCGTCTCGTCGTGAGTATGGCCAAGAGATACAGGGGGCTGGGCCTATCTTTTCTCGATCTTATCCAGGCGGGTAACCTGGGCTTGATCAAGGCGGCAGATAGGTTCGACTATTCGCGGGGATACAAGTTCGGCACCTATGCCACCTGGTGGATCCGCCAAGGCATCACCCGGGCCGTGTCCCAGCAGGGACGCACGATCCGTATCCCGGTTCACATGGGCGACCGCATCAGAAAGCTTATCCGGACGGCACAAAAGATGGAACAAGATCTAGGACGTCGATCTACCCCTGAGGAGATAGCCGAGGAAATGGGGATTGATCCCCATCAGGTGCAGTGGATGCTGCGGGTTTCATCACGTCCCATGTCCCTGGATAGACCCATCGGTGAAGAGGAGGACGCGAGTGAGCTGGGCGATCTGATAAAGGACGAAGGTGCCCCTTCGCCAGCTCAAAGCGCCGATCAGAGCCAACTGCGTGAGGACTTGAATCGGATGTTGGCCACGCTCCCCCCTCGCGAGGCCCGGGTCCTGCGCCTGCGCTTCGGTCTGGAGGGCGACCGCACGTACAGCCTGCAGGAGATAGGCCAGAAACTCGGTGTGACCCGCGAGCGGGCCCGCCAGATCGTGCAGAGTGGTTTCAGGAGGTTGCGTCATCCGCGGCACAGTCGCAGGCTGCGGAGTTATCTGAGCTAGAGGTGTCGATACGATGAGTTTTCGCTATTTCATTCTCGGTTTGTTGGCCCAGCAGCCAATGTCGGGTTATGACGTCAAAGGCTATCTCGGGAGCCTGGATTGGCTGGTCGGCAGCCCGAGTTTCGGCAGCGTGTATCCCAGCTTGCACGCCCTGTTGGGGGACGGCCTGGTCGACGTGGAAGTGATTCAGAACGAGGATAGGCCGTCGCGGAAGGTTTACAGCATCACAGAAGCTGGCACACGGGTGTTGCAGAAGTGGATCAGTAAACCGCTTGACCCGAGCGGATCTCTGAAGGCGTTCCTGATGCGCCTGATGTTGGCCAACAGCCTGTCGTATGACGACCTGGTGGCGTGCCTGCGGCGACGGCGCTCACAGGTCGCCGCTTATCGAGCATCCTTGGAGCCAGCTACTGAGGCACACGACAAGGCGCTGAGATCCGGCCAAGATCTGGCCTTCGATTTCGCCTTGACGGCGGCGAGGACAGAGATCGCCTGGCTGGATCGCGCGCTGGAATGTCTGTCACAGGAGCGATCACGGGAACGAGTATTGGAGAAGGTGTTGGAGGAAAACGGCCTCAGTGTGGTGCGTTGAACCACCTGGCCTGATCGTGCGCTGGAGGAAAACATGACCGACAAGACAAACATACTGCAGCGAGAACTGGACGAAACACAGGCTCAGATTGCCGCATTGCAGGCAGCTTTGGAAGACAAGCCGGACTATGGTTTGGGCAAAGGGGCTTCGGGGGTCACGCGCTGGGAGCTGAATCGGGCCATGCTGCAGCAGCTCAAAGAGCGGGCTACAAGCCTGGAACAGACACTGTCACAGGTCGATGAGACCACATATGGGATCTGTGGGCAGTGTGGACAACCTATCCACCCGGACCGCCTGGCGGTGCTACCGCATACCACTGTGTGTGTCCGCTGTGCGCAGGCTGGTGAACACCAAGTCCCTGCGCCACGGCAAAGCGTGCTGAAGGCCGAGTCCCACACGTAGCCAGCAGTGAGGAGTAAAACAGGTTGAGAGAGACGAGTGTTGTTTTTTGGTATATCTAGAGGAGAATAGTTGATGACAATGTTCAAAGTAGGCGACGCAGTTGTTCACCCCATCCGCGGAGCTGGTGTGGTGACCGATATCGAGGAGCTACGACGAGACGGCGGGGACAAAGCATACTACAAGATCGAGCTACTAAGCCACGTGCGTACCAACCTGATGATTCCGGTCAAGGATGCGGCGGCGCGAGGGTTGCGGCGTGCAATCCGACGGTCCAAGTTGGACCGGGTGTGGCGTGTGCTGCGTGATAGCCCAGACAAGCTTCCTGCCGACTACAAGAAGCGGCAGGCGCTGCTGGAGCGCCGGCTCGTCTCAGGCGATTTGATGCAGGTTGTGGAGGCCGTGCGAGACCTGGCCTGGCGACAGCACAAAAAGAACGGACTGACGGCAACGGGGAGACGGCTATACCAAAAGGGGATCAACCTGCTCGCAGGGGAGATCGCGGCCGCACAGGGCGCCGAACTGACAGATGGCGAGGCTCAGGTGAGGAATCAGTTGTGGGAGGCAATGCTTCCGAGGAAGACCGACCAGCCTAAACTTCGTTATGCGCTTGGCAACGTTATCGCAAGGGGTGGATGAGCAATCGGTGGCGCGACTTGGAGACCGGCGACGATTCTGAAGGAAGACAATCGGAGAAGACTATGCCCAAGACAAAGACACACAAATCAACGTCAAAACGCTTCAAGGTTACCGGCAAGCGCAAGCTACGCCGGCTAAAGAACCGACGCAGCCACCGGCGAACCAAGAAGTCAAAGCGAGTTCTTCGCTCCTTTGACAAGGACCTGCCGGTGCACGAGGTGGATGAGAAGCGCGTGCGGCGCCTATTGGCGCTGCGACAGAGCAAGTGAGAGGATGGCGACATCTCCTCACCTCAACCTACTCAGAAACCGCATCGACATCGAGCGCGTTCCTTTTAGCGATCGGGGGTCACGGTTGCTCGTCTTCCGCGCGCCCGGTCGGAGCCGATTGTTCCTCAAACTGGCCGAGCGTCTGACCGAGCTACAGCCGGACATCGAGGCATATCTGCGCCGACCGCCGTTCATCAATAATGTCTGCCTGGTGGACGAGCAGGGCGAGGCGCTCGACTTTGAGGTCGCGACCTATCCCCACGCACTCGACTTTCAGACTCGGCTGGGGGATTTTGGTTTGGTGTTTCAGGACAAGCGCACCCTCGCTTTCGGCCTGCCCCCCCAGGTGACGGCCGGTCTGCGGTTCCACGTCTCGCCCCAGTTCTGGGAGCAGACAGATCAGGGCGGCGTGTTCAAGGCCATCCGCAACCTGGCGTACGCCAGCAACGGAGAACCCGTTCGCAACCGGATCACGCCCGAGAAGGGCGGCTACGCCGTGGAGTTTATCGTCCAGGCTGGCAACGATTGTGCCATCATCCTTGCGGTTCACGAGCGCCCGGATCTATCGCCCGACGCACTTCCGTTCTCTGTCGCGCGTGCGGCTGCTGAGGCCCGCTGGCACGATTGGTTCGATCGAGTGCCAGCGGTCGATGAACGATACAGCCTCACCTACGCATATGCCTGGTGGATTATGGCCAACAACCTCATCAGTCCCCAGGGAAAAGTGACGTATGAAGCGATGACGCCCTCCAAGATCAACTATGTGGGGCTGTGGCTATGGGATAGCGCTATGCACGCCCTGGCCTATCGCCACGTAGATGCTGAGTTGGCGCGCAACCAGATCCGTGCCATGTTGGATTGCCAGCTTCCCGACGGCATGCTGCCGGACGCCGTCTACGATGAGGGCGTCGTCTCCACCATCGACCACCCCTTGTATGCCGAGGTCACCAAACCCCCCATTTTAGCGTGGGCGGCACTCAAGCTGCACGAGATGGATCCCGACCTAGACTTTTTGCAGGAGATCTATGTGCCCTTGGTGCGCTGGAACGCGTGGTGGTTCAGCATGAACGACGACGACGTGGACGGCCTGGCCCAGTATAACCATCCCTACTCCTCGGGCCTGGACGACAGTCCGCTGTGGGACTATGGCATGCCGGTCGAATCGCCCGATCTGAACACCTATCTGTGCGTGCAGATGGGGTCATTGGCAGTGATGGCCGAAGCGCTGGGGATGGACGCCGAGGGCGCGATGTGGCGCCGCCGCGCCGCCGCGATTGTGCGCCGCATGATTGAGGACTTTTGGGATGAGCGGAAGGGCCTGTTTCGGGCATTGCATGACAATCAACCCATCCCGGTAATCACACCATTCAATCTGTATCCACTGTGGACCGGGCAGTTGCCGGACAACATGCGCGACCGGCTTTTGTCTCACCTCACAGACCCTGACGAGTTCTGGGGAGAGTACGTCCTTCCTACCGTCGCGCGCAACGACCCGCACTACGACCCAGAGGCGATGTGGCGAGGACCGGTGTGGGCCAACATCAACTACTTCCTGATTGAGGCGCTGCGCCAAGTGAGAGAGGTTGACCTCGCCCACAGGCTGCGGGATAAGACACTGGACCTCATCATGAGACAGCCCAGCATCTATGAATACTACAGTTCGCGGACCGGTCAGCCGCCCGCGACCGCTGCCGACACATTTGGATGGACTGCCGCAGTTTTCATCGACCTGGCAATCCAGGCCAGCCACGAGGAGAGTGTTGAATGAGGGAATCGTCGGAAGCAGGGGTCCTAACACGCAACTTGGGTCTCGAGTCGCATGCGACCCATTCTCAGGATGATTGGGTGGCCAACTATTTCTCCAACCGGGCTGTGATCATCGCTGCGAACCGGGGGCCGGTGACCTTTGAGAGAGATCAATGCAATGGCGTGGAGTCCAAGTTTGGGGAAGGCGGGTTGGTCAAGGCTCTGCTGGGCCTGTGCCAGCACGCCGACCTCACCTGGATCGCCTGTGCTCGAACGGATGCCGACGCGACCTGGCAAGCGGGAAGCGTAGCAACGGCGGACGGCAGCGAGGTCCAGGTGCAGTTCCTCCTACCGGGGGCTCCGGTCTACGAAGGGTACTATAATGTCATCGCTAATCCCCTGTTGTGGTTCCTGCAGCATTCTATGTGGGACGTGCCCCGGTCTCCGGTGATTGATCACGCCACCTGGCGTGCCTGGGAGGAGGGCTACGTGGCCGTCAATCGGCTTTTCGCGGAGGCCATCGCCAGGCAGGTTCGCACCGCGTCTCGCCCCACCCTGGTCATGCTCCAGGACTACCACCTGTACCTGGTGGCCAGGTTTCTGCGCCAGAGTCTACGACCGCAGGAGCGGCCAACAACGCTCCACTTTATCCACATCCCGTGGCCGGGCCCCGAGTACTGGCGCATCCTGCCGCCCGCTATGCGGCAAGCGATTCTGGATGGGCTGTGCGCGGTCGATCTCCTGGGCTTCCAAACCCACGAGGATGGGCTGAATTTCATCCGCACCTGCGAGTCTCACCTACCGCGCGCATACACCAACTACAGACGCAGAAGGGTGTGGTATCGCAACCACACCACGCACGTGCGTGATTTCCCGATCTCGATAGACGTAGGAGCCTTGAGACAATTGGCGGCATCGCAAGAGGTGGCTGAGTATATTGCTGACATTGAGAGCTTTGTAGAGGGACGGCAGCTGATATTGCGTGTCGATCGCATCGAGCCAAGCAAGAACATCGTGCGCGGGTTTCAGGCCTTTGGGGACATGCTGGAACATCACCCGGAGCACCAGGGGAAGGTCAAGTTTCTGGCGTTGCTGGTGCCGTCTCGGCTGAGGGTGGATGAGTATCACGACTACCTGGATGAGCTAATGGCCGCTGCCGGCCAGATCAACGCTCGCTACGGCACGAGCGACTGGGAACCGGTGCGCATCCTCGTGGGCGAGAACTATGCCCGGGCGGTAGCGGCCCTGCAGATCTACGACGTGTTGTTGGTGAACGCCATCGCCGACGGGATGAACTTGGTCGCCAAAGAGGGACCGATCGTGAACCAACGCCACGGCGTGCTCGTCCTTTCGGAGCGCGCGGGCGCTCGCCAGCAACTGGAACCCGGCGCTCTGGTCATCTCGCCCTGCGACGTGTACGCCACGAGCGAAGCGCTTCATCAGGCGTTGACGATGGGGTTCGAGGAACGGCAAGAGCGCGCCGAGCGGTTACGCTGGCTCGTCGAACAGGAGGACATCACCGCCTGGCTGAACCGTCAGACGGAGACCGTCGTGGAGCTGAACTTGTGAAACGACCACACACCGCCATACTCCACTACACCGCCCCTCCCGTCGTCGGCGGCGTGGAGGCCGTGATCCAGGCCCACGCACGGGTCTTTGTCGAGGCCGGCTACCCGACCTCTATCGTCGCCGGTTGGGGCGATCAGAAAGCACTCCCGCCCGCCACCGGATTCATCCGCATCCCGGAGATGGACTCGCGATACCGAGAGGTGGTACGGATGAGCGATGGGCTGGAGCAGGGCCGGGTGCCGCCCGGCTTTGATAACCTGGCCAACCGTCTGATACAGATCTTGGCAAAGACCTTGAACCGGTTCGACAGCGTGATCGTCCACAACGTATTCACCAAGCACTTCAACCTGCCCCTCACGGCAGCGCTCCACCATCTGCTGGATGCAGGGACCATTCACCGCTGCATCGCCTGGTGCCACGACTTTACCTGGACCAGCCCCAGTTCGCGGGCCAAAGTCCATCCCGGCTATCCCTGGGACCTCCTGCGCACGCATCGCTCCGACGTGACCTACGTCGTGGTGTCGGAGCGCAGGCAGGCCGCATTGGCGGCCCTGTTCGGCTGCCCGCTGGACGAGATCCACGTGATCTACAACGGGGTGGAGCCGGCGACCCTGTTGGGCTTATCAAAGGAGGGTCATTCACTGGCGACCCGCTTGGGTCTGCTGGAGAGTGACCTGATCTTGCTGATGCCCGTGCGCGTGACCCAAGCCAAGAACATCGAGTACGCACTGCGCGTCACGGCGGCTCTGAAGGCACGAGGATGCCGCCCCAAGCTGATCTTGACCGGCCCACCCGATCCACACAATGCACAGAGTATGGCCTACTTCCGGTCGCTGCAGGCGCAGCGCCTGCGATTGAACGTCGAAGAAGAGATGCGCTTCGTCTTCGAGTGCGGCACTGATCCGAGGAAGCCGTACACGATCGACAGTCGGGTGGTGGGCGACCTGTTTCGGCTGAGCGACGTGATGTTCATGCCCAGCCACAGGGAAGGATTCGGCATGCCGATCCTGGAGGCCGGGCTGACCGGCCTACCAGTGGTGTGCACCAACGTCCCGGCGGCCGAGGAGATTGGCGGCACGGACGTGATACTTTTCGACGCCGACGACGACCCGGCGAGCCTGGCCGAGCGGCTCCTGGCCTGGGCGGAGCAGAGCCCGGTCCATCGCCTGCGTCGCCGGGTGCGGCAGAACTATACGTGGCACGCGCTCTTCCGGCGGGACATCCAGTCCCTATTGGGACACGAAAAGGAAGCGTGAGACCATTGACCCCAACCCCAGCCCATATTGCTGAACAGATCGCCCAGACTGCGCGCGTGTGGCTGTTCCTGGACTATGACGGCACGCTGGCCGACTTTGCGCCCACACCCGATCACGTCGATACCAGGCCCGAGATTGTGGAGTTGGTCACCCAACTGGCCGGACATCCCCGCATCCGGGTGGCAGTGGTCAGCGGGCGGCGGCTCAGCCACGTGGAGGAACTGGTGCCGGTGCCGGGGGCCCTGTTGGCCGGTACGTACGGCGTCGAATTGAGGACAACAGAGGGAGACCGGATCAACCGGGTGGACGAAAAGACCATCCGCCCGGTGCTGGACCGGATCAAGACCCGTTGGACGGAATTGATGGAGGAGCGTCACGGTTTTTTCCTGGAGGATAAGGGCTGGGCGCTGGCGCTTCACGCCCGCTTCGCCGATGGCGCCGAGGCAGAGGGGGTATTGAACGACGCCCGCCGTGTGGCGGTTGAGCTGGCGACGCCTGACTCGTTCCGTGTGTTGGGCGGGCACAGATTCCTGGAGGTCGGTCCCAAGCTGGCGCACAAGGGAAAGACCGTGGCCTATCTGCTGGATCGTTACCCCTGGCCTGATGCGCTGCCCATCTACCTGGGCGACGACGACAAGGATGAGGAAGCGTTTAGGGTAGTCAAGGAGCGAGGGGGAATCACGATCCTGGTAGCTGCCAGACCACGCGAGACCAAGGCCGATCACTGTCTAGAGTCGCCGCAGGCCGCGCGCCAGTGGCTGGAGGCGCTGCCTGCGCACCTGGGGGTGGCACGCTGACTGGTCCTGATATAGCATCGGAGCTGCAACTCGTGAATCACTTTGTGATAGGATACGCATAACTGAGGAGGCTGAGTACATTGATCATCAGGTTCTTACGCAGAGCGGCAGGACCACTGCTACTGATGTTGGGATTGACCTTCCTTGCGGTGAGGAATGCCCCCCACACGCCGGCACGCGCCTCGTCTGTACCGGCCCTGGCCGGGCGGGTTATTGACTCCCAGGCGCAGCCGGTGCGAAGGGCCGAGGTCTCCCTCTACCTGGATGGGGAGGAGGAACCCTACATCGAGGGAGAGAGCCAGCGCGATGGGTCCTTCATCCTGGATCTGCCGCAGGAGGAGGTTGGCGATGTGCGGTTGGAGGTGACCCACACGCATTTTGAGCCCAGTGTCTGGGAAGCAAAAGAACCGGACCTGGCGCGTTTGCACAATGGCTCCGCCATCCGCCTGCCCGACATCGAACTGCAGCGCCGCGTGACGGCGGGGTTCTGGGTTGCCACGCTCACCTTCGCTGTTATGCTGATCATCATCGCCACCGAGCGCCTGCACAGCACGATGGCCGCTATGCTGGGCGTGGCAGTCGTGCTGGGCGTCAGCCTGGTCGGGCGACCCATCAACGAGGAACTGTTTATCTTCACCTTCGGACAGGCTATCGATCGCGTCGACTTTAACGTCATCTTCCTGGTCCTGGGAATGATGATCGTCATCGGCGTCATCGAGGAGACCGGCATCTTTCAATGGATGGCCTACCAGGCCTACCGTCTCTCCCAGGGTCGCGTTTGGTTGCTGGTGACCATCCTGATGCTCCTGACCTCGATGTCGTCGGCCCTGCTCGACAACGTCACGACAATGCTGTTGGTAGCCCCCATCAGCCTTCAGATCGCCCTGACGCTGGGGATCGATCCCCTCTCACTGCTGTTGCCGGAGGTGCTCGCCTCCAACGTGGGCGGCATCAGCACCCTCATCGGCACGCCGACCAACATCCTCATCGGCTCCTACGCCGAGATTGGCTTCAGCGACTTTTTGACTAACCTCACACCGGGAGTTCTCCTGGCTCAGATAGCGCTGACTATCTACGTTCTGTTGATCTACCGCAAGGAATACCAGGCTGCCAGCGGAACTACCTCTCCCGGCCTGATGGCGCGGCTGGAGGAGAACGCCCGCATCACCCAGCCCGACAAGCTGCGAAAAGCTGGCGGTGTCTTTCTGGCGACGATCGCCCTCTTTATTCTCGGTGAGCGGTTCCACCTGGTACCGGCGGTGACGGCAATCCTGGGTGCCGTGGCTATGCTGCTGGTGGTCCACGCTGACATCCAGCAGATGCTAAAGGTGGTGGACTGGACCACGCTGATGTTCTTTATCTCCTTATTCATCGTAGTGGGGGCGGTTCAGGAGGTAGGGCTGATCAGTTACATCGCCGCAGGACTGGCGAGCATCGTAGGAGAGAACATTGGCATCACGATATTCGTGATCGTGTGGGCCAGCGCCCTTTTCTCGATGATCATCGCCAACATCCCTTTCACCGCGGCTATGCTTCCAGTCGTAGGTTTCCTGAGCGCCACCGTGCCAGGCGCCAGCAGCAAAGTCTTGTTCTACAGTCTGTCGGTGGGAGCGGCGATGGGAGGGAATGGCTCTCTCATCGGTGCTTCGGCCAACATGGTGACGGCTGGGATCGCGGAACGAGCCGGCTACCCCATCACTTATGCCAAATTCCTCAAAGTCGGCTTCCCCGCCCTGCTGATCACCGTGGCCCTGGGGACCGCGTGGCTGTTCATCTACTTCTAGGGGGTGCTCGATGGGAAAGATCTTGTGTCCGACACGAGGTGGCGAGGCCAGCACCCGCACCCAGGATGCGGCCATCGCTCTGGCAAAGGAACAGGGCAAGCAACTGGTTTTCCTCTACGTGGTAGACACCCATTTCCTGGATCGCACGGAGCGGGCTGTCCGTCCGGACGTAGTGATGGAACAGATGACCCGGATGGGGGAGTTCCTGCTGGCGATGGCCCAAGAACGAGCGCAGGCGCACGGCATCCAGGCCGAGGTAAACACCCGCCACGGTGAGCTACGGGAGGAGTTGAAGGCCGCTGTGCGCGAGGAAGGGGCGGACACGGTGATCCTGGGTCAGCCAGCGGGGGATGAGAGTGCCTTTCGGCTGAAGGGGCTGAAGGCTCTCGCTGCTGAGATCGAAGAGGAGACAAAGGCCGAAACCCGGATTCTGTAGTGATCTGACAGTCCAGGCACACCGCTATACCGCATCATCCACCGACCGGATGTAGCCCCGCGCCGCCAGACAACAAAAAAGAGCCCCCATTCATACACGGAGGCTCTTCGGTTAAGAAGGCTGGAGCTCTACACAAACCTTATCGCCCCACATTTACCTTGCTTCATCCACCAGCTGGACAAAGGCCCGCGCTGGTGCTGCAGCCATCTCCGCCAGGTCTCCCACGTCCTTCATCCCCTTGGCCACGAGGACCGTACGCAGATGGTTGTCGAACAACTCCCTGCACTCCCGTCACATCCGCCGCCCCGCGTCATCTCGGTGGGGAACCAGGTACACGCGAGAGAAACCTTGCAGGAACTCCACGTGCTCCCGTTTGATCCGGCACCCCAGCGTCGCCACCGCCGGATACCCCCACTGCCACAGCAGCAGGTAGTCTATCGGCCCCTCTACGACAAAGACCTCAGAGCGCCCCAGCCGCTCCTGCCCATACAACGGCTTGGGCACACCGGCCAGCGTCAGGCACTTGGGACCGAAAGCGCCGCGCGCGCCCGGTATGGTGCGCCCCACCAGGTAGATCGCACGTGGAGGATGTCCCCTCAACTCTGGGATGACTAACCGCCCCCGATACAATACTGTCCGGATATGGAATACCCGGCAAGGCCGAGAGCTCAGACGATGATACAACTGCTGCCACCGTGGCCAGGAAGGTGTTACCTCGCGCTCCGGCTAACCGCTCTGGGTCGATCATCAATCCGGCGATGGCTAATTGGTCGGTCTCACTCAAGAGAGAGGGGTCGGCAGACGACAGAGCTTCATATCCACGTGCCAACGGTAAGCGTACAACAAGATGATCTGGAAGGTGGTCAAGTCCAGCCGATTGGTCAGAATCAAGTACCGTTCCTGGCCCACGTAGAACGAGACCAAGCGATAGATGGGTCGGTCTTTGGCGTTGCTTAACCGCACGCGCTGGTCTGTGACGTGGGTGAAGATGTGTTGCACTGTGGTCGGCAAGTCGACGGGCGTGCGTTTCACCCGCTGGTACACCAGGTTGGACTTGGCGCGGACGACGAAGAAGGCCTGGGCAGCCACAATCGCTGCCAAGAGAGGGAAACTGAGGTATCCTCGATCAGCAATGTAGGTCACACCTCCGTCTACGCAGTACAACTTGCCCAGTGCATCCAGTTCGGGGATAATCTTCCAGACCGTCGCCGCAAGCAGGAAGGACAACAAACTGGCAAAGCGGGCCACTGGAAAGCGTTGGAAGGCGTCGAAAAAGGTCGCGTGTTTCACCTGCGGCAACCTCAACTCGGACGTTGCACTCAGGGTATCGGTCAGCAATTGACGCCCAGACTCGCAAGATTTGACGAAGTGATAGACCAACAAGCGCACGAACTGTGCGAAGCGCAACACCTCCCGATGGTGAGGCGGATGATCCCGCTCTTGTTGTGCCAGCGGTGCTTCAAGCGGCTGGAACAATGCGTCGAACGTGGTACAATGTTGTTCAGAGTCGTCTGGTTTGCTCATCATGCTGCTCCTTGCTGGGATACAGCATGTTACCAGACGGCTCGCTTATTGTTAAGTTGCACTCATCGCCGGTTTATCCGGACAGTATTGTT
>CAYUIS010000097.1:0-19670 GCA_964444825.1 uncultured Anaerolineales bacterium | reverse complement strand
CTAGCTACGGGGCATCAGCCGGTCAACCAGCCGGCGGAGCACGGCTTTCCAGGACAGACTACGGATCGCATGACCGGCCCGCCGGGCGACGTGCAGGTCGCCAGGACGGCGCCCATAAACCCCAGTCTGATACTCGGCCAGCAGACGCTCGGCAGGGCCTGTCGCCAAGGGGAGTTGACGTCTCAACGCCTCGGCACGTTCGGCGGGGGTGTCGGCAGGCTCAGGTGGAGCACCCAGGCGAACCAGCGCATAGTTGATCTGCATATACGCCCGGGTCAAGAATGGTAGCGTGGCATGGACGATCCAGCGGTTCAACAGGGCGGGCAGGTCTATGTTCAGACGGCGCAGGCCCTTTTGCAGCAGGATGGGCAAAACGGGCTCGGGTCCAAATCGCCTGCGCCAGATGATGGCGATCACGATCAAACCAGTGCCCAGGACCAAAAGCGTCAAAACAGTGCGAAGCCTGGAGCCGGAACCGGCGTCAGACCCGGAGAGAGGACCCCCCACTGGCCTGGGAATCTCTTCCCTGAGCATCTCCCAGGGCTCACCGGGGTCGGCGTCTGAACTCAGCGGTGGCGGACCACCTTCCCCGGCGTCGGGTTCATCCTCGCCCAGGGGGCGGTTGAGCGGTGGCTGAGCCGCAGTGGGCTCAAACTCGATCCAGCCGAAGCCGGGGAAGTAGACTTCTGGCCAGGCGTGAGAATCACGCTGCCTGACGACATAGACGTCACTGTTTTCGGACCAAGGAGGATTGTCGCCCCGGCCTGGCATATAGATGTCACCGCCAACTTGGCGCTCGCCCTGGGCAAAGCCAGAGGCCAGGCGAGCGGGGATGCCCAGGGAACGCAGCAGAATGACCTCGGCGGAGGCGTAATAGGTGCAGAATCCCTTGCGATGGTCAAATAGGAACCAATCGAGAGGCTCTTGACCGGAGGGGGGGGAAGAGACCACCTCGTCATACGGGATGGTGCGGCGGAGGTAGGTCGTGATGGCAGCGGCGACGTCGTATGGGTTATCTCGTCCAACTGTAAACTGATGGGCCAGCTCTCGAACACGGGGGGTGATGTTGGGCGGCAACTGGAGATAACGATCGGTGACCCAGGCGGGATAGTCGGCGCCCGCAGAACGCAGTTGGGCGATGGCCGGGGCGTTGAGGGAAGCGCGAACCCGATAGGTCGCGCCACCGTTCAAGGGTGGTTTTGCGTGCAGCGCGACGATGTCAACCGTGCCATCGGGGTTATGCGCCAGGTCGGCTTGGGCGGCGTGGCTGAGGAACGAGGGCTGACCGGGAAGGTAGAGCATTGAGATCGGGAGCGCGGTGGTGATGGTAAAGGCCGATGTCCGACCGCCTGCCACCTCAGGGAAAAGCAACGGCAGGTATCCAGGGACGATGGTCTGGGTCGTAGATACGATGGTCGTGTGCCACTCCCCGTCGGCGTAGGTGTCGTACACGCGGGCGCGCCAATAGTGGCGACTGCCAATGGGGGTATCGTGTTGTGGCTCAACGACCAGTGCGATGTCATCCGAGAGTTCGCCACCCTGCCCCAAGGCGAGGGTATCAGAGTGGACATTGTAGACAGTGCTCGCCTGATCGCGCAGGGAAACAACAGCGTGCTCCAGACGGTCTCGCAGAGAGATCCACGGTCGGGTGATCCGCTGCCAGACATCCTGGGCTGGTGAGATAGCGGTGGCCACAGCGGGCACACTCCAGGCCACGAGGACGATCACGATGGTAATTTGCAGAGTGACGCGGGCCGTATCGGAGCCCAGATAGGAAGGTAGGGAAAAGAGATCCCGGCGCCAGTGGGCCCGGTGCCGCAGGTAGTTCACCCGAGCCACGAAAAGCAGGGTAAAGAGGAGGTAGACGGCCAGGTACCAGGCACGGCTGGTGACGAAGGGGTCGTACGTCTGGATGACGAGCACGGCGACGCCGGTTGGCAGGATCGCCCGCCAGGAGCGAGCGTAGCGGGTCAAACCATAACCCGCCTGCACCCCTAGCATCCAAGTAAGGCTTGATACCAAAAAGACAAAAAGCAGGGGGTCTTGTACGGGTTCCTGTTGCAGCAATTGAGTGATAGATATGGCGAGACGCTGCATCAACCGTGCCAACCGCTCGGTCCACAGAGCGTCCTCCGGGGCGTGTATCAGCGCGAGGGAGAGTTGCCGGGGGACGACAAAAAGGCCATAGGCCAGGCCAAGAGCGGCGGTCCAGGGTCGAGAGAAGCGGCTCTGTCCCAGGGCCAGCCCGACCAGTATCCCCAGAAACGTCATCGTGTAGACCAGGTCCAGGTGATCGGTCCACTCAGTGGCGACCAGGCGCATGCCGGCCGTGATCAGTGCCGCCAGCAGCAAAAGCGCAGCAGGCAGATCCCACCACCGGCCTTCTGGTGGTGACACCAATCTGGATAGCGTCTCCCTCAGTTCCACCGGATTCCGTTCCCCACCACGCTCGATTCGATGCTCAAAGCGGTTCCCAGGTCTGCGCCATATGCCACTCGGCAGACCGGCACGCCGAGTCCCGCGATGGCCATCGCCAGCGTCGCTGTTCCCAGGGGGCCATCAAAGGAGGCGGCGTCGAGCAGGACGACGACCGGCCGGTGCCCGAATCGCAACAGGTGATCTATGGTCACGGCGATCTCCCTTTCGGTGGAAGGCGTGATCAGAATCACCGTGCTCCCGCGGGGCAAGTGCTGGGCCTGGGCCATCACCAACCCGGAGATGGGCAGGTCTCCCTCCGCCCTCAACAGCGCCATAGCTTCCAAGATCTTGCCCAACTGCCGTGGGCCCCGCTCGGGAGCCAGCATCTGAGGCAGGTACGATCGACCGTGATACATCATCCCCACCGCTCGCCTGCGGCGTAGGAAATAGCGGGCCAGCGAAACAGCGATGCTGGCCGTATATTCCTCGGTGGAGGGGGGCAGGACCACCTCCTCAGGAGGGTGCAACGATGCTGATCTGGCCATGTCGGAAGGAGAGTGGGGCAGTGCGGCTTGAACGGCGCGTGCACCATCCACGAATATCCACACCTCGGCCAGGGGGTCCAATTCGAATTCCTTGACCATCAAGCGGTTTCGCCGCGCTGTGCTCACCCAATGGATACGGTTCAGAGAATCGCCTGGGGCATACTCCCGCACACCTGCCGCGTTGGGCGTCATCTGGTGCGTGCGGCGACGCAAAGACTCTCCTCCTGATAGCAGTCCGGCCGGACTGGGGAAAGTGCGTACATCCACCATCATTGGATAGACCAGCAGCGAACCATCAGAGGGCAACGTGTGCTTGACGGTGAACAGGCCAAAGGGATCTCCCGATGCCAGTACTGTAGGCCCCAGGGAGAACACACCCCGCTGCACCAGGCGGGTGTTTATCAGGTAGGAACGTCGCTGGTGGCCCTTGAGAATGCCGAGCACACGCGACCCTCGTGAACCCGGCAGGGTGGCCTGATCGTGCACCTCCAGCCACAGTCGGGGAAGGCTGTTCTGGTTCTGAATCACAAACCGCTCCTCGAGAATCTGTCCCACCTGGGCCCGATGCGTGGTCGCTTCACGTATCACCTGGACGCCGCGCAATGCCAGCAGAGACCAGATCCAGCCGCCAACCAGGAGGAGCGCCCATACATAGCTCAGGCGAGAGTAGATGGGGGACCCTGTTACTGCCAGTGCCAGCAGGCTTAGCACAAGCAACATGATCACCACGCGCCGCGAGGTGAACGCCCGTCCTTTTGAGGGCTGGACCGACCTTGTGCCAAGGCTCACGATGTATCTCTCCTCCTCGCCGGTGACATCGCCGCTGGTCCCGACACCTGTTTCGCGAACTCTTGTACGATACGTTGGGCACTTGCGTCTCATTAGCGCGCTGCAGGTCCGGGGATCAGGAGGTGTTCCTGGGTCTGGTGGATTATACGACAGTTCTCGTCGATATGTTTACCCAGCGTCCAAGGCAAAGGTTCACGCTACAATTCGCTGTCCGGCTCAACCAGACGCCGCCGGACAAGCACCTAGACGATCACTTGTAGCAGCACCATGTTTGCGGGAACGGAGCAGGAGAGAACAGGGGATGCCAACAGGGGCAGGCGTGGGCAGTGCTGCAGCAAGGAATCCAGGTGTTTTCAGAGAATCCCAAGTATCTTCTAGGTAGCGGCGCAGGTTATGGCATCTTGCATTGGTCGAGCGCTTTCAGGTAAGCGGTCCACTCCATCGTCACCAGGTTGACCTTGATGCCAAGATTTGTTTCCCATTGCTCAGCGAACGCCTCGATGACGTCCTCACTGCCTTTGTTGAACCACAGGTTGATAGAGATGTCGGCCGGATCGTCAATACCCAGCTCATCCAGAGCCGCCTCCAGATACTCTTGGGCAGCTGGCACGTTGAACTCGTATCCAACGTTGCCACAACCCTGGTAACCAGGAATCTCTGGGGGGATCACACCGCAGGCCACAATACGCCAGGGTCTCTCTAGCTGTTCGTTAAACACAGTCTGCTTATCCACGGCGGAAGCCAGTGCCCGGCGAAAATTCAGGTTGTCCGTGGGCGGATGGACAGAGTTCAGTCCGATGTAATAGGTGCCGGGTCGAGGCAGTCGACGGAGATGATCAGGCATCTCTTTGAGTATACGTTCCGTTTCCTCCGAGGGATAACCATCACCCAAGAGGTCCAGTTCGCCCTGCTCGTAAGCAGCCAGTGCGTCGGCGCCATCGGGGATGATACGGAACTCGATCCGCTCGATGGACACGTCGTCAGCCCCCCAGTATTTGGGGTTCTTTGCCAGGATCACATAGTTGTTGTGCGCCCACTCGGTGAGCACGTAGGCGCCGTTCCCCACAAAGTTCCCGGTCTTGGCCCACTGCTCACCGTGCCTTTCGATGACGTCCAAACGGACGGGATAGGTGGTAGAGAAAGCCAAAATGCTGTCGAAATAGGAGGCCGCCTGGACCAGCGTGATCTCCAGCGTATAGTCCTCAAGGGCACGCACGCCGAGGGTGGAGGGATCGTTCGTCTCGCCAGTGTTGAAAGCTTCAGCACCCTGGACGAGGCGCATCAACCAGGCGTACCCGGCCGCTGTCTCGGGCTCCAGGAGACGCGTGATCCCATCCACATAGTGTTGGGCGGTTACGGGCTCGCCGTCCGACCAGGTGGCATCCCTGCGGAGGCGGATGGTGTAGACCAGACCATCATCCGACACCGTGTAGGACACTGCGCCGGCCGGCTGGATCCTCCCCTTCTCGTCGTACTCGTAGAGACCATCCATCAGTTGGTGCTGGATCAAGTGGGACATGGTATCGGTGGCGGTGCTCACGTCCAACGTGAGAGGCTCGGATGAAAGGCGGACCCGCATCCCGGTCTGCCCCTCGGGCAGTCGCCAGTGTTTGAAGGGCGGCGCGCCAAAGGGCGGGTACACAGCCTCGATCTCGGGCAACAACAGCGCGTTTCGGTCATAGTGGAACACGGGAATGACCGCCACATAGTCTGTCACCAGAATGTCCTCGGCCTCCTGCCACAGCGCTATGCGGGTGTCAAAGTCGAATGCCATCAGAGCCTGGTCCACCAAGTCGCGAAAGTCCTGATTATCCCAAGAGGTGAACTGGAACGGCGAGTCGGGGTGGAAGACAACATTGAGGATGTTCTCGGCGTCGGAATAGTCCATCACCCAGCCTATGCGGTAGCCATTGTAGTCGCAGTCAGGGTCGGAACCTGGTTCCGGCTCTGCGGTCACCTGTGCCGGACCTGTTGCTTGTTCGGTCACTTTGACGTCTTTGGGAGGCACAGTGATCTCTACGGTGCTTGTGACTTGGCCCGGTGCACAGGTTACGAGCAGCAGGCACCCCACTACCAGGATGGCGGCAAGCACATACCGCTCGTTGCTAGGCATGCTTCTCCTCCCCAGGGATTCTGTGGTGTCTCGATACATCATCTGTTTTTTCGGTGGGGAGTATAACACCACACAGCCCGGAGTGCAACTTTTGGTTCTTGATTTAGGCGCAATTCTGGCTTGGCCGGTAGTCCCCGTTGTGGTAGGATATATCATACCAGCGAGGAGGTGTGCCTGCACCGGGTAGCTCTTGACCGCGCCCGATAGAGAACGAATCACAAAGAATGTGAACCACAAGGAGCGACGATGGGTATATCACATGGCGATATTCCTGGAGCAAACTATGGTAGCTGCTCAGCCTGCTGACGAGGTTTGAGCTTGAAGAACGGGAGGGCAAGCTATGCACGAAGCAATTAGTCGATTGGAGATGCCAGACGAGAGGACAGTACGTATCCGGCGCATCCGTGGCTGTCTGAACCAGGTGGTGATTGCCGGCGTCGTTGCGAGTAGTTTCTGTCTCTTTATCTCTGGTCTTTTTGGTGTGCCGCAGAGTTTCCTGGGGCAGTGGTGGATGAAGCCCCCTCGGTACCCCGATGCTGTGCGGCACGAATACGAGGAGGGATGGATGCTCCACGAGGGTGAGGTATGTCAGATGCACTCGCCCGGTATCTATTGCTACGAGTGGTACTATCGCACCAATGACTCAGTGGAGGATATCGTCGCCTACTATGAGAATCTGACGTGGCGCTTTCATGCGCCAATAGAGTTCGAATGGAGGCGTGGTCGGCGCTTTGGTCTCAACTGGGTGGCCGAGGATAACGTCAGGATATTCAGCAACATCTGCGGCTACCAGATCATCATCCGTCCATCGCCAGACGGGGACTCGGAGGTCTATATTCTGGAACGTGGTGCTATGGGGGATTATCGACCAAGCGAAAAGTGATAAAAGCTGGTTTTGGTCGTTCGAAGGGTTTGGCCCGAGATGACGGGGGCAGTGGCAGAGTAAGAGAGGGAAGCACAGGCAGGAAGCAGAAGTGAGCTCGATGCGAGGATTCTGGCAGCGACACGGGACCTTGATCACGCTGGTTGGCGGGGCCGTACTGGGGATGCTCCTAGGCCTGGTCATCAGTTGGTGGTGGCCGATGGGGCGGAACGGTAGCACGCCCTGCGACCTGCGCGCTGATTACCAAACTGGCTACGTTCTTCAGGTTGCCGAGCGCTATGCGACTACCGGCGATCTGGCGTTGGCGCGGGACGAGCTGGGTGTGGCGCATTGGCGCGAGGGCCAACTCGCCGAGACACTGGAGCGGCTGGCACAGGAGCGTGGCGGACAGGAGGCCGCTGACCTGCGCACGTTGGCACAGGCCCTGGAAACCACATCTGAGGCCGCACAAACTGTGCCGACCGGGAGTCTCCCAGAGGGGCGCCGTCCGGCGGTGATGGCCTATGTGACCGTCTTGCTGGGCGTGATGCTCGCAGAGGTGATATTCGCTCCTGTAGAGCGCTTGCGGGGCCTCCAGTTGGTTCTGCGTCGCCTGATCGCCAGCCTGGCAACCCTGCTTTTTATCGCTTGCCTGACCCTGTTTGGCCTGATCATGGCCGAACGAGGCCGAGAGGGACTCCCGGCCGAACCACTCAGCGCGGCCGGGGAAGCCCTGCTTCGCACAGTCACCTACGTGACTGAGCATCCGACGGTTTACTATTGGCATAAGTACGAGTTCTCGGTGTTCGATCTGGTCGCCAGGACCTTTGGTCACAGTGCGGGGCTCCTGCTCTTTTCGCTGGGGCTGGCGGTGGTGGTGGGGGTGCCATTGGGAATCGCGGTGGCGCTGGCGCGACGAAAGGGGGGCGCTCCGCTCATATTGCTATTTTCGACCCTGGGGATCTCTACGCCCAGTTTCTTATTGGCGATGTTGTGCTGGGCAGTCAACATCCAAGTACATCGCCGGTTCGATGTACCAGCGCTACCGCCGACCGGCTTTGGTTGGGATGCGCACCTGGTGATGCCGGCGCTGGTGCTGGCGGCCCGCCCTCTTGCACAGATTGCGCAGATGACCTATGTGTCGCTGTCGGAGGTGCTGAAGGAGGATTATATCCGCACGGCGCGGGCGAAAGGCTTGCCATGGCGGGCAGTGCGCAACCGGCACGCGATGCGGAACATCATGATCCCTGTCCTGACTACGCTGGGGACGTCGCTGCGCTTTTCGTTGGCCAGCCTGCCGGTGGTAGAGTACTTTTTCATCTGGCCCGGGGTCGGGCTGATGCTGCTAGAGGCGATCGAGCTGGGGAGAACGCCGTTGGTGACCGATCTGATCGTCTCCTTAGGGCTGTTGTTCCTGCTGATCAACCTGGCACTGGAGTTGATCTACCCACTGCTGGATCCACGCTTGAGGAACAAGGGACAGGAGGAAGAACGGCGAGAGCGTCAGGGTTGGCGAGAGGGATTGCGCGGGCTGACGGATGGCATGATCGAGTGGTTGAATGACCTGCGTCATATGCTACCAGGTGCACGACGTGAGGAACCGAAACTGCGGCCTCTGCCAGTTAAGGCGGGGAATCCAAGCCAGGAAGGGAACAATGAGCCTGGAGCCGCACAACGGTCGCGGTGGGTGCTGCGCAGCGCACTCACCAACCCGGCATTGCTCGTCGGTGCACTCTTGGTCATGGGCCTCGTCGGCCTGGCGTTGTTTGGCCAGCGGTTGACCGAGGCTACTCCCTACGAGATCCACGGGGTAACGATCATCGATGGTGAGATCGGAGCGCCTCCCTTTGCCCCCTCGACCGTCTTTCCCTGGGGGACCGATCACATTGGGCGAGATGTGCAGGCGCTCGTGCTGGCAGGCGCCAGGCAGACGCTGATACTGGCATTGCTTGGCACGCTGGCGCGTGTGCTGGTAGGCACGATCCTGGGAATGCTGGCAGGTTGGTGGCAAGACAGTTGGCTGGACCGGTTGGTCACCGGGGCGATAGGGGTATGGGCGGCCTTCCCGGTCACATTGTTCGCCATGATCCTGATCCAGGCATTAGGCATTCAGCAGGGCGTGTGGGTCTTTGTGCTGGCGCTGTGCGTGGTGGGCTGGGGGGAGGTAGCGCAGTTCGTGCGCGGGCAGGTAATCACCATCAGGCCGCGATTGTATATCGAGGCGGCACGTGCAGTGGGAGCCCGGACAGGGCAGATCCTGACCCGACATGTGCTGCCGAACTTGCTGGTCGCCCTACTGGTACTGGCCATGCTGGAGATGGGTGGCGTTCTGATGCTGCTAGCGGAACTCGGCTTCCTCAACATCTTCCTGGGGGGCGGCTACCGGGTAGAGATTGCCGAGTATGGTGCTATGAGGCCCGTCATTGCCTACTTCTCCGACGTGCCGGAGTGGGGAGCGCTGCTGGCAAACATCCGGGATTGGTGGCGCAGTTATCCGTGGATGGCGTGGTATCCCGGCATCGGTTTCTTCCTAGCCATCGTGACCTTTAACGTGTGGGGTGAGGGATTGCGCCGCTTCCTGGCAGAGAGCCGGATCAACCTTAGCCGGCTGTTCAACAAGTACACGGCTGCAGCGGCGGGGGTGGCGGTGCTGGTGTTGGTGTTGGTGCTGCGGAGTATGACGCCGCTAGGGGTGTACCGGACGCAAGCCAAGCAGTTTGACGCCGAGCGGGCACTAGGGGACATTCGAGCATTGGCCTCTCCAGAGTTCCAGGGGCGCGAGGTAGGCAGACCAGGGGCGGAACTGGCCGCCACGTACATCTCCGAGCGAATGAAGCAGATTGGACTGGCTCCCGGCGGCGAAGGCGACTCGTATATGCTGTCTGCGGAAAGATCCACCTATCATCTAGTAGAACCCTCCCGCCTGGAGATCCTGGATGACCAAGGCAGTGTAGCTGAAGCGCTCACCTACTACCGGGATTTCGTTGCGTGGGCCGGTCCTCGCCTGATCTATGGTGAAGCCGAGGGAGCGATCGTTGGACTGGTCACCGGTCCCCGGCCGGATGGATTAGCCGGAGGCGATCCCTATGGTCTCAGCAACTATGACGTTTGGGACAAGGTGGTCCTGGTGCGCGAGGCGGAGATGGGACGCGTGAATTTCGGAGCCCCAGCCGGTGGACTGGTTGTCAGCGACGACCCACTCACATTTCAGCGCAGGAACCTCTATGCTTTGTCGTATGATCCGCTGCCACCCGTGATGTATATCACCCCGGAGGTGGCTGATCGTCTGTTGTCCACGGCGGGCAGCAGCCTGGAAAAGATGGAAAGCTTGGCGGCCGATCTGAGTCCCGGCGAGATTGCGCTGACCGACCCGGGTGTGACGGTGCATCTGGATACGGTCCTGGAGGGGGACTTTGACTCCACTTGGGGGAAGCTTTCGGAGGTCGGGTTTGGTGTGCACTCCATCGTCGTCGGCGTTATCCCTGGCAGCGGTTCTAAGCAGGAGGCAGCGCCGGGGGTGCCTCTATCTAACCAGGCCATCATCGTCAGCGCCTACTATGACGGCGTAGGCGTAGGGGTTGATGGTGAGCTTTACCCTGGGGCTAACGACAACGCCAGCGGCGTGGCAACGATGCTGGAAATCGCCCGGGTTCTGATGGAGGATCCCTCCCATCCGCCCAAGCGGACGGTCGTCTTTGTCGCCTGGCCTGACGGTCAGCGATATGAGGGCATGAGCGTGAGCAACGCGATGAATGGCAGAGCCGGCACGCGGGCGCTAAACGTCGAAGCTGTGATCGAGTTGAGCGGCGTGGGAGCGGGCGTTGGCAAGGAAATCGCGCTGGGGCAGGGGAGCAGCTATCGACTGGTCCAGCTCTTTCAGGAAGCGGCAGGGCGGGTCGGCGCCTCCGCGACCACGCGCGGGCGGGGCCCTCACCACGGCATGCCCGTAGGCCCGGGGTTTGGCGGCCGTTCGGCGCTGACCGCTTACGTGAGTTGGGATGGCTCAGATCGGACTGCCCACACGGTGGAAGACACGTTTGAGGCGATAGACCCGGATAAACTGGAGCAAGTTGGTCAGACGACGTTGCTGGCGTTAACCGTGCTCAGTCGTGAATTGGAATACTGATCAACGCTGGGCACCAAGGCCGATAGCGCGGACCTTCCTCGACACCCCCTGCGAGATCGGCGCCTTTGAGCTGCAAGACTGACTAGTTCTCCTGGCCTTCCCACACAATTGGCCCAAAGAGCCCGCAGTCTGGAAACTGTCGCGCTTGACCTGTGAACCCCATGTCGCTGCCAGGTGTATATAATAGGGCACGCCTGCCACTACACCTAGGTGACCCAGTTGGAGGGGACGGAATGAAACGGCTATCCTCGCTCGTCCATTTGGCTTTGCTTGTGCTCACAGTAAGCGGTTGTGGGCGACCACTTTCTCCCACCGTCACACCCGTACCGCCGACGGCGACCCCGCCGCCCACGGAGACGCGCGTAAGCACAGCGACGCCGACCAACACATCCATCCCTCCGACGGAGACGCCCGTAAGTACAGCAACATCGACCGCCACCCCCGTACCGCCGACTCCCACGCCCGTGCCGCCGACACCAACTCTAGCGCCACCTACTGACACCGTCTGCGCCACTGGCTGTGACTTTGCCACCATCCAGGCCGCCATCGACGATCCCAACACGGCCGATGGCGCCATCATTGAGGTCACCGATCCTGTACACACGGAGGCAGGCATCGTCGTAAACAAGAACGTCACTATCCGGGGCCTGGGAGCTGACGAGACCATTGTGCAAGCCCACGCCGAGGCAGGTAACGCCACCGACCGTGTGTTTCTCATCGCGCCGGGCGCTGATGTGACCATCAAGAACATAAAGATCCGACACGGTTATCCATCCTCTTCCCCGCATGCCGGCGGCGGCATCTGGAACCAGGGCACGCTGACGCTCCAGGATAGCAAGATCAACAGCAACACCGCCGCTGACGGCGGCGGCATCTGGAATCAGGGTCAGTTGACGGCCACCAACTGTACGATCGGCTACAACACCGCTGACGGAATTGCCCCACCTGGTATGGAATGCGGTAGCGGCGGCGGTATCAACAACGGAGGGGGAGGAAGTCTGTTGCTGATCAACAGCAGCGTCATCAACAACAGGGCTGAGGGCAAGAGCGGCGGCATCCACGTTGCCTGCGAAAGCACGGTGACGCTTTTCAACAGCACGATCAGCGGCAACAGGGCGGTGAGCTATGGCGGGGGCGCGTTCATCGGCCCAATAGGCACATTGAGGCTCACCAACAGCACCATCAGCGACAACAGGACGAATCGTATTGGCAGTGGTGTCTACATCAGGGGCACGTTGCATTACACAGAAACTGCCATTGCTGGTTGTGTTATCGGCGGCGAAGGTGGCTACCAGGGGATGGGCACAGTCGGCATTCACAACAACAGTCAGGTTGAGGACAACAACTGCAAGCCGCAGTAGTCTGATGTCTCCAAGTTGAATGTCCTGATCGACAACAACGGCCGCACTGTGCGCACACCCTGGTCACTAGTAGAGGGGAATCAAAATGAAGAAACTTGGCTCACTGCTTGCTGTGGCCTCCCTTGCCCTCGCGTTTAATGGTTGCCAGCAAAGGCCTTCCCCAACTGCCACACCTGTATCGCCCACGGCGATGCCTTCACCGCTGGCGGAGACGCGGGTGAGCGAACCGACGCCGACCAACACCTCCATACCGCTAACCGAGACGTCTGTTAGCACAGCGACGCCGACCGCCACGCCGATCCCTCCGACTGCCACTCCGTTACCGCCGACGCCAACCTTCTCGCCAGCGACCGATACGGTGTGCGCTTCCGGCTGCGACTTTAGCACCATCCAGGCTGCCCTTGACAGCCCCGGTACCGAGGCTGGCGCTATCATTGAGGTCACCGACCCTATCCACACCGAAGCGGGCATCGTCGTGAACAAGGACATCACCATTCGGGGATTGGGCGCCGTCGAGACCATCGTCCAGGCCCACGGGATGCTGGACGAGGCTCCCGAGCGCGTCTTTCTTGTCGAAGCGGGTGCCACCGTGACCCTGGAAAAGATGACCATCCGGCACGGGAAACCGAGCATAGAGGACGACTGTGGCGGCGGTATCCTGAACTTTGGCACTCTGACACTCAAGAAATGCACGGTCACCGACAATGTGGCGAACGGGGGCGGCGGCATCTGCGATAGCGGCACGCTGACGCTGATCGACAGTACCGTCAGCAACAACACCGCTGCGGAAGCCAGGCCACCCGCTATGTGGTGTGGGGGCGGTGGCGGCATCAAGTGTGGGAACGGGCCGCTGAAGCTGATCAACAGCACCATCAGCGGCAACCAGGCTGGAATCAGTGCCAGGGGCTGGGGCGGCGGTGTTCACATCGGCTGCAACTGCACGGCGGTGTTCACCAACACCACGATCAGTGGTAACGAGTCGGTCGTCGACGGTGGAGGGGCCCGCGTCAGGGGTACACTGAGACTCGTTAACTGCACCGTCAGCAACAATGGGACAGGCGGCAAGGGCGGAGGGCTCTACGTGGTGGGCAGGCTGGACTATGTGAATACGATCATCGCTGGCAACCGCAGAGGTGGAAATTGTGTCATAGACAGCTCGTATGGCTTTAACTTTCAGGGAGAGGGCTCGATCGGTATAAACAGCAACAACCTGGTCGAGACCGGCAGTTGTGAGTCGGACTATTCTGGTGATCCTATGCTGGGTCCGCTGGCGGACAACGGCGGCGACACCTGGACCCACGCCTTGCTCCCTGGCAGCCCGGCGATCGACGCGATCCCGGCGGTCAGTTGCACGCTCCCTACAGACCAGCGGTGGATGGTCAGGCCAGTAGTGCAGACATCCACCGATACTCCCTGTGACATTGGGGCGTTTGAAGCGCAATTAACGGCATCATCACCTGGAACGTCGCCTCCGGTCGAACCTCAAGCTGGCGCCACGCAGGTGTGGGGGAAGGATGGGGGCACGATGGTATACGTGCCGGCGGGCGTGTTTGTGATGGGGTCGAGGGAAGATAACTCTGAGGCTGACAATGATGAGTACCCGCAGCACGACGTGGTTCTGGATGGTTTCTGGATCGACCGGACTGAAGTGACGAATGGCCAGTATGAGCAGTGTGTGGCCGCCGGGGCCTGTGATGCACCCGATGAGGTCGGATCGTATACGCGTGATACATACTATGGTGACCCGCAGTTTGCGAACTATCCCGTGGTGCGGGTGAATTGGTTTGATGCGGCAAACTATTGCAGTTGGGCGGGGAAGCGTTTGCCGACGGAGGCGGAGTGGGAAAAGGCGGCTCGGGGAACGGATGGACGGGAGTACCCCTGGGGCAACTCGCCGGCGGACGAGACGCTGGCTAATTATGGCGAGAACGTGGGTGACACAACGGAGGTGGGTGAGTATTCGCCTCAGGGTGACAGTCCCTATGGTTGCGCGGATATGGCCGGCAACGTCTTGGAGTGGGTGGCGGACTGGTACGACGGGGCCTACTACCCGAAAGCGCCACTGGAGAACCCGACGGGGCCTGGATCGAGTCGATTGAAGGCGCGAGTGGCGCGAGGCGGTTCCTGGGTCTATCCTGCGAGGCGCGCTCGCGCCCCGCTGCGCGTCGACCGCCTGCCAGAGTTGCGTGAGGGTAACATCGGTTTTCGGTGCGTCTCCTCCAATTGATGCTGGGGGGCGCGGATGCTGTGATGGGGGAGGGAAGCAGACAATGAACAGGCCTGTCTCGCTGCTTGCTATGGTTTTTCTTATCGTTGCGCTAAGTGGTTGTGGGCAAAACCCTTCGCCGACTCCCACGCCCATAACGCCGACGGCGACTCCTCAACCACCAACAGAGATGCCAGTGCCAACCAACACCTCCCTGCCACCAACGGAGACGCCAACGCCGACCGCCACGCCCATACCGCCGACTCCCACGCCCATACCGCCGACGCCAACTCCCCTGCCACCCACCGACACAGTGTGTGCTTCCGGCTGCGACTTTACAACCATCCAGGCTGCCATTGATGAGGCCGACACCGCCGATGGCGCCATCATCGAGATCACCGACCCCATCCACACCGAAGCGGGTATCGTCGTGAACAAGAGTGTCACCATCCGAGGACTGGGTGCTGACGACACCATCGTGCAGGCCCACGACGAGACGCCAGACGAGGCCCCTGACCGTGTCTTTCTCGTTGAGGAAGACGTTACGCTAGTCCTTGAGAAAATGACGATACGTCACGGCAGACCAAGTAGACAAGAAGAGTGTGGCGGCGGCATCATGAACTTTGGCACGCTGACGCTCAATAACTGTGTCGTCCGTGACAACGGTGCTAACAGTGGAGCAGGCATCTGCAACAGTAATGCACTGACGCTCCTCAACAGCACCGTCAGCTACAACACCGCCGATGGAGTCGGACCCGTCGGTTACACCTGTGGCAACGGTGGTGGTATCAAGTGCGAGAGAGGTACTCTGACGCTCATCAACAGCACCATTAGCAACAACAAATCCGAAGACGCCGATCCTTTCAGGGATGTGGGCTGTGGCGGTGGTGTCCACGTCGCCTGCAGTTGCACAGCAGTATTCACCAATAGCACCATCAGTGGCAACCGATCCGTCGCTTGCGGCGGCGGGATCTATGACCATGGTGTCCTGCGCCTCGTCAACTGCACCATCAGTGATAACCACACCACTGGTGAGGGCGGAGGCGTCTACGTTCGAGGCCATCTGGACTATGTGAACACGATCATCGCCGGCAACGCCGGGAAAGGTGGAAACTGCGTCGTCGGTGGCCCAGGCGGCTATCGAGGAATGGGCTCCGTCGGCACAAATAATAACAATCTAGTCGAGGGCGGCAGTTGCGATCCAGATCACTCCGGCGACCCAAAGCTAGGCCCCTTGGCCGACAACGGCGGCGACACCAAAACTCACGCCCTGCTCCCCGGCAGCCCGGCGATTGACGCGATTTCCGTGGTCAGTTGCACCCTCCCCACCGATCAGCGGGGAGCGTTACGGCCGATTGCGCAGATCTCTCCCGATACTCCCTGCGACATTGGCGCGTTTGAACTGCAAACCGAATAACAACCTATTTGTGAGGAGATAGAAATGAAGCCCAGACTCTTACAAATACTGATGATCCTTACCCTGGTGGTTCTGACGGGATGCACCACCCCATCCTCCCCCGATGCTACACTCATACCGCCGACTACGACTTCCCCGCCACCGACGGAGACGCGTGTAAGCGCAGCGACGCCGACCGCTACCGCGACACCCATACCACCCACGGAGACATCCATCCCAACCGCTACACCGCTACCGCCGACCGCTACTGCGACACCTCTACCAACAGTCACTCCCACGCCGGTACCGACCGTCGAATACAGCACTGAGACGGTCAGCTTTGCCACCGAGGATGATCTCAAACTGGTTGGCAATCTATTTCTGAGTGAAGGAGATACCGCAGTTGTGCTGACCCATATGGCGGGGGAAAACGATCAACAGAACTGGGTGCCCTTTGCTAAAAAGATTGCCAATAAGGGGTTTACGGCGCTCACCTTCGATTTTCGCTGCTATGGTCAATCAGACTGTGGCGGAAGCGAGTCGGGAGATATTCTTCTCAGCAGAGATGTTGGGGCAGCCATTGGCTTCTTGCGTGAACAGGGATTCCAGCGAATTGTCTGTATCGGGGCCAGTATGGGCGGGCGTGGCTGTGTCAATGTGGCGTTTGACGAAGAACTGGTGGGCCTTGTGATCGTCTCCGGCACGGGTTCCTATCATCCAGATAGACAAAACCTCCAAGATTTCGTCAGCCCTGGTATGGCCAAACTCTTTATTGTCTCGGAGAACGACCCCACCGTTGATAGGACACTCGAAATGACCCGCCTGTACGAGAGCGCGCCGGAGCCAAAGATATTCAAGATCTTTCCGGGCACGGCCCACGGCACGGAGTTATTCAGTTCACAATACGGGCAGGGATTCCGTGAAATGCTTTTGGATTTTCTAGAAGGAATCCGCTCATAGCAGGTGTGTAGCTAAGCGGCGGAGGGAGGAAGGAAGTGAAAAAGCGCTTACCGTTGTTCTTTGCTGCAATTTCCCTCGTCTTTACAGTGAGCGGTTGTGGGACAAGTCCATCCCCCACCGCCACGCCTGTACTGCCAATTGCGACTTCCCTGCCACCGACGGAGACACCGCCATCGACGGAAACATCACCGCCAACCGATACCCCCATACCACCGACGGTTACGCCAACACCGACCGTCACGCCGATCCCGCCAACCCGCACGCCTATGCCTCCGACTCCAACACCCCTTCCTGCCACCGACACCGTGTGTGCTTCCGGCTGCAACTTTTTCACCATCCAGGCCGCGATTGACGACGCCAGCACAGAGGCCGGCGCCATCATCGAAATCACCGACCCCACCCACACCGAAGCGGGCATCGTGGTGAACAAGGATGTCACCATCCGGGGACTGGGAGCCTCCGAGACCATCGTGCAGGCCCGCGAGACGCTAGACGAGACCCCCGAACGCGTCTTTTTTGTCGAGGAAGGCGCTATTGCGATCTTTGAGCGTTTGACCATCCGGCACGGTGAGCCAAGCGCAAAGGAAGAGTGCGGCGGCGGTATCCTGAACCGGGGCACGCTGACGATCAACCATTGCGTCATCAGCGACAACGTCGCCATCGGTGGTGGCGGCGTCTCCAATTACGGCACGTTGACGATCGTCGCAAGCACGATCGAAAATAACGTCGCCAGAGGAGATGGACCTCGTGGCACCGAGTGTGGTGGTGGTGGCGGCGTCAAGAGTAGCAAAGGGACGCTGAGGATCGTCAACAGTACCATCACCGGCAACCAGGCCGGACTTCGATCCGCAGGCTTGGGTGGCGGTATCCGCACCGGCTGCGGTTGCACCGCAGAGATCGTCAATAGCACCATCAGTGGCAACAAGGCCGTCGAATGGGGTGGAGGGGTCGCCGCCGCAGGCACCGTGTCGATCACCAACTGTACTATCAGCAATAACACCGTTACCGGCGGAGGCGGTGCTCTGTGGGTTCGAGGAGAAGTGAACATCGAGAACACAATCGTCGCCAACAACATTGGAGGCAAGAATTGTGTCGTCCATAAGGATTCCGGGGGGCAGGGAACACTCGGTATGACCAGCAACAATCTGATTGGGGACGGCAGTTGCGGTGCGGATTTCTCCGGGAATCCGATGCTGGGCCCTCTGGCCGACAATGGCGGCGACACCCGAACCCACGCCCTGCTCCCCGGCAGCCCGGCGATTGATGCGATCCCCGCGATCAGTTGCACCCTCCCCACCGACCAGCGGTGGATGCCCAGGCCAGTTGTACAGACATCTCCCGATACTCCCTGCGACATTGGGGCGTTTGAAGTACAAACCGAATAGGAATCCATTGGTGAGATGATGGCAATGAAACCCAGACTGCCACACACGTTACTGATTATTGTTCTGGTAATTCTGGTGGGGTGTGCCACCTCGCCACCCGCCGCCACACCGCTACCTGCCACGCCTGTACCGCCGACGGCGACTCTATCCCCACCGACGGAAACACCAGCTCCAACCGCTACCTCCATCCCACCGACACGGACGCCAACGCCGACCGCTACTCCCACGCCGACTGCCACTTCCATACCGCCAACTCCTACCCCCATCCCACCGACGGTAACACCCTCGCCAGCCACAGACACCGTGTGCGCTTCCGGCTGTGACTTTACTACTATCCAGGCCGCTATTGATTACGCCGCTACTGCCGATGGCGTCATCATCGAAATCACCGATCCCATCCACACTGAAGCGGGTATCGTCGTGACCGGAGGCATCACCGTCACCATCCGGGGATTGGGGGCCGCCGAGACCATCGTCCAGGCCCACGAGGCACTGGACAAGGCACCCGAGCGCGTCTTTCTCGTCGAGACAGGTGCCACCGTGACCTTGGAGAAGATGACCATCCGGCATGGCAGACCGAGCGTGCAGGACGACTGTGGCGGCGGTATCATGAACTATGGCGCGTTGACGCTCAGGAGCTGCATGGTCACCGACAGCACCGCGAATGGAGGCGCCGGCATCTGCAACAGCGGTGCGCTGACGGTCATCAACAGCACCATCGCCAATAACGTCGCCCACGAGAAGGCCCCCCGTGGTCTCGAATGTGGCTGTGGGGGCGGCATCAAGAGTGGGGGAGAGAGCCTGGTGCTCATTAACAGCACCGTCAGCGGCAACCAGGCCGGGAGCGGGGGACTGGGCAGGAATAGGGGCGGTGGTGTCCACGTTGGCTGTGGTTGCACGGCGGTGTTCACCAACAGCACCATCAGCGGCAATCGGGCTGCACACCAGGGGGGTGGGGTTTACGTGGCGGGCGTCCTGCGCCTCGTCAACTGTACCATCGCTAACAACCGCGCATCTGCCAAAGGTGGGGGAATCCATATTCTGGGTCATTTGGATTACGAGAACACAATCATCGCCTACAACACTGGGAAGGGAGGGGCATGCACGCTCGGTGCCACGGCCGATAACACAAAAGAGGGCACAATTGGTGTAAACAGCAATAACCTGGTTGAGGGTGGTAGATGTGGTGCAGATTTCTCCGGCGATCCTATGCTGGGCCCTCTGACCGATAACGGCGGCGATACCTGGACCCACGCCCTGCTTCCCGGCAGCCCAGCGATTGACGCGATCCCTGCGGTCAGTTGCACCCTCCCTATTGACCAGCGTTGGATGCCCAGGCCAGTTGCTGCCGGTGAAGGCACGCCACTCTGCGACATCGGTGCGTTTGAACGGTAGTCCACCTGACGACAGAAGGGGTGAGAAATGCCCACGCGGCACAAACTGTCACGACGTGAATTCCTGAAACTGGTGGGAGGTGCAGCCTCTGCAGCGACGCTGGGAGCTTGTACG
>CAYUIS010000096.1:11290-19676 GCA_964444825.1 uncultured Anaerolineales bacterium | reverse complement strand
AAGCCTTGTCAAGTCTACGTTGAGGTGTATTCCCTTGTCGTTAGTCGCCAGACTGCAACGCAATTGTAGTTGACATCGCGCCTGAATTCAGTTACACTGGACGGCGGGGTGGGACGATTGGGGAAGACTGCGTCGGTGATGAGCGAAGAGCCCTGTATGGGCACGTCAACAGCTATCTGGTCAAACCGGTGGGTTTTGAGGAATTCACGCACTTGATGGACGACGTGGGTTCCTATTGGTTGGCCGGGAACCGCCACACGTGGCTGGAATCGTCGGCCGAGTAGACGGGTATCTGGCCATCTGGCAGCTGTGCAGGTGAATCGAGGAGTAGCTATGGATGAAGCAACAGTCTCCATCCTGCTGGTGGAGGACGAGGCGGCTCACGTCAATCTGGTACAGCGGGCGTTTGAGCGGCGGGAGAATCGACAGCGCCTGATTGTGGCTGCAAGCCTGGAGGAGGCACGGGCACATTTGTCCCAACAGCCTCTGCCTGACCTGGTCATCGCTGACCTGGTCCTGCCCGATGGCCGGGGGACGGAGCTTTTGCCCTCTGAGGGGGAGGAATACCCCTATCCTGTGATGATCATGACCAGCCACGGCGACGAGCAGGTGGCGGTCGAGGTGATGAAGCGCGGGGCGGTGGACTATGTGGTCAAGTCGGCGCACGTGTTGGCTGATATGCCGCGTGTCGCCGAGCGTGCCCTGCGAGAATGGGGACACATCGCCGAACGCAGGAGGGCGGAGGAGGCGCTGCAAAGGAGCGAGCGGCGATTCCGGCGCTTGTTCGAGCATTCGAATGATGCCATCTTTATCTACACCTTTGACGGCAGCATTGTGGACGTCAACCACCGGGCCTGCGAAATGCTGGGTCTGAGCACAGAGGAGCTGCTCCAACACTCCGTTCTGACGCTTCATCCCGATGGTGAAACGTATGCGGCAAGAGACGCCCTTCAGACCGTGCAGAGGAAGGGGGCGGTGCGGTTTGAATCACGATTCCAGAAGGCCGCTGGCGACACGACTTATGTGGATATCAGCGCCAGGATCGTAGACCAAGAGCAAGGGCTGATCCAAGGTATCGCTCGTGACATTACCGAGTTCAAGCGCCGGACGGCGGAGCTTTCCGCTTTGCTGGAGTTGAACGAGGCTATCTCATCCACCCTTGATCTTGAGGAAGTGCTGTCTCTCGTGACAGAGCGGATGGCCGTTATCCTGGGTGTGGATGGCTGCGCCATCTCCCAGTGGGATCGAGAGTCCGATGCTGTCGTCACGTGGGTTGAATACCAAGCGGATGCCCGCCGGACCGAACTGTTTGGGACAAGGTACGCCCTGGATGACTTTCCGGCCACCCGAGCGGTGTTGGAGAACTGTCAGCCGCTGGTGGTCCACGTCTCCGATGAACATGCTGATCCACACGAGGTGGCGCTTATGCAGAGGACGGGAACCACGACCCTGCTGATGCTGCCTCTGGTCATCCGTGGTTGGGTTCTGGGTCTCTTCGAACTCGACACGACGGGGCGCAGGCGGGACTTTTCGGCGGCCGACATCCGTCTGGCCCAGGCGCTGGCAGATCAGGCCGCGGTCGCCATCGAAAACGCGCGCCTCTTCAATCAAGCCCAGCAGGAGATCGCCGAGCGTGAGCAGGCAGAGAGAGCCCTGCGGGAGAGCGAGGAGCGCTATCGGGCTCTGTTTGAACAGGCCAATGATGCCATCTTTGTGGAGAACCAGGACGACGAGATTCTTGATGTCAACCATCGCGCGTGTGAGCTTTTGGGCTACACTCGCGAGGAGTTATTGGCGATGAAGGTGCCCGACTTGCAGGCTCCAGAGGTTCGCGGGGAAGCCGGCTCCGTTACTAGAGAGGAACTGGAACAACACGCCGATCGGCCTTTTGAGGCCATAGACATACATCGGGATGGGACACGCATTCCTGTCGAGGTCAGTAAGTCTCCGCTGACAGGACAAGAGGGCGGCCTGGTTCTATCCATTGTCCGCGACATCACCAAGCGCAAGCAGGCGGAGGAGGCCCGACGCAAAGCGTTGACTGAGGCGTTACAGGCAACGCACGCGCTGTGGGAGAGCGAAGCGCGTCTGCGCTCGGTGGTCGATCACGCGCCGGTCGTGATCTGGGCCCTCGATCGAGATGGTGTTTTTACTTTCTCGGAGGGCCGAGGGCTGGACTCTTTTGGATTGGAGTCCGGTGAGGTGGTGGGACGATCTGTGTTCGAGGTGTATGCCGGCTTTCCTGGGATCATCGCCGACACTCGCCGGGCTCTGGCCGGCGAGACATTCTCCAGTTCAACGCAGATCGGTGACGTTGCCCTTGAGAACAGGTACGTTCCGCTCGAGGATGATCATGGCACCGTGATCGGTACGATCGGTGTGGCGCTAGATGTGACCGAGCGGAGACGGGTGGAGGAGCAGATTCGCATCTCCCTCCGGGAGAAGGAGACGCTGCTGCAGGAAATCCATCACCGGGTCAAGAACAACCTGCAGGTCATCAGCAGTCTGCTGCGCCTACAGTCTGCGCGGGTCAATGATCCGCACACACTTGGTGTTCTGACGGAAAGCCGGGACCGCGTTCGGTCGATGGCCTTGGTCCACGAGATGCTGTATCAATCAGAGAATCTGGCCCGGGTGGACTTTGGCGCATACGTGCGGAACCTGACCGGCTACCTGATCCGTGCATACAGAACCAGCTCGACCAGGGTTGCCCTCCGCTCCGACGTTCAGGATGTGACGTTAGGGATCGATCTTGCGGTTCCCTGTGGCCTGATCATCAACGAGCTGGTATCGAACGCGCTCAAGCACGGGTTTCCTGACGGCAGGGAAGGAGAGATCACCGTCAAGATGCGGGCCGACCCCTCCACTATCACGCTGATGGTGAGCGACGATGGCGTGGGTCTCCCGGACGGTGTGGCATGGCAAAAGGCTGATTCTCTGGGGTTGCAGTTGGTGGTGATGCTGGTCGAGCAGCTCGAAGGAGTCATCGAGTTGGACAGCAGCGCGGGAACCGTGTTCCGTATCACTTTCCCTCGCCCGGTACGCGAGGAAGGGGCCTAGGGCAGTGGAAAAGACCAGGATATTGGTCGTCGAGGACGAAATCATCATCGCCCGGGATATCCGAGCCACGTTGGAAAACCTGGGGTACGACGTACTCGCTGCCATCCCTTCAGGGGAGGCAGCCGTCTTAGCGGCTGTCGATATACAGCCTGACCTGGTCCTGATGGACATTATGCTTCGGGGGGATATGGACGGCATTGAGGCGGCCGAGCAGATTCGCTCGTTGTACGATATCCCCGTCATATTCCTCACCTCCTTTGCCGACGACAAGACGCTACAGCGCGCCAAGATCACCGAGCCCTTTGGCTACATCCTCAAGCCATTTGAGGAGAGAGAGCTAGCTACCAACATCGAGTTGGCCCTCTACAAGCACAAGATGGAAAGGCAACTCAGGGACAGCGAGGATCGGTTTCGCAGGCTAACCGAAGGTATTCGGGATGGGATCACGATCATCGAGCACGGCAAGGTGATCTATGTCAACGACCGAGCGTGCGAGATCTTTGGCTGTCCCAGGGATGAGTACGTCAATATGACGGGCTTTGATTTCGCTGCGCCGGAGGAGCTGGAGCGTCTGCAGAGGATCAGAACAGAGATCGTGCGGACAGGTAGACCTCCCGAGGAGCTGAGGTTCTGGATCGCGCGGAGGGATGGTTCCCGACGCTATATCCAGAATAGCTATTCGATCAATCGTAAAGATGGAGAGATCATCGGCCGGTTTGTGGTTACGGCCGATATCACCGAGCGGCAGATGGCGGAGGATGCGCTCCAACAGCACAACCGCAGCTTGGCGCTACTGAACCGGATCGGCCAGGCCCTCACTGCAACGCTCGACCTTGCTCAGGTGATCGAACAGGTCCTCCGCGCGGTCGTCGAGGTGGCTGATGCGGAGGGTAGTTCGGTCTGGCTGTGGGATGAGAGCGGCCAGGGTGAGTTGGTGTGTCACGCCATGTTGCACGAGGATCAGTACCTGTCGGCGCCTGGCCTGCGCGTGCCTCCGGGACAGGGTATCGTCGGATGGGTGGCGGAGCAGAGTGAGAGCACCGTCGTGGCCGACGTGCGGAGCGATCCCCGTTTCTTTGGCGGGATCGACCCCCAGATCGAGTTTCGGACGAGTTCGCTGCTCGCCGTGCCCTTGAGGACCCGCAGCGGCACCATCGGAGTGCTAGAGGTGGTGAACAAGCGGGTGGGGGACCGGCCTTTGGAGGAAAGCCCAGCAGACTTTTCCAAAGACAAGACTATGGTCGAGACGTTGGCCGCCTCGGCCGCTATTGCCATAGAGAACGCCCAACTGATGGAAGACCTACGCCAGCACACGGCGGAGCTTGAGGCGAGCAATCAGGAGTTGGATGCCTTTGCCCACTCGGCAGCCCACGACATCAAGAACCCGCTGGCCCGGGTCGTGGGTTTCGCCGAGTTGCTGGAGGGGGATTACGCCATGCTGCCCGAGGAGACGCTGCGCCATTCCTTGCACAGGATCGCTCAGACCGGCCGCAAGATGAGCAACATTGTCGATGAGTTGCTGCTATTGTCCAGCATGCGCCAGGTGGAAGACATCGATCTGGGCCCGGTCGATATGGCCAGCATCGTAACCGAAGCCCGAGACCGTCTGGATGACTTGATAAACGAGCACCAGGCAGAGGTTGTTCTCCCTCCCGCAGGAGCCTGGCCGGTGGCGATGGGCTATGCCCCCTGGATCGAGGAGGTATGGGTCAATTATCTGAGCAACGCCATCAAGTATGGTGGACGGCCGCCGCGCGTTGAGCTGGGGGGGACGGAAGAGGAGGATGGTTTGATCCGCTTCTGGATCCGCGATAACGGGCCGGGTCTCACACCTGAAGAGCAGGCCCGTCTCTTTACACCGTTCACACGGCTGGATCTGGTGCGCGCCAAGGGGCACGGCCTGGGGTTGTCGATCGTGCGCCGCATCGTCGAGCGGCTTGGCGGCCAGGTGGGGGTGGATAGCCGTGTAGGGGAAGGGAGTGTCTTTAGCTTCATCCTGCCGGCTGTGGTCTACGAAGGCGAGCAGGATAGTGGATAAGGCGACTCGATAGACCCACCAAACGAAAGACGTTCCGCAACTAGAACCAGATCGAGGCGACGATCAGGACGGCAGGCACATCCTGGCAGCCGACATCGGTGCTGATCCTGCCCGTCGCTACGGCTCGTTCTGAGCGAAGTCGAAGGAGCTGGTCGGCGTTCGCTACTCAGAAGGTCCACAGACGAGACGGAGGGGATGATCCAATGAGCAATAGCTATCCGCTGATCGACCTGCATCGACATCTGGAAGGGTGTGTCCGAATAGAGACGCTAATCGAGCTTGGCACGGAGCACGGACTGGCCCTTCCTGCCTGGTCGGTTGAAGAGTTACGACCCTACGTTCAGATAGACAGCCCGATGCCAGGTCTTGTGGCGTACTTTGCCAAATTCGAGTTGATGCAGTTGTGTATGGCCAGCTACGAGGCCATCCGGCGCATAACCTACGAGTGTATTGATGACGCGTGCAGTGAGGGGCTTGACTATCTTGAGCTACGCTTCAGCCCTGTCTTTATGGCAGAGAAGCACGATCTTGAGCTTGATGGCGTGGTTGAGGCCGTCTGTGATGGCCTCGACGAGGCTCTGCGAGTTCTTCCGATGCGAGCCAAGCTGATCGGCATCATGTCCCGAACCTATGGCCCCGATCCGTGCTGGCGGGAGTTGGAGGCCGCTATTCGCGGGCGTGACCGGGGCATCGTCGCGGTTGATGTGGCGGGTGATGAGATCAAGTACCCAGGCGAGCTGTTCGTCAACCATTTCCAGCGTGCACGCGAAGCCGGTATGCGGGTCACCGTACACGCTGGCGAGTCGACCTCTGCAGCGCAGGTGAGACAGGCCATCGTCGAGCTACAGGCCGAGCGGTTAGGGCACGCTGTTCGGGCCATTGATGCCCCCGACGTCATGGACCTCATCCGCAGGGAATCTGTAGGGATCGAGAGCTGCCTGACGAGCAATATCCAGACCGGCGTTGTGGCCGCTATAGCACAGCACCCCGTACCCGAGTATCTTCGGCGGGGGTTGCTCGTGACGCTGAACACCGACAACACGGTTATTGGTGGCGTTGACCTGCCGGGCGAATACCGGCTGGCGGAGAGGGAACTGGGGCTCTCCGAGATGGAGCTGGTTCAACTGAAGCAGAACGCCCTTCGTGTGGCTTTCCTGTCCGACGAGGAGCGGGCCGACCTGCTACGCCGAACGTCCGGCAAAGACCCAACTAATTCCAGGAAGGAGACAGACGTATGAAAAGCAAGGTTAATTGGTCAGTTCTGGGACGGCGAGTGGCACAGGCGATTGCCACAATTCTGCTCGCAACCGTTTGCTGTGTCGCCTTGTTGTGTTCGCTGCGAGCAGCGGTGCCGGCCTATGCCGGTGTCGGGGAGGGCCTGGGGAATGGCCGTGCTGAGCGGGAGGTGGATTCCCCAGTGCCGTATCGTTTTGATCATCTCCACGCCATCGCGGCTCGCGACATGTTCACCTTTGCCCTGCAACAGGATCCACCTGGCCTGGATCCGGCTCAGGAAACGGATTCGGTATCTCTTCTGGTGACGGGCCAGATCTATGAGACGCTGGTCCAGTACAGAGTGGGGGACTCGTCCCCCGCTCCCAGCCTGGCCGAGAGCTGGCGCGTGTCGCCCGGCGGCCTGACCTGGACCTTTACCCTGCGGCCTGGCGTCAAGTTCCACGATGGCTCCGATCTGGATGCAGCGGCCGTGGTGTACAACCTGGAACGGTGGTGGGACCCAGCCCATCCTCACCATGACGGAACCTTTGCCTACTTCGAGGCTCTATTCGGCGGCTTCAGGGGTGACCCGTCCTGCCTGATCGATGCCGTGGACGCGGTCGGCGCCGGCCAGGTGCAGATTGTCCTGAGCCGGCCGTACAGCCCGCTGCCCAGCGTCCTCGCAGTAGCGCCCCTTGGCATCGCCAGCCCGGCAGCCATCCAGGCGGGCACGCTGTCCACGTCTCCGGTCGGTTCCGGTCCCTTCCAATTCGTGGATTGGATGCCTGGCGATCGTCTGCGCCTGGCGGCCAACGCGGCGTACTGGGGTGCTGGCCCGCTCCTGGATGGGCTGGTCTTTCAGGTTATACCTGGTGAGGCTGACGTCCTCGCAGCCCTGCAAGCGAACAACGTGCAGGGTGCTGTGCTGAGTGCGGCGTATGTGCCAACAGCCACCCAGGATGTCAACTTGAAGGTACTCTGGGAGCCACCGCTCAACACCGGCTACGTGGGCATCAACCGCGGACACTCGCCTTTGGACAATCTGCTGGTGCGCCAGGCCATCGCCCACGCCATAGACAAGGCGTCGATCGTCGACAATCACTACAACTCCGTTGCGGAGGTCGGTGAGGTGGCCACCCAGTTTCTACCGCCGACGGTGTGGGGTCGTGACGACACCCTGGTGGACTATGCCTACGATCCCAACCGGGCGCGCACGTTGCTCGCCCAGGCGGGCTACACCGACGGGTTCACTTCGACGCTGTGGGTGCGTTCTGTGTACCGTCTCTATTTCCCCGAGGTCGAATCCACGGCATACGCCATCCAGGCCGATCTGCAGGCTGTTGGCATCAGCGCCACTGTGATTATCACGGATTCGGACATATTCCTTGGGAAAGTCGACAACGGCGAGACCGACCTGTTCTTGCTGGGCTGGGGGGCCGACTTTCCACATCCGGATAACTTTTTCTACTTCCATTTCTACGAAGGTGCTTGGTATGGGCCGCGGGATGATGACTTGAGCCGTCAGATACAGGCTGCCCGGGAGGAGCCCGACTTTGCCACCCAGGTCATCACCTACGAATGGATCAGCCGTCGAGTTCACGAAACCTTGCCCTTGATACCGATCGCTCACGGCAGGCAGCCGTGGGTCGTGCGCAGCAACGTCGCTGGGTTTGCGCCAAGCGGTCTGCTCGGGGTATCCTTTGCCGGCGTATACCTGAAAGCGCCGGTCGACACCTACGAGCCCAACGACGTCTGGACGGATGCCTACACCATCACCACCGGCGCGCTCTACGAGAGCTATGTCAGCCACGGGAGGGACCTGGACTGGTACAAAATGGACGTGATCTCCCCCTCCATCGTCACCGTCACGCTATCCGACCTGCCCCAGGATTACGACCTGATGCTCTTTGGCGACCTGGCCGCCGCACCTGAGGGCACGGCCGAGGATGTGTTAGGCGAACTGGGTGACAACGAAGAGGTGGACGCCACCGGCCAACTGACCGCCATCGGTCAGCTCACCGCCATCGGCCAGCTGACCGCTATTGGTCAACTGACCGCCATTGGCCAGCTCAC
>CAYUIS010000096.1:0-11190 GCA_964444825.1 uncultured Anaerolineales bacterium | reverse complement strand
ACCGCCATTGGCCAGCTCACGGCTATCGGCCAGTTGACGGCTATCTCTGCCCAACCCGGCACGGAGGATGAACAGGCAGTGACCAAGATGGACGCTGCCGGTACGCTGTACGTCCTGGTGGTACCCAGCAACGGAGCGTCCAGCCTCAGTCCCTATCACCTGTCGGCCAAGGCGGGGCCGCTGCCCGGCATCTCTGCCTGCAACAATGATTTCGCCCATCCCGTCGGCGCGGCTGCACCCGTGTACACAGGCACCACCACCACCCTCAGCGGGACCGCCACCTATGCCCAACCTCTCAGCCTGATCCTGATCAATAAACAGCGCTTGGATCGAGCCTACGGAAGCGCCTCCACGCTGGACCTGATGTCGACGCTGCGCGACCTGGCCGATGAAACGAGCGTTCGAGGCGTCGTTGTGCCGGTCGAGAACGACAGCATCGTCGGTGACGCCTATGGCTCTTGGGATACCGGGGATGCCTGCAGCCCTCTCGTCGCCAATCACGTGGCCGAGGCCATCAAGACGAACGTCGTTCTCCCCTATTTCGAAACCTACTCGCCAACCCTCAGGTACCTGGTCATCGTCGGTGACGACTTGATGATCCCCTTCCGCCGTGTGTCCGACGACACCTTTATCGCCAACGAGTCCCTCTATCTCGGTCCGGCACAGCTTGACCAGGACAATGCCACCCACGCGGCCCTCTCCCTGGGGTATATCCTGAGCGACGACTTTTACGCCGACCTGAAGCCGCTGCGCTGGCGGGGACGGGATCTGTACCTGCCGGACCTGGCCGTGGGGCGGCTGGTTGAGAAACCAGGCGAGATCCGGGCCATAGTCGAGCAGTATCTGGCCCGTGGGGGTGTTTTCACCCCCACGACCGCCCTCGTCACCGGCTACGATTTCCTGATCGACAGCGGCGAGGCCATCAGCGCCACGCTAGGCGCGCGGGGTTTCACCTCCACCCTCACCACGCTGATCATCGACACCTGGACCGACGGCGACCTGGAGGCCGGATGGCTCGGCCAGCGCCAGGATCTGGCCTCGCTCAACGCTCACTTCCAGCATTTTGAGGCCATCCCGCCGACGGGTACCCAGACCACCACCGCCGGTGAGGTCGCGAGCGCCACGAATGGCATGAGCGGCACCGTCAACTTTTCGATGGGCTGCCACGCCGGATACAGCGTCCATGACGAGCACGCCACGGCTGGCGAGCCGTTGGACTTTCCGCAGGCCCTGGCCCGACAGGCCGCCTGGTGGATCGGCAACACCGGTTTTGGCTACGGCGACTCTGACGTGATCGCCTACACTGAGCAGTTGATGCGCTTCTTTGTCCGTCGAATGACCTCCCAGGCGCAGATGCCCGTCGGTCGGGCGTTGATCGAGGCCAAGCGGGAGTACCTTGGCACCGTGCCCAGCGGCGGGTTCGGGACGTACGACGAGAAGGCGATGATCGAGTCGACGCTCTACGGCCTGCCGATGTACCGGATCAGCGTGCCTGAGCCCCGTTCCTGGGATCTAGACGGTCCCCCGATCAAAGCCGCGCGAGGTGGGGCCGTTCTGCTGGCCGGGGGCGTCTACAGCGTGGGCAAAACGCTCGACATCACATACGACCCGCAACACGCCACCGCCGATGGGAGCTTCTACACCATCGACGCGCTGGCCCAGGTCAACCCGGGTCGGCCCATCCAACCCAAGATCAGCACTGGTCTGGAGCTCGTGGCAGGGATGAGGCCCCATGGCGCGCTCTTCCTCCAAGGCACTTCAACCCCAACTCCGGCCTTTGATCCGGTCATCGCGCGCCCGGTCTCCACCAGCACCGAGGTGCTCAAGGAACCCAGGTTCATGGCCGAGGCCTGGTTTCCGGCCAGGATGTTCACCGTCAACCGTCTGGGTGACAGGGATCGTCTGGTGGTCGTTCCGGCCCAGTTCCTGGGCGACCAGGACGAGGGCGAGCTGCGCCGCTTCACCGAGCTGGTTTTCACCGTCGTCTACTCCGACAGCATCGACTTTTTGGCGCCCGTCATCTGGCAGGTGGAGAGCACGATCATGGGGGACAGGGCGACGTTTGGCGTATCGGCCGAAGATGGTTCCGGGATCGAGCGGGTACTGGTCACCTACAGCCCCGACGATCGAGGCTGGCAGAGCGCCGACCTGACCTATGATGGGACTGCCGGGTGGTGGACGGTGTCGCTGCCCGGCCTCACGGACGAGACAAGCTACTTTATCCAGGTGATGGATAGAGCTGGCAACGTGACCGTAAGCGACAACAAAGGCCGATACTTTACCCCCAAGAGATATGACGTCTATCTCCCAATAGTTCTGAGGGCTCCGGAGGGCCTGCCCTGAGATCTCCGAAGGACTCGTCCTCCGAGCACGCAACCGGCTGCCCTGTGGGATGAACGGACACAGCGCCGCTCGAAAGAGCGGCGCTGTGTTTCCCGTGTAGGTCAAAAACGAGCTGTCCGGTTGCCTCCTGCCAATGTGCGTATCAGGAATCCCTCAGGACGAGCGGCAGGTAAGTGAAGGCGCGCTCGTTGATGCCGGTGATGAAGGTGACGGCATTGTCCGCAGGGTTGGGATCGTAGGTGCTTGAGGAGACATACGCCCGGTTCCGCAGGAACGTACCAGCCGGCACGTTCGTATCTGGTCGCACGGTGATCTGGATGTGCTCATAGCCCCACCAGGGAATGGTCCCGAGATTCCAGGTTATCACCTGCCCGCTGCGGATGCTAGGAGCTGGGGAAGCTGAGACGAAATTCATCCCATCGGGCAGGATATCAACCAGCACGACGTCCTCGGCGGGACAGCCGCTCCAGTTGTCGACGTGGATCTCATAGTCAAAGAGGCGGCCGCGGTAGGCGAGCGGGATGTACCAATCTGTGGCAGAGTCTGACTCGATCACCTGGTCCACGTGCTCCTTTCGAACTGCGAGATCAGCGTACGGTGAGCCGAGTACGTGGAAGCGGTAACGATCGGTGTTGTTGTATGTGTCACTCAAATCCTCGTTCTCAGCCGTGACCTGGACAGTGTTAACCAACAGGGTACCAGGAGCCAGGGCGGGAGAGACCGTGGCCGTAAAGTAGCGAGTATACCATGCGTCAGGAGCCATATCCCCCAGGGAAAGCACCACTTGTTGCCCCGATTCCGCGCTCAGGCCGACCGGTAGGGTGTCGGTCACGGCGACGTTGGTCGCCGTGATCGCGCGTTCATTCCACACATCGATCTCGAACTCCACGACACCGCCGGGCGCGCGACATCCGTACAAGTACTTGTCTACGGTGACATCCGGCTCTTGAGGCGGGATGCCGATCATGTTGTACTCCAACTGGTAGTTGTCGTCGGTGTAAGATTCGGGGGTGGTGGTGCTGGCCCAGGCGAGATTGGCAAAGGCCTGGCCGGCACTCAGCCCCGGGTCTATACGAGCCGAGACGTCGACGTAGAAGCCATCGCCCTTGCTGCGATCCCCGGCTCCCCAGGTGGCCACGTTGCCGGCGATCACCGGATCGATCCCCTCGTCGGCCGTGGCGGTGACGAGCGTGGCGTGGAACAGGACGGCGTCGGTCAGGACCGTGTTTTCCGCCACCAGACTCGAATCGTTGTACAGAGATACGCCGTACGCGACGGCGTCGCCCGGTCGGTGCAGCATTTCAAACGCGTATGGAGAACTATCGTCCTTGTACACGTCGAGCTCCGCTGTTGTGACCTGTGGCTTGGCCACTACCGTTGTGACGTGAGTGAACTTGTTGTCGCCAGGAGTCGCGTCGGCCAGGATGGTCGTGCGGGTGACGACGGCGGTGTTGGTCAGAACGTGGCCCACCGTGAGTGCGTCCGAGACTCGGACGAATAGCTCGACGTGCGCGCTGCCGTCGGGTGGGATGGGGTTCAACGTCCAGGTGACGACCTGGGTGCTAAACGCGAGCGTCCCCGGTCCCCATTGGGCGTCGCCCACCACCGGGCTATAGTCGTCATAGCTGCCTCCGCCGAAGGCGGTCAACCCCCTGGGGAGGTAGTCTATCAGGACGGCGTCGGTGATCGGCACGGTGCCAACGTTATCGACCCAGAGATCATAGACGCACCATCCACCAGCGTAGGGGGATGCGCAGCCCGACTTGCTGCTCAACCACAGATCGGGGTAAGCAGGTATGATCGTGACGACGGTCTGGTCGTCGTTGTCATAGATACTGGATTCAGGCTGGGTGGTGGTTGTGACCATGGCAGTGGCTGTAACCAAATCCCCTGCACTGGCCTCGGGGAAGATACGCGCTCGGACATCGATCGTCAGGCGGTTGAGAATCTTGTCAGGATCGTTCGGAATCGTTCCCAGATTCCAGGTGATCGTCATCCCATCACCTGACGTGGCTACGGTTGTGGTGGCGGGCCGCGCCTCTCCATACCAGTCCCTAACCCGGGAGCCGGCGTAGGTCAGCTCTCCCTCCAGTCTCTGGGTCACGACGACGTTTTCCAGCGGGACTTGCCGCTCATACCCCTCGCCAGTCTCAACCTGAACATTGAATCCTATCTCGGTTCCGGGCGCTGGGTCAATGTCCCAGTATGAAGACTGGTCCAGTTCAACGTTCGGTTCCAGTGCCGTGGTGGTGACGTACCAGGAACTGTCGTTGTCCCAGAGCCTGGCCTCAGGGATGGACGTGCTGGCCTCCACATAGTTGTACAAGGGCAAACCCACCGTGACGGGCGTCTGCACCCGGACGATGAACGACTTGGTCTGCATCTTACCCAGAGTGCCGACGTTCCAGATCACCTCGTGGGCGGTGGGACTGTACACGCCGCCTGAAGAAGCGCCGACGAAGGTCGCGTCCGCAGGCAGGGTATCGGTGACGATCACGTTCAGCCCGTCAGAGATGACGCTCTGGTTCTCCACCTGGATGAGGTAGGTGAGCAGGCTATCGGTGGTGACGCGAGACGAACTCATGTAGCCAGGTGAGGATCGCAAAAGATACTTGTCGACGTTCAGATTGAACCCCGCGACCGTATCTGTCTCCGTCTCGAGGACGGGGGTCGTCACCTGGGTGCAGGTGACACTGGCGGTGCTGACCAAGTCGGTGCCGATTGTGGCCGTGGGAATGACCTGCATCTCCACGTAAAAGTAACGATCGCCTCCTGACTCTACTGAACCGACGTTCCACGCCAGTTCGCCGTTCTGGGAGTAGGGGAGGGCCCGATCATTGTACGATCCACTGACCAGGGCTGACACCGGGGGGGTGTAGGTCAGGCGTACGCCGGTGGCGTCGTCCTGGCCCCAGTTGTAGAGCCAGATTTCATACAGGAAATAGCTCTCGGGCTCGTATGAAGGATTGTATACAGTAGTCGACTCATCCCAGATGTACAGCCCTAGATCGACGCCGGGAGAGAGGACCTGGGCTTGGTCCTGTGCCGCGTGTTCTAATAGGCCGGCTTCGGCAGCCCTCTCAACAATCGACCGCTCGCGCAGGGAAAGCTGCTCCCAGTTAGCTGGGTCCAACAATTCCTCGAGGGAGAAGTTGGCCACGTTCTCTTTCGTAATAGGTGGCAGTTCTCTTGCTCTACGGGGACTCTCGGCTCTGTCGGGATCGTCCGGTCCTTGGGCCAAGGCGATGGTTGTTGCGAAGAGAATACATAACCCGAGGGCCAGAAGAACCGACAGGCTCAAACGACTGGTTCGACTGCTCATCTTGTATTTCCTCCTCATCACTGCGGGCGACGCGATGCGTCGCAGGGGCATATAACCGTTTGTATGTTCTGGACTTGTTGGAAGGTCTACTGACACTGGGGAATAGGTGGTCTATACCCTGTAGGCATCATCTCCTTTCAACTGACTGAAGCTTGGCCGCCAAAGGGTGGCTTGGATTGTGATGGCCGTGGTCACCTTTTCCAAGTATAGCACAATCCTAGTCTGGAGCAACCGGCACTTGCTGAGGGTGCGGTTCAGCCCTGGCCTGGCCTCCAAAGCTCCCAGCTCGCTTTTTGACTTCTCCACCACTTTGGCATATACTAACGTCCGCCAGACGAAAGAGACCCCGCAACACTGACCAATCCGACGCGACGACCAGGACGGTAGGCGCACCCTGGCAGCCGACATCGTAGCAGAGCCCGCCGGCCATTGAGGTTGGCGGGTGGTTTTCGTTGGTGGACTCTGGGAGGCGATAGTGGCCGTCCGCCATCAAGATGCGGCGGCCTGAGACCCGCACGATGCGGGAAAAGAGACCGGAGGAGGTCAGCGAAATGGAATGCAAAGAACGGTTAGAGAAATACCTGCAGGAAAACGACGTACTCTTCGAACTTTTGGCCCACAGCCAGGCCTACACGATGCAGGAAGTAGCGGCTGCGCTGCACGTGCCCGGCACGCAGGTCGCCAAAGTGGTCATGGTCAAAGCTGACGCGGAGATCGTCATGCTCGTCATCTCCGCGCCCGCCCGGGTGGACTTGCGCAAGGTGCGTGGTTTGCTCGGCGCCAAGCAGGTCAGCCTGGCGAAGGAGGGGGAGTTTACCGGTCTCTTTGCCGATTGCGCCACCGGGGCGATGCCGCCCTTTGGCGATCTGTACGGCGTGCCGGTCTATGTGGACCAGGGATTGGCGCAGGAAGCGAACATCGTCTTCCGGGTCGGCACTCACCGCCACACGATGAAGATCGCCTACGCCGATTTCTCACGGCTGGCGCGACCTACCCTGGGTGAGTTCAGTATGTAGAAATCGAAAGGACCACCGGCATCCGTGGGAAGTGGAGCGCTTGCCCTCTTTGACTTGTCCATCACTTTCGCATATACTCACACCCGCCAAGCGGGGAAACACCTCTTGGTCCTGACCGGCCCAAGGCGACCGCCAGGATCGTAGGACCATCCCGGTACAAGGCCCGCCAGTCTGGTTCCGCCGGGGGGAGCAGAAAAGGGAGAGATCTCTTATGACAACCACTCACAGGAAAAAGCGCCGGGGCTGCGTGCTCGCCGGAGGCGGCGCCAAGGGGTTCTACGAGGCGGGCGTCATCCACGCCTTTCACATCGCCGGTATGGAATTTGATACGGTCACCGGCTCCTCGATCGGCGCTTTTAACACCGTTTTCCTGGCCGAATACCTGTTGCGCAAAAGCAAGCTCTCCCCCGAGCTAAGGGACGACCCCGAGCGGGCGGTGGAAGCGATGGACGATATGGTCAAGGCCTACCACCACGCCTGGCTGCAACTGCCGGACAAGCGGGTGATCGATGATAGCGAGCGGGGACCCCTGGGCAGGCTGAAGGACGACCTGCTGGGATTCGACGTCAGCCTGCCCGATCTTACACGCGTCTTTTGGTGGTGGACCGACCCCGATCGAAGGGCGCTCCCCTCGGCCGGCGTGTGGCCTGCGCTCGTCAAGGTCGGCCAGGGGCTGACCCAGCGCCTGGGTGGCGCGACCAAGCTCCTCCACATCCTCAAACACCATCGCCAGGCCCCGTTCGAGAAGGCCGCCCGCGCCTACCTGGCCCGTTTTGATATGGAAAGATCCCTTGTCCCGTCCGCTGATGACGGCAAGCTCGCCTCCGTGTTCACCGAGCCGGTAGCCCCCCTGCGTATCGAGCACCTGGAGGCAGAGGACCCCGCGCAAGTGGCCGCCGCCGGGGAAAAGATCGGCCTGGTTCCGCCGGGCAGGACGCTGCGCGACTATGCCCAGGCCGGCATCGACGTCCGCCTCACCCGCGCCAACTACCGCACCGGCCGCCTGGAGATATCGGCCTACCTATCGGCCGAGGGATTTGTGCGGTATATGCGGAAACAGGCCTTTCGGTTGGAAAAGGTCGATCCGGAGAAATTGCCCCTGGGAAGCTTTCGCCTCCAGTTGCCGGGCAACCCGAACGCCATCAACGCGGCCCTGGCCTCCGGGCGCTTTCCGGGCGTTTTCGCCCCGTACCCGGTCGAGGACATTTATCCCGCCGACGACCCCGAAAACGGGCTGCTCTATGGTATCCTGGCCAACTGGTTCGATGACCCTGAGATCGAGTCCCGGATGGCTGCGGCCTGGCGTGCGACTCGCACTGACGGCGCTGGAGACAAAGGGGAACCCGAAGGGAATGACGAGAACGATGAGTGGGAAAGGACTTACAGCCGGTGGCGGGCATCCCGCTCTATGCGCGAGTTCTTTCCCACGCTCGGGGACGCCTACGTCGACGGGGGCGCTATCGACAACACCCCCTCCAACAGCGCCATCGACGCCGCCCGCGAGTGGGCCGAATCCGCAGCGATGTCAAAGCGAGACGTCGCTCTCGATCTGTACGTCGTCTTTCTGGAGCCCGAGCCCCTGGTGCGGCCGGTCGACGTCGAGGACCCGGCCCTTCACCAGGTCGTCCAGCGCACGCTGGAGATCCAGGGAGTGGCCAAACAGTCGGCTGACGCCGTCGTCGTAGATACGATCAACACCTTCGGCAAGCGCGGTGAGAAGCTGGGGGACACGCTCCTCCTGGTGCTGGATAGTTACCAGGAGACGCTCCGCTCGCTCGATGAGGACCAAAGGCGCGCCATCCTCGACCGGCTTCTCGAATCGGCGCGAGAACGGGCGCTGCGTGGCTACCTGGGCGCCGACGGCGAGGGGATTCTCGAGCGTATGGAGGCTTGGGCGCAGTCCATCGTCGAGGACCACCTGCCGCTGCAGGTCGACGTGGTGCGCATCTACCCCGAGGACATGCCCCTGGGCACGCTCCAGTTCACCGAGCGATTGGGCTATCGCAAGGAGAACGGGGTCGCCATGCTCACCATGGGCTGCCACAATACCCTATGGGCTATGCGCGCTCACCTCGAGGGACAGCGCCAGCTCGACGCTCACGACCGGCAGGTCCTGGCCCTCACCAGAAAGTGGATGGGAATCGAGGCGTGGCCGGAGGAGACATCTGAGCAGGAAAAGCTCCGATCAACCTGGCGCTGCCAGCGTACGGCCTGTGTATTCCATCCCTATCACTGTCCCCACGGCAAGTGCCGTCCGAGGCCGGAGGTTTCTCGCAGACCTACTCCCGCAGGCTCTCCAACCACGTTTTGACGACCGGGCGGGCGCTGGGATGGACGACGGCGTCCATATGCGTCACACCGTGTTGGTCGTCAGGCATTCACTTTGTCCCATAGACGATGCTGATCTTGCCAAGCATAAACGGCAGTTTCAGCGCGGCGGGGATAAAGTCGGAGGTGCTGGTGTCCATGAAAGCGACCTCGGCGATCCCCCAACCCTTGATCGTCTCCAGCAGATCGTCCAACTCGCCGTACATCACTTCTATCGCGAAAAGGTCTTGAAAGGCAAAGCTTCCGCCTTTCTTGACCACCCGCAATGCCTCACGAACGAGCGCTTGCTTGTCCTTGGTGTCGCTCACGTCGTGAAACACAAAGTTGCTGATCACCGCATCAAAGACCTCATCCTCGAAGGGCAGGGCAGAGGCGCTGGCCTTCTCAAAGTCTGTCCGCCCGGCGACGCCTGCGGCCTCTGCATTGCGCTCGCAGACCGCCTGCGAGTAGTCCCACGCCTTGACCCAGGCGTCTATGCCGGTCACGTGTGCGTGGGGGTGGCGCTGGGCCAGGGCGATGGTCAGCGGGCCGTTGCCGCACCCGATGTCGAGAGCCTTGCCTTTGCCGTCCCAATCGAGGCGATCCAGCACCATCTCCCAGAGCTTGGCCTGGATATTCCCACCGCGCGGGGAGAAGGCGTGGCGGGCATACACAAAGTAGACGCCGGCCACGAGGCACAGTGGAGCCAAGATGACGAACCCCGGCCAGACGAGCGTCAGTCCAAGGAAGAGTGCCGCCAGAAATAGCGGTATGGTTACGAACTTGGTGGATACCCAGTTGCCGTACTCTGCGCCTGCGAATTCTTTGACCATGTGTGTCTCCTAAAGTGGTTGATCTAGACCTCAGCGATCACGATGCAGTGGGTCTCGTTGATCCGTCCAAACCTGGTTCCGTCTTTGACCGTGAGATAGGCGCTCTCCAGATCGTCCGGCGTGTGGTGCGAAAGCAGCCTGAACCCGCGCTCGACGAGAAACCCCTCGATCGCCCCATCTTCGATGCCGAACGTCCACCGCTCACCCGCTCGCGCCACCCGGTCATAGCTCCCTTTTTCGCCGTAGAGCGTGTTCTCGCGCCGCAGCACCGAAGCACGGACGTAGTCGAAGGCAACGATACTTTCCTCCGCGGCGCTGTTACGGATGAAACTCAGCGTGTCATCCACCGCCTCCGGCTCCAGGTACATTGTCACACCCTCCCACAGGAAGAGCGTCTTCTGCTTCCCTTGATAGCCCGCCTCTGACAGTACATCGGCGAGGCGCTGCTTGTTGAAATCGATGGGCGCAAAGACGAGATCCTCGGGCAGCGCGACCTGCTTGCGGCTGAACACTCTCCGCTTGTAGCGTTGTGTGGCGTAGATATCCAGCTCGAATATCGTCGCGCCCTTGTTCCTATCTTGGAAGCGCAGCGCCCTTGTATCCATGCCCGCGCCAAGCAGCACGATCTGCGAAAAGCCACGGTCCAGCGCGTCGACAAAGACCTCGTCGAACAGGTTTGTCCTCGCCAGGACGTATTCGTGTATGCCGGTCGGAAACATCTGGCGCATCAACCATTTCCGCAGGCAGGGGACGCTGAACAGGACCCGGGGCATGAATGGGAGAAAGATCTCGGCCAGATGGTCAGGCCCGCGGAAGCGTTTGTCCTCTTCCTTGGTGGCACAGGCCCGCGAAAAGCACGTGTATCCGGCCGTGCTCGATCCTTTGCGTTCAATCGTTCGTTCGCTCATGTGCCTCCTCTCTCTACGCGCGTGCGATGGCCGCGATCCAGTTTCTGTCGGGCACCGTGTCGATCTCGACTTGGGTGTATCCGGCCTCAGTCAGGCATTGGTGGGTTTCCTCCGGCGTTTGCAGTTGGAAGTCAGCCAGACGAGCCCACTTGGCATTTCGCCCTTCGAATCTTGCATCCTGGTACGCCTCGTTGGAGATCAACAAGGCGCCGCCTGGTTTCAGCACGCGCCGCACTTCTCGCAGGTCATCCACCAGACCGGGCCAGAACATGGTCGTCTCAAAGGCGGTCGCCAGGTCGAACGTGTCGCCGGGGAACGGCAGATCGGAGACGCTCCCGTGCCTGATCTCGACGCGGCCCTGCTCGATGAGCGCTCGATTGACCCGGCAGGCTGTAAGGAGCACATCCTCGGAATAGTCCACGCCGTAGACCTTGCCACGGGATGCGGCCTGGGCCAGGATT
>CAYUIS010000095.1:0-20047 GCA_964444825.1 uncultured Anaerolineales bacterium | reverse complement strand
GTGGTAGATGACACACCTGAGGCAGTCACCATCTCATGCTTCGACCCGGTGCGGCGTGAGATCGCCCGCCGGGCGATGGAGCGGTTGGTGGTGGATGGGCGCATCCACCCGGCCCGCATCGAGCAGATCATTGCCGACAGTGGGAAGGAAGTCGAGCGCACCATCCGCGAGGAGGGCGAACGAGCGGCCTATGAGGTCGGCGTTCCTGGGCTACACTCCGAGATCATCAAGCTGTTGGGACGGCTCAAGTTCCGCACGAGCTACGGACAGAACCAACACGCACACTCAATGGAGGTAGCCAAGTTGTCGGGCATGTTGGCCGAGGAACTTGGAGCCAACGCGAAGATGGCTCGTATGGCAGGGCTGCTACACGACATCGGCAAAGCTGTAGACTTTGAGACAGAAGGAACTCATGCCAGGATCGGGGCCGAAATCTGCCGCCGCTACAAAATCCCAGAAAAGGTGGTCAACTGCATCGAGTCTCATCATCACGAGACCGAACCAACTTCGCTCGAAGCGATCATCATCGAGGCAGCCGACGCCATCTCTGGAGCTAGACCCGGGGCACGCCGCGAGAGTCTGGAGTTGTATCTCAAGCGTATCCACACCTTGGAGGAAATCGCCAATTCCTTCGACGGCGTGGCAGAAGCCTACGCCATCCAGGCTGGCCGCGAGATTCGAATCGTCGTCAAGCCCAACGAGATCGACGACCTGGCGACGATACAGCTCTCCAAGGACATCGCTGGCAAAATCGAGGAGGGTATGGAGTACCCAGGGCAGATCAAGGTGACCGTAATCCGCGAGCTTCGGGCGGAGGAGCTGGCAAAATAGTTAACGGAAAAGCCAGCTGGCGGGGCTGGCTTTCGTATCACCTACGGTCAGTTTGCCAGACTGCCGACTAGGGCAGGTATACCCGCGGGTTATGCTGTGCGTCGTAGTATCGCACCTCAAAGTGTAGGTGTGGGCCGGTAGACCACCCAGTGCTGCCGACCGCACCAATGACCTGACCACGTTCGACCCCTTGGCCTGAGGAGACGTATATGTTGCTCAGGTGAGCATAGTAGGTGGCAAAGCCGTTGGCGTGGTCGATCACTATTAGATAACCATAGCCCACATCGGTCCAGCCGGCGAAACTGACGAACCCGCCATCGGCTGCCACCACCGCGCTGCCAGTTGGAGCGCCCACATCAATCGCACGATGGCCATACCAATACCCCTGAGTGATTCTGCCCAGCACTGGCCACTGGAACCGCCCTGTGCCACGCGCCCCCTCGGGCACCGAGCCTGTGTACGTGGTGACAACCTTGGGTACGTACGGCTTCTCTCCTCCAGGCACGATGACATACATTCCCGGCACAATCGCATAGTTCGGAGGTTGCAGAGAGTTGTACTCGCAGGTAGCGATGACCTCAGGGGTCACCTGGTACGCCTCAGCGATTGACTCCAACGAGTCACCGTCAGCGACCTGGTGATACACCCCATCGACGGGTAGGATATTGACTGTCTGACCAATCCGTAAAAGGTCCGGGGCGTCTTCAATGCCCGAATCCGCCCACATGATGGTGGTAGCCTGCAGGTGGAATAGATCAGCAATGGCCTGGACCGTATCCCCTGCCTGTACAGTATAGGTGATTATTCCAAGACGCGGACGCTCAGGGATAACGGTGTATGGCTGGGCAATCCGCACAATGGGTTGCATCGCACGATTGATACTGGAAGCAGGAGGCGCACCATTTTGCCCTTTCAGTTCGACCACTACCTGATTCGCCACTCGCGCGTCTTTGCCATCCCCAGCGGACACCGGCATAGCACTTGTGCTCAAAGTGGAAGCTGCTTTTGCTGGCCACTCAATGCCGCTCAATCCAATAGCCCCTATCGCCACGAGAATGACCATCAAATGGGCACTGGCACGCATGAGCAACGGCAACCAACTCCGGAAATCGCCCGTCAGGCCGTACAGAGTGGTGGCAAACCAGGCAAAGGCACGCGGAATGCTGTTCTCCAGCCAGCGATTAAGAGGGCTCTCGCTCTCCGCCTTGGAAGACTCAAGTTTACGCCGCAGCAATTGCATCGTCTCCATCACTCACAGGTTGGGGCTTCCGAATCACGGGAGGTAGATCTGGGGATCCTGGGGCACGCCGTTGTGGCGGACTTCAAAGTGGAGATGGGCACCGGAAGACCAGCCGGTGCTGCCGCAGTAGCCAAGCAACTGGCCCTGGTAGACCGGTTCACCGCATCCCACGATGATTTCACTAAAGTGACCATACCGAGTGACAAAGCCGTTGCCGTGATTGAGCTCGACCAAGATACCGTAACCACCGTTCCATCCCGCTATGGTGACCACTCCGTTGTCTGCCGCATATAGAGGATCGCCCATCCGGCAAGCATAGTCGAGCCCAATGTGCCCTGGGTTGCGTGGATCTCGGAAGTACCATCCCGAGACCCGAGAATTGCCTGTCGGAAGGGTGAACCAGCCGTTAGCACCAGGGCCGGTGAAGGACACACCGCTGCAGATCCCATAGCTATAGGATGCACCGGCCACAGCGTATTCGGACTGCGGTGGCGCCCAGGTGATTTCCTCTCCCTCTCCCCCAGGCACAACCAACAACTGCCCCTCACGTAGTCGGCCACCATCTGCAAGACTGTTCCACTCGTTGTACAAGACCGCTGGTTCCAGGCCATAGTCGAATGCGATACTGTCCACGGTCTCGCCCGCGAGGACAGTATGGTATATGCCGTCCACAGGAGGAATAAAAAGCTCAAGCCCAAGCTGAATCAGCCAGGGAGCATCCTGAAGGGCCTCACGGTTACTCCAGACAACAGTCTCTGGGGATAGACCAAACTGAGCGGCAATGTCAAAGATCGTGTCCCCAGGCTGAACAACGTAGGTGACGGTCCCTGCCCGAAGGCGATCCGGGATGTTCGTATGTGGAATAGGCACCCGAGAGACCGTATCTGCGTCAAGGTGATAGATTGTGTCCGTAGTGAGATCGATAGATGGCGGTGGAGTCGCTTCCTGCTCCGAGGAAGCAACCGATTCGACGCGGGACACGTCAACATCCGGTGACCTACCTACTGCTGCCTGTGGTGTGGGGATCGCTATTCCACTGAGCCCCACAGTGATCAGCGTAAGGGCAAGGATGCTAATATGGGCCGTGACGCGAGTAAGGAAGGGCCGTTTAGTACGCCAATCCACACCCATGCGCCACACCGCCACCATACACCCAGCCACGAAGCGTAAGAAAAAGGGACGTGGGCTAGGAGGGGTAATAGTTGCTGTGTCGCGCTCCCTGTCATTAGAGCTCGCGAGAGATGTATCTTTCATTAGATTCTACCTGAGGTTGTGCAACAGTTGTCGCCAGCCTCACCCATGATTATAACATCAAAGAGGGAGGATGACAAACCTGGGGCCACTATGGTCCCGCGCATGCAGATGTTGCTGGATTCTGCCGCAAACCATGCCGCTAGTTGGTGCTAGCCAGAGTTACTCAACCATCAGGCGGCCAAGTATGGGCAGTGCCGCCTCGACAGCTCGGCCACGATGGCTAATGCGATTCTTTTCCTCTTGAGGCAGTTGTGCCATCGTACAACCATAACGGGCCAGGTAAAAGACTGGATCGTATCCAAATCCCCCCTCTCCGGCTGGCTCCTGAGCAACTCGACCCTCACAGACACCTTCTGTGGTATACGACTCACCCTCTGGTGTGATAATCACAACCACGCAGCGGAACCGCGCCGTGCGCTGCTCCCAAGGTACATCAAGGAGCTGTGTCAGCAGCACTGTGACTCGATCACCGTCGTGACCTTCGGCATACCGGGCGGAACGAACACCCGGGGCACCATCGAGGGCGTCCACTTCCAGTCCTGAATCGTCAGCCAGGGTCAGTAGACCGGAGGCACGTGCAAAAGCCTCTGCCTTTTTACGAGCGTTATCGACATAAGCGGCGCCATCCTCTAAAACCTCCAGCTCCAAGCCCAGGTCGGATGGGAAGCAGAGTTCCGCGCCAAGAGACGAAAGCAGGCGGCGGAACTCGCGCGCTTTGCCCTGATTCTGAGTCGCGATCAGCAATTTCACAGCAATTCCTCCCAATACCCAAAACATTAACACAGACTATGCATTTTGGCAATCGCCCTGGGATACCGGCATTCTGACGGTTTTTATACCATTTTATGTATACTATAAATAAGAAATCTTGACTATGGGGGGTGATTGTGCTATAATACTCTCAACCGTGAGCCACTGAAAGCCTCGTCAAGTCGGGCATCGGGGAGGCACCAGAAAGCGGTCTTGGAGACCCTCTTTAGCTTACTGTCATGATTCGCTCCGACGTATCATCTCTTTTCAAGGCCCGACTTGGCACGTCGCTAACCCTGGACGTGAACACGGGGCCCAAGAATCTTGGCGATCTTCAAGTATGCTACCTCCGTGGCACCCTCCGTGCGATTCGCGTGCAAGATGGCTTGCTGGTCCAAGGCGCTGTCGAATCGCAGTTGATACTGGAATGCGTCCGATGTCTGGAGTCGTTTGACCTCCCTGTTGTGCTCGAACTCGAAGAGACGTTTCGAATACCAGGAGCAGGCTCCAAACTCAACGCCACCTACAAAGTGAGTGATGACGGGTGGCTTGATCTAGCGCCGCTAATGCGCGAGCAAGCTTGGATAGCCATACCTATGAAACCTCTCTGTCGCCCCGACTGCCAAGGGCTATGTCCACAATGTGGCGAGAACCGCAACCTGGGGCTATGTAGTTGCGGTCAGCAAAAGATTGATCCGCGATTGGCACTGTTGAAGGACCTGATGGAGTAGAACCTATGAACGCAGTTGGGGAGCTACTGGACAGGGCGGAGATTCAGGGCTATCTGACCACGGACGATATCCTGGATCTATTGCCCGAAGCCGAGGAAACCCTTGATCAACTCGAAGAAGTCTTTATCTTGTTGCATAGTGCAGGAATCGAAGTGTTTGATGAAAAAGTCGATGTTGAGACCGGGGAGGTGCACGAGACAGATCCAGGGATCGATGAATATCCAGCCATTGATGATGGAGACTATGACCTGAGCGGGATCGCCAGCGATGACACCATAGGCCTGTATCTTCGAGAGATGGCCCGGGTACCGTTGCTGAGGATCGAGGAGGAGATCCGACTGGCCAAGGCGCTAGAGGCAGGACGTGGCGCCCAAAGGACACTGGACAACGACGGATCTGACCCCGTGAGACGCCAGGAGCTGCAGCGACAGATCGAGGAAGGACTGGCTGCCCGGGAGCACCTGATCAAGGCCAACACCAGGTTGGTGGTCAGCATCGCCAAGAAATACATGGGACGCGGTGTGCCCTTTCTGGATCTGATCCAGGAAGGCAACCTGGGTTTGATGAAAGCGGTCGAAAAGTTTGACTATACCCGTGGCTATCGCTTCAGCACTTACGCCACGTGGTGGATCAGGCAGACGATCACACGGGCGATAGCCGACCAGGGCCGCACCATTCGTGTGCCGGTGCATATGTCTGACCGGATCCGACGGCTCTACAACACCGCTCGGGAGCTTGAGCAAGAGCACGGACGTCGACCAACGCCCGAGGAAATCGCGGATGTGATGGATATGGAGCCGCGCAAGGTGCAGTGGATGCTTAGGGTCTCTTGGCGACCATTAAGCCTGGAACAACCTGTGGGGGAGGAAGAAGACAGCGAACTGGGGAGTTTTATCGAAGACGACTCGTCTCCAACGCCGACGCAGACGGTCTACCGGTACCTGCTCGGCGAAAAGATCGAAGAGATGTTGGGCACATTGAACCCCCGAGAAGCGCGCATCCTGCGGCTGCGCTTTGGGCTCAACAATGGCCGCATGCACACGCTGGAGGAGGTTGGCCGCAAGTTCGGGCTTACCAGAGAGCGCATCCGTCAGATCGAAGGCCGCGCACTGCGACGGCTGCGCCATCCCTGCCGCAGCCGTCAGTTGCGGGATTACCTTAGTTAGTGTATACTTGGACTAGTATGATGGATGTGATACGGTTTCGTCTCGCTATGATGATGTATAGCCTGCCGTGGCGGGCAGGAGTGGAGGCTCCCCGCTCGCGATAGGCCGTTGCGCATTTCCGGCCTCACGGCAACACACCGCCAGCCTCGCTGGCGGTTTTCGTTTGTCTTACCATGTGCTACAATACTCTCACGCACCGCTAGGAGGAATATCAATGTCGGAACACATTCTGGTATCCATTGCTTGGCCCTACGCCAGCGCAAAAATCCACGTCGGCAATGTCACCGGATCCCATCTGCCGGGTGACATAAACGCCCGCTATCACCGTCTGGCTGGTGACCGTGTGCTTATGGTCTCGGGCTCAGACTCACACGGTACTCCCATTACGGTAGTCGCCGACAGAGAGGGCAAATCCCCCCGTGACGTGTTCGAGCATTTTCATCACGGGTTCCTGGAGCTATTCCTGCGCCTGGGCATCAGCTACGATCTTTTTACGCACACCGACACGGTGAACCACCATCGTGTGTCCCAGGATTTCTTTCGCACGTTGATGGAGAAAGGCTATCTCTACAGCCAGGTACAGGAACAGATGTACTCTGAAGCGGAGGGGCGCTTTCTGCCTGATCGCTATGTGGAAGGCACTTGCCCAAAGTGCGGATATGAAGATGCGCGGGGAGACCAGTGCGACAACTGCAACACGCTGCTGGATCCAAAAGATCTGATCAACCCTCGCAGCAAGGTGGACGGGAGCACACCCGTGATCCGGGAGACAGAGCATTTCTTCCTCGACCTGCCCAAACTGGCCCGAGCTGGGTTGGCAGAATGGCTCCAGCACGGCAAGGAACACTGGCGCCCCAACGTGATAAATTTCGCCCGCAATTATGTCGGAAAAGGGTTGCAGAGTAGGCCTATCACCCGCGACCTGGCATGGGGCATTCCAGTCCCTGTCCCCGGATGGGAGACCAAGTGCCTCTACGTCTGGTTTGAGGCTGTGATCGGCTATTTCTCAGCCAGTGTCGAATGGGCCCACAATCAAGGAGAGCCAGAGTCGTGGAAGGACTGGTGGTACAACCCAGCCGCCAAGACCCAGTATTTCATCGGCAAGGACAACATCCCGTTTCACGCTGTCATCTGGCCGGCGGAGCTGATGGGAGTAAGGCAGCTTTACGAAGACGATCCATCCAAGGAACTCAACCTGCCATACGACGTGCCAGCCAACGAATTTATGAACCTGGAGGGTGCGGGGATGTCAGGCAGTCGGAACTGGGCCGTATGGATGGATCAGGCCCTTGACCGCTACAGCCCTGATGCACTGCGTTATTATTTGACGGTGGCCATGCCAGAGACCAGAGATACGGACTGGCTGTGGAATGACTTTGTGCGGCGCAACAACGACGAATTGGTGGCCGCCTGGGGGAACTTGGCCAATCGCGCGCTGACGTTTGCCTACAAACGGTTCGATCGGCACGTGCCCACACCCGGGCCTCTTGAGGATATCGACCGACGACTCTTGGCTCGTATAGAGGATGGGTTCGAGCCCATCGGTCAGTTGATCGCGGGATGCAAATTCCGGACTGCGCTACACGAGACGATGGCTCTGGCCCGAGAAGCAAATCGCTATCTGGAAGAAAAAGGCCCTTGGTTCCAGATCAAGGAGAACGTCGAGGCAGCAGGCACGACGATCTATGTGGCGCTCAAGGCCATTGACTCGCTAAAGGTTCTCTTTGCACCCTTCTTGCCCTTCTCGTCTGAGCGGCTACACCAGGTCCTGGGCTACGAGGGGGCGCTGTTTGGCGAATCATACACCGCCACCTTTGAGGAGGAGGGAGGAAGGATCCACGAGGCCCTGTGCTACGATGGAAGCAAGGCCACGGGGGAGTGGAAAGCCAGCGAGTTACCACCCGGCCAAGCGCTGCGTCAGCCCCATCCGCTGTTTGAGAAGCTGGATGAGAACGTGATCGAGGAGGAGCGGGCACGACTGGGCCTAACGGACGTTTGACTTTGTGAATGTGGGAGGTACAATGGGAAAAAGAGAAAAGGAGGACACAATGAACAAAAAAACCCTGAGCGTATTCATCGTACTGGTGATGGCAACCCTGACGTGCACGTGCAATCTCCTGCCTGGTGGTGGGGATGGGCAGGAACCGCCACCATCTCCAATACCGGCGAACATCTACTTGCAGGACGACTTTAGCAGCACAGATTCCGGCTGGGAAATCGGGGACTATGACTTTGGCAGCGTGGGGTACAAGGACGATGCCTATTTTGTCACTTCCACCAGCCTCGATATGATGATGTGGGGCGTGGCCAATCGCTCCTTTGACAATGTTGTCATCGAGGTAGATGCCACTCAGGTTTCTGCTGGCCCTGAGAGCAACAATGCCTATGGGGTGGTGTGCCGAGAGCAGGGTGACGGTAGCGGTAACGGATACTACCTGCGCATCTCTGGAGACGGATTCTACCAGATTGTAAAGGCCGAGGGAGAGGAATTCGAAGCGCTTGTCGACTGGACGGAGACGAGTGCCATCCGCAAGGGGAACGCGACCAATCACATCATGGCGGTGTGCAACGGCTCTAGCCTCGAGTTGTTTATCAACGGGGAGCGCATGGCTGGAGTCGAGGACAGCACGTTCACCTCAGGGGATGTCGGGTTCACGGCGACGACTTTTGAGGACACTATGACCGAGGTACGCTTTGACAACGTGCTCGTTCGTGAGCCATAGGACGGGGTTTCCCCCTCCACAAAGCGACTCTCTCCTACCGAGATAAAGGGAGAGTCGCTTCTCTGTCTACATCCGGTTGCGACTTGATGTGACTTGTTGTATCCTTCGCCACGGGCATAGACGACTGGCCGCTTGATCGCCATTCGGTGACTGACCCTCGGCATCCAGTGTTTGCAAATCTCACAAGATCCTTTGAGGAGCATAATGGCACGCTTACACGAACACCAGGGCAAGACGCTACTAGCGCAGAGAGGTATTCCTATTCCAAAGGGCCGGGCGGTCGATTCACCCACCGAGGCACGGAAAGTCGCAGCCGAGATCGGTGGCCCGGTCGTGATCAAGATCCAGGCGTGGGTGACCGGTCGGGCCAGCCTGGGAGGCATCCGCTTCGCAGAGACACCCGGCGAAGCGGCGGAGGCGGCCGCCGAGATGCTGGGAATGCAAATAGGGGGCTTTACCGTCGAACGTGTGATGGTGGAGGAGAAACTCTCCATCGAACGCGAGTTCTACGCTGGCGTGATCGTCAGTGATCGGGAGCGAGCGCCGGTGATCATGTTCTCCAGCGTCGGAGGCACTGGGATTGAGGATATCGCCCAGCAACATCCAGACTCGGTTGCAAGCACTCGAATAGATATCGAGCACGGTCTGCGAGATTATCAAGCCTCTAATCTGGTTCGACGTACCGGCATCCACGGTCGCCTGCTGCAAGACTTGGCAAACTTGCTGGTAAAGCTGTACCAAGTGGCACGTACTTGGGAGGCCCGCACCGCTGAGATTAACCCGCTAGTTTTGACGGCCGAGGGCCAATTGGTGGCGGCCGATTGCCGGGTCACGGTAGATGACTATGCTGTCTTTCGCCACAAGGACCTGGGGATCACCTTCGCGCGTGAATTGGATCGCCCGCCAACGGCGCTGGAGCGTATCGCTTATGGGGTTGAGGAAGGAGACTATCGAGGCACCTTCTACTTCATCCAGATGGTCGAAGGTTTTCAAAAGAACGAGAGAGTCGTCGGCTTCCACGGAGCAGGTGGCGGGGGCTCGATGATGAGTATGGATGCGGTGATCAATGAAGGTTTCCGCATCGCCAACTTTGTGGATACATCGGGGAATCCCCCGGCCAGCAAAGTCTACCGCGCCGCCCGCATCATCCTCAGCCAGGGGCCGATTGACGGCTACTTTGGCTCCGGCTCGGGAGTGGCCAGCCAGGAACAGTTTCACTCCGCACGAGGACTGGTCAAGGCGTTTCTAGAAGAACCCCTGACAGTGCCAGCCGTCATCCGGTTGGGCGGTAACGCCGAGGATAAGGCGGTGCAGATCCTGGAGCGGGTCAACGACTATATCCCAGCGCCGGTGGAAGGATACAAGAAGGATGACTCTCCCCACTTTTGCGCGCAGCGGCTCAAGGCATTGCTGGAGAGTTATACCCCACCGGCAGAACCGGCCAAACGACGCAAGAAGCCAGTCCTGAAACAGCCTTATTCCTTTGAGACGGTTACCGGCGGCACAGTGACCTACGATCACGCCATCTGCGCCACCTGTGAGAGCAAGGTCTGCGTGGAGGAATGTGTGCCGCAGATTCTCACGCTCGACGAGACAGGATGTCCTGTGCTGAACATCACGCCGGAAGAGGCACAGAAGGGGCGTTGCATCGAGTGCCTGGCCTGCGATGTGGCGTGCTATCTCGACGGGGCAGGTGGTGGATATGTGGAATTGCCCATTCCAGGGCTGGAGGAATACCGAAAGACTGGGAACCGGTAGACGGGCCACTCGGTCCCCACCCGCCTTAAGAATCTCTTGACAAAAAAGCATCCCTAGATGGAGAATGACGTTATGGCAATTCTGATTGACGAGACCAAGCGAGTGATCGTGCAGGGCATCACGGGCCGCGAAGGGCGTGCCCGCGCCAAACTGATGAAGGAATATGGTACGGACATCGTCGGTGGTGTGACCCCAGGTCGGGGTGGCCAGGAAGTCGAGGGGCTGCCCGTCTTTGACACCGTCGAGGAGGCATGGGAGAACCTGGGACCCATCGACGTCAGCGTCCTCTTTATACCGGCCCCGCTGGTTCGTAACGCGGCATTGGAGGCGATCGATGCAGGCGTCAAGCTGCTGGTCATCGTCCCCGACCGGGTGCCCATATACGACGTGCTGGAGGTCGCCAAGGCGGCAGAGGGGGCGGGCGCCAAATTCGTCGGCCCCAACACTCTGGGAGTTCTCAGCCCTGGCAAGGGCGTGCTGGGTATGATCGGCGGGCGGGCAGTGTCGGCCCGGTCCTGGTTCTTCCCCGGACCGGTGGGGGTGTGCTCTCGCTCTGGCGGCATCACCTCCTCGATGGCCTACTACCTGGCGCAGGAGGGCATCGGCGCGACCACCCTGATCCACGTGGGTGGTGACGCCGTCGTAGGGCTGCCGCTGCCAGAGGTGGTGCGCCTCTTCCAGGCCGATCCAGATACAAAGGCCGTCGTGATGTTCGGTGAGATCGGCACCAGCCAGGAGGAGCAGGTAGCCGACCTGATCGAGCAGGAGGAGGTGAGCAAGCCGGTGGTCGCCTATATCGGCGGGAAAGGGGCCAAGAGCGGCACCCGCTTCTCGCACGCCGGGGCGATCATTGAGGGCGGGCGGGGCACCCGAGAGGGGAAAGTATCTCGACTACAGGAAGTAGGTGTGCACATAGTGGACAACTTTGGGGATATTCCTACCGTGACCAAAGAGGTGCTCACAGGAATAGGCGCCCTCTGACCCTCACGGTGAGCGCCATATGGTCAGACTTTAGACAAACAGGAGGACCTGATGAGCGATCTACACTGGACAACCGAAATTACCTCCATTCAGCCCAACGAAGTACGGCTGCGGGGGTATCGAATAGACGAACTGATGGGCCGCGTGACCTTTGGACAGGCGGTCTACCTAGCCTTGAAGGGAGAACTCCCTTCCCCGGAAGTCGGCCAATTGATGGACGCGATGCTCGTCTCATCGATCGATCATGGTGCCACCCCCCCCTCGGCGTTGGCAGCCCACACCGTCGCATCCACCGGCGCGACGCTGAACGCCGGCATCGCCGCCGGAGTGCTGTCCATCAATCGCTTCCACGGCGGGGCCATCGAGGGCTGCATGCGGCTTCTGCTCGACGGTATCGAGCGGCTCGACGGAGACCGCTCTCCCGACGAGGTGGCAGCCGAAGTATTGACCGAACTGAAGGCACAGAATAGACGCGCGCCGGGTTTCGGCCATCGCGTCCACACCGACGACCCACGCACTAAACGGCTGCTGGCCTTGGCTGACGAACTGGGAGTCAGTGGCGTCGGAGTAGCGATGGCGCAGGCCTTTGAGAATGGCCTGGAGGCAAGCCTAGGGCGGCGGCTGCCGCTTAACGTGGATGGGGCATTGGGGGCGTTGCTGGTGGACCTGGACTTTCCACCTGAGCTAGGCAACGCCTTCTTTATCATCGCTCGCGTCACCGGCCTGGCGGCTCACACGCACGAAGAGATGACCCGCCAACGTCCAATGCGACGTATCCATCCGACCGATCACGAGTACGACGGACCAGCGCCGCGGGAGCTGGAATGAGAATGGGCAGATTGGCAAGTCTCAAGTAGGTGAGGAGAGAGGAAATGGGTAAGGAGTTTGTTCAGACGATCTTTGCGCGACGCAGCATCCGCAAGTACACGGAGGAGCCGGTCAGTGAGGCGGACATCAAGACACTGCTGGAGGCAGCGATGGCGGCTCCCTCGGCCTCGAACCGCAAGCCGTGGCAATTTGTCGTCGTGACGGAGCGACAGACGCTGGACGCGCTGGCCAAAGCGCATCCGCACGGCAAGATGCTCTTCGAGGCGCCTCTGTGTATCTCTGTGTGCGGCGACCTGACCGAGATGGAACGTTTCTGGGTGCAGGACTGCTCTGCCGCGACCGAGAATCTGCTCCTGGCTGCTACCGCCTTGGGCCTTGGTGCGGTCTGGCTGGGCATCACGCCAAAGGAGGACCGGGTTGCCGCTGTACAGGAGATACTGGGTCTCCCTGAGCACATCGCGCCGCTTAATCTGGTCTCCATCGGTCACCCGGCCGAGAAGAAGGACGCACGCACCCAGTACGACGAGTCGCGCGTACATCACGAGGGGTGGCAGAGCCCTAGCGTGCTGGACAATAGGGGTACAGGTCACAACCTGTGAACTTGAGGCGTTTTGTCACCTGGGCACGAGAATCAAGGGCGCTACTTGAGGTAGAGCGCGCTGTTGACCCGCACCTGGAACTGGGACAGGTGATGTATGCACTGGATGGCCAACCGGTGCTGTTCCCCGAGCTGCGAGGTTTCGCTGACTGGCGGGCCATCAGCGGGATATGTGCCCAGCGAGATTACTTTGCGGCCGCCCTGGATTGTACGGTGTCCGAACTGATCCACAGAATGGCCGAGGCACTGGCTCACCCGACACCGCCACCGGTGCTCGATAGCGGCCCCTGCCAGGAGGTCGTGGCAGATGAGGTGGATTTGACCCACTTGCCCATCCCCCGTTACCATCCCGAGGACGGCGGGCGTTACATCACATCCGCGGTGGCGGTCATCAGGGATCCCGACTTGGGGCGCAATATCTCGTTTCACAGGCTGATGCTCCTGGATGAGCACCGTTTTGCCGCCCGCTTCGTTGAAGGACGAGGGACGCACACAGCCGTGGGCAAAGCCACTCAAGACCTGCCCATCGCCATCGCCATTGGCTGTCCTATCCAAGTCCTGCTGGCTGCGGCGATGAGCCCTGAAAAGGGCGTGGATGAGCTCGGCATCGCTGACGCCATGTCTCCGACAACGTTGGTGCGATGCCAGACTATCGATCTTGAGGTGCCGGCAGAGGCAGAGATGATCCTGGAAGGGCACATCACCAAGACCCTGATCGATGAAGGGCCGTTCCCCGACCTGACAGGGACAATGGACATCCAACGCCGCCAACCGGTGATCGAGATCACCCACGTTACTCATCGGCGCAACCCCATCTTCCACGCCCTGCTCCCTGGCGGTATGGAACACAGAAACCTGATGGGTATGCCCCGAGAACCAACCATGTTTGCCTCTGTCAGTCAAGTCTGTCGGTGTACCGGGGTGTACATCACACCTGGGGGGGCCTCGTGGCTCCACGCGGTGGTGCAGATCGAAAAGCTGCGTGAGGAGGATGGCCGGTCAGCAATAGTGGCTGCCTTCCAAGGGCACGGATCGCTCAAACACGTCACCGTGGTGGACACGGATGTGAACATATTCGACAGCGCCGACGTGGAATGGGCAATCGCCACGCGCTTCCAGGCCGACCACGACCTGGTGATCCTCACTGATCAGCCCAGCAGTAGTCTGGATCCCTCAGCCACAAAAGTGCCAGGACAGAAGGCGCGCACCGCCAAGATGGGGCTAGACGCGACAGCCCCCCTGGGTGAGACCCGGCGAGAGTACGAGCGGGTGCGATACGTTCCGGTAGATCTGTCGTTGTATGACGTACGAGACAAGACATAACATGTGGACTTGCTTGCACGATGTCCGATTTTGGTGTATGATAACATAGTGAGGTCCATACAAACCTAGATGAGTTGGCGTATGGTTTGACCTGTGGAAAGGCCAAGGAAGCACAAGGAGGCAGACCATGGACATCATCAAAGTAGCGGCCACTTCTCGCTCAACAGCGGTGGCGGGTGCCATTGCAGGGGTCATGCGAGAGAAAGGCCGGGTAGATGTGCAAGCCATCGGTGCTGGAGCCGTCAACCAGGCAGTCAAAGCAGTGTGTATCGCTCGTGGCTACCTGAAGGAGGATGGAATCGACATCATGTGCCTTCCATCGTTCGTAGAGGTGCAGATCGATGACCACGAGAGAACGGCAGTGCGACTGGGCGTTCAACAGTGGTGGCCTGACGTCGAAGCCGTTTAGAAACGCACATCTATCACACAGCCTCCGGCGGTAAGTCTGATCTGCCGGAGGCTGTGTGTTTGTCGGTCCACAGAGAGAACATTCACAAATAGGGCAAGTCGAGCATCAGCACCTCAAGCGTAAGCCGGGAATTCGCATTACGCCTCAACCTCTCGGATGCGCGGCACAGAGCCCCCACCACAGATGCGCTTTGCTCCACCGTGAACCGTTCGGCATACTTGAGCAGCATATGATGCCGATCCACATTGGCGAGGGGAGCGTCTGCTCCAGCGGTTAGCACCATCACGTCGCGCCACCAGGCAGTCCATAGATCGAGCGTCTCCTGCGTGGCGACCGGGCTGCGGGCCAGCCTGGCCGCATACCCGAAACGATCGGTGATAGAAGCTTTCAGCAGATTATCCAAATCGTCCAGACGATGGTCACGGCTTTGGAGAACGGCGCTATCACCCAGCACACTCACTGCCCAACCCAACCGCCCGCCTGAAAGGTGAGCCAGGAACTCAGCCTGCTCTGGCTCCGTGTTCCAGCGCTCCACAAGGGCCTGACGTACACTAGATATAGGGAGAGGGCGCAGAGGGATTTGCCGGCAGCGGGACACGATGGTGGGCAAGAGACGGTCGGCGTCGCTGGCCAGGACAACTAGCACAGCATAGGGTGGAGGCTCCTCGAGCGTCTTGAGCAAGGCATTGGCGGCCGACGTTGTGGCTTCCTCGAAACGGCGCAGGATCGCCACTCGCCAGCGGGCCTCAATCGGAGTGAGGCAGAGCTGACTCTGCAAATCGCGCACCTGCTGAATCTTTAGACTATCACCCACTCTTCCAGATTCCACGATGTGCAGATCGGGATGGTTGCCGCTGTCGATCAATCGACAGGCGCGACATTCACCACAGGGCGAACCTTCCCCACCCTGGCACAGCAGAGCAGCGGCCAGCGATCGCGCCAACGTCGTCTTGCCAACACCCGGCGGCCCGGTGAGAAGATAGGCATGGGACACGCTGCCGGAGGCTACAGATTGGTACAGAGACCTCACAGCCCAGTCGTGCCCTATGATGCCCCAACTGGTGTTGGGAGAAGTAGAAACATCGATCCGTCCCATCAGGAGGAATTCTAGCACAGGTGCCAATCCTTGCAAAATGACGATGAGGTGGTATAATCAATCTGTCCCGGGCGGTTAGCTCAGATGGCCAGAGCGCCACGTTGACATCGTGGAGGTCACAAGTTCAAGTCTTGTACCGCCCATAGCCAAACCGGTTGGCAGTTGTGCCAGCCGGTTCTCGTTTGTGGACGAAACCGCCCCGCGCACGTTTGTCAAATCCATAAACTGTTGTATAATCTCATTAAGAATTTTTTCACCCAGCCAGGAGAAGGGCTCCGTCTTGGAATGAGGTGCACTTGGGGTAGGAGGTAGAGAACATGCGGCGTCGCTTCCGCATCCTTGTCATAGACGACCACCCAGACGTGTTGGCATTGCTTCAGACGACCCTGACTGCTGAGGGCTTTGACGTTGTGACGGCTGAGGATGCGATTACAGGATTGCGCTTTGCCTATGAGAGTCATCCTGACGCGATCCTGTTGGACGTGATGATGCCGGATATGGATGGTTTTGAGGCTTGCCGTCGCCTCCGGGAAATGACAGACGTGCCCATCATCTTTGTCACGGCCAAAGGCACTATCGAGGATATTGTACATGGCCTCTCCCTTGGGGCAGACGACTATGTGGTCAAGCCCTTTGAACGCTCAGAGTTGATCAGTCGATTGGCAGCCTGCCTCCGCCGCGCTGGAGAGCGTCCCGGTGAATCGGGCGATTATCTGTTCCCCGCTGAATCAGTCGTATTGGACTGCGACCGTCACGAGTTGGTGATTGCGAACAAGACAGTATATTTGACTCCCAAAGAGTTTGAGGTACTCCGCCTGCTGATCCGCCATGCCGGCAAGGTGCTGAGTACGGACGCTATCTTGACCAGAGTATGGGGGCCTGACTGGATCGGTGAGCCAGACTTGGTCAAGCAATACATCTATCGGCTGCGGCGAAAGGTCGAACAAGATCCCAGTGCCCCCCGGTATCTCCACACCGTTCGAGGAGGGGGATACTACTTCGATTCCGAAGACCTACTCTAGCCTCTTTAGCATTATCCCTTCCCCCCTTCTGTAGGGGGGATTTTTGATGTTCTTTACCTGTCCTTCACCTTTCACATACAGCTTTCTGATATAGTATACACAGATCGGAGGGAGCATCCTACGTCCAACTGAACACGGCGAGGCGAACGGAACCAAAAGTGATGACAAGGAATCTGTCGTACAGGTTTGAGAACTCGATCTCCTTGTCTTGCCAAAGGGTACAAACCAATCCTTGGAGTGACAAGCCAGTAGAGGTTTAGAAAATGAACGAGAAGGTATTGATAGTTGATGATGATCCTGGACTGCTGACTCTGCTGCAGCTTGGGCTGGAACGAGATGGCTTCATAGTCACCACGGCAGAGAGCGGCAAAGAGGGGCTTCGGCGGGCCTACGAAATCCGCCCCGACGTCATCGTCCTAGACATTATGATGCCCGATATGGACGGCTGGGCGACGTGCCAACGACTCCGCAGCATGTGTGACACCCCGATAATCATGCTCACTGCCAGGGCTGACCAAGCGGATGTCCTCAAGGGCCTGTCCTTGGGCGCTGACGACTATGTCATCAAGCCTTGTAGCTTTGACGAGCTCAAGGCCCGTATCCGGACCGTTCTGCGCCGGGCCCGGAACGGTTCTGACGAAGACTGGCGGGTGGTATACGACGATGACAATCTTCACATCGATCTTGAGAACGGATCGGTCACACGACGTGGGGAACCAATCCATCTCACACCCATCGAGTCTCGTCTGCTGCTTTACCTGGTCAGCCAGAAAGGCCGAATTGTACCTCACAAAGAGCTGCTCGTCAGCATCTGGGGATCGGAGTACGCCGAGGAGTTGAGTTACCTCAGTGTCTATATACGCTATCTACGACGAAAGATCGAGGACAATCCTTCCAAACCGCGCTATATTCGCACGCGGTGGAGGATGGGATATTACTTTGCGGACGGTGGCTTGCAGCCAGAGGAAGCACAGGTACAGCACTAGCGTGCCCGTATGCTTTCTCCCGAGATAGAGCAAACCAAGTCATAGTTGACAGGAGCCAAGAACAGGCTATAATATCAGTACAATCAAAAGTGCTAGCGCGTTGACCGGGACGAGTACCGCCCTGAGAAGGTCGCAGAGAGAGGGAGCCACTGGCTGTAAGCTTCCTTGACTGGACGGTTGGGAAAACCCCCCGGGAGTGAGTCTCCCAAATCGACCACGACGTAAGTCGTAGACACGAGAGTATGGGACTCCGGGTAGGGCCCGTTATCGCCTCCAGAGTGCGGCAGCAGTGTCAGTGGATGATCTGTTGCTTAGAACTTGGGTGGAACCACGTGGAAGACCCCCGCGCCCCAGGGCGTGGGGGTTTGTGCGTCATAGAAGGGTAACAAAAGCAGGGGAGGTAGACAGTGTCCGAGAAACACAATCATAAAGAGGAACATCTGCATCGTCTGCGCCACTCTACATCACATGTGATGGCTCAGGCGGTGTTGGAAAAGTTTCCCGAGGGCAAGATCGCCATTGGCCCGCCCATTGAACGGGGCTTTTACTATGACTTTGAACTGCCCCGGCCGCTGACGCCGGAGGACTTGACAGAGATGGAAGCCCGCATGCGAGAGATCATCACCGAAAAGCATGCCTTCGTGTATCAGGAGCTCGATGAGCAACAAGCCCGCCAGCTTTTTGCCGATCAACCATACAAGCTGGAACTGATTGACGGCATCCTTTCCGCCGGAACCGACGAGTATGGTGAACCGCTGGACGAAGCGCCCAAGCTCTCTATCTACAAGAGCGGTCCGTTCGTCGACCTATGCCGCGGGCCGCACGTGGATAACACGCAGGAGATCAACCCCGAGGCCATCAAGCTGCTGAACGTGGCAGGCGCCTACTGGCGGGGAGATGAAAGTCGCCCTATGCTGCAGCGTATCTATGGCACGGTCTGGGAGACGAGTCAGCAACTCGAGGAATTCCTGGCCTGGCGGGAGGAGGTTGAGAAGCGGGACCATCGACGCCTGGTCAAAGACCTGGATCTGCTCAGCTTTCACGGCGAGGCCGGAGCTGGCCTCGCCTACTGGCATCCCAAGGGCGGGCAGATTCGCGTTCTGATCGAAGACTACTGGCGCAAGCGACACTTTGAGGGTGGCTATGAGATCGTGTTTTCCCCGCATATCGGTCGCGCGTCACTCTGGCAGACGTCGGGTCATCTTGACTTTTACAGGGACGGTATGTATGCCCCAATGGACGTCGATGGGCAAGACTATTACATCAAGCCGATGAACTGCCCGTTCCACATCATGATGTACAAGTCCCGAACGCGCTCGTATCGCGAACTGCCGTTGCGTTGGGCCGAGTTGGGCACGGTATACCGATATGAACGCAGCGGTGTGCTGCACGGTCTGCTACGGGTACGCGGCTTCACGCAGGATGATGCCCACATCTTTTGCACGCCGGAACAGATCGACAAAGAGATTCTGCGCGTGTTGGATTTCAGCCTGGATCTCTTACGCGGCTTTGGTTTTGAGGAGTTCAAGATCGAGTTGAGTGTGCGTGACCCGCGAACCCCAGAAAAGTATGCCGGCGCCAGCGAGATGTGGGGGCAGGCCGAGGCGTCGCTGGTCAAGGCGCTCGAGGCCAGGGCCCTGGCCTACGAGCGGATGGAAGGCGAAGCGGTCTTTTACGGCCCAAAGATCGACATCAAGATCAAGGATGCACTGGGACGTGCCTGGCAGTGCACGACGATTCAGTTTGACTTCAACCTGCCGGAACGGTTCGATATGACGTATGTTGGCGAAGGCGGTGACGAACACCGGCCCTATATGGTACATCGTGCGTTGTTGGGCAGCATAGAGCGATTCTTTGGTGTTCTCGTCGAGCACTATGGGGGCGCTTTCCCGGTCTGGCTAGCACCTGTGCAGGTCGCCCTGATCCCCATTGCCGACAGGCACGTCGAGTACGCTGATTCGGTGGCGGAACAACTGCGAGCAGCCGGACTGAGGGCAACTGTGGACAGCTCGGGCGAACGGATGAGGGCCAAAATCCGCGAAGCTCAGCTCCAAAAGGTGCCCTATATGCTCGTCATCGGTGACCGCGAGCAACAAGCGGAGCAGGTGAACTTGAGGCTGCGCGATGGAGAGGTGCCCGGCGCCATGTCGATAGAAGATTTCATCGCTCTGGCGCAAGGCGCAGTGGCGGAAAAGCGACTGCTGTGACAAGCACGGTGCCAAGTGATCGCGTTGCCTCACGAATAAAGTGTACCCAAGTGGATTCGTTGACTCACGAAAGAATCGTACCGAACGGCATTCGTTGACTCACGAAAAAAAGATACCAACCGATAGGAGGTGAGCGAACGGTAT
>CAYUIS010000094.1:3317-20123 GCA_964444825.1 uncultured Anaerolineales bacterium | reverse complement strand
GTAGCCCTCGTACAGCGCCCAGCCGATCCCTTGCACAGCGCCGCCCTGCATCTGGCCCTCCACCAGGGACGGATGAATGGCCCGGCCCGCGTCCTGCACCGCCGTATAGCGCAGGATCGTCACCTTGCCGGTCTCGGGATCAACCGCGACGTCGACGATGTGCGCGCCGAACGAGCCACCCCACTCGTCCACGTGGACATTGCCTACGCCCGTGACCGCGCCGCCAGTCCGTGGAAGCTGGGCAGCTAGTTCGGCAAAGGTCAGTTGCGGGGATCCATCCCCACCTGCGGTGAATGTGCCCTTGCGGTACGAAACCGCCTCTGCAGGTACATTCCACAGCATAGCCGCGCGCTCGCACATCTGTGCGATAGCGTCTTTTGCCGCCGTGACAACCGCCACCCCCGTTGCCATTGTCGTGCGGCTGCCATAACTACCCTCTGTGTACCCCACCGAGTCCGTGTCGCCCACGGTTGGTCTGACTCTGTCCAGGGTCAGCTCGAGCGTTTCGGCGGCCTGCATCGCCAGACTGGTGCGCGTTCCTGTGATGTCGACCGACCCCGTGACTAGGCTGACCGTGCCGTCCGAGTTAACGTCGAGCGTGCAGCTCGACGATCCGCCATAGTTTCCCCAATGGCCAAATGCGATGCCGCGTCCGCGGTGAGGCCCTTCCAGCGGCGCGCTGTAATGTGCGTGCGCTTGCACAGCCTTGAGCACCTCGTAGGAGCTGACGCTAGTATGCACACCGCCGTTGACCCGCTGCGTGCCTTCTTGGGCGCGATTCAGCAGGCGGAATTCGAGGGGGTCCGTGCCGGTTTGTTCGGCCAGCTCGTCGATGACCTGCTCGACGGCAAAGACCGGCGGGGTCCCACCTGGTGCGCGATAGGTTTCTGCCTTGGGCTTGTTTACGACGACGTCGTAGCCGTCGATCTGTCCGTGTGGGATGTCATAGGCAGCCAAGACGACGCCCATTCCGCCCCACAGCGGTGCGCCAGGAAAGGCGCCGGCCTCATAATACAGCGCTGCCTGCGCGGCCGTGATCCTGCCGTCCTTCTTGGCCCCGATCTTGACACGGATGACCGTGCCCGACGTCGGCCCGGTCGCCAGGAATGTTTCGGCGCGCGTCATGACCATCTTGACCGGGCGGCCCGTCTTGCGGGAAAGCAGCGCGGCCACGGCGTCGAGGTAGCTGGTGGACTTGCCGCCGAATGCCCCGCCGACCTCGGTGGGCACGACCCGGATCTTGGACAGCGGGTAGCGCAACAGGGAGGCGAGTTGATCGCGAATGCCGAACGCCCCTTGCGTGGTCGGGTGCACGGTCAGTGTGCCATCGGGCCCCCAGGTCGCCGTCGTGGCGTGCGGCTCGATGTAGCTGTGGTGCACGGTCGCGGTGCGAATCTCGCGCTCCACGACAAGGTCGGCCTCAGCAAAACCAGTTTCCGGGTCGCCCTTGACGCTCTGGAAATGGTTGGCCACATTGCTGGGAGCCTCACTCGTGCCGGCCAGCGACCAGGTTCGCATGTTCTCGTGAATCAGAGGCGCGTCCTCCCGCGCGGCGTCCAGTACATCCATCACCGCGGGCAGCACCTCGTACTCGACGTCGATGAGCTGGGCTGCCTGTTCGGCGGTATGCGGGTCGCACGCGGCAACGGCGGCAATGGCGTGCCCAACATAGAGCACCTTATCGCTGGCCAACGTATTGTCGCAGCGATACTTGAGGTCGATGTCGGCCTCTCCTAACGCGGCTGCGAGATCCTGGGCTGCCGGCAGGTCCTTGGCTGTGACCACGGCGTGGACGCCAGGGAACGCTTCGGCGCGGCTGGTATCGATGGATAGGATGCGCGCGTGGGCGTGCGGGCTGCGCAGTATTTTGCCGTGCAGGAGCCTCGGCAGGTCCGTGTCTGGACCAAAGCGCGCCCGGCCGGTGGCCTTGTCCGCGGCATCGACACGGGGCGGGCGTGTGCCGATGACGGCGTATTCGTCGCCCTTTGGATTCGTCATGACCTGGCCTCCTCACGGTCTTCCGACATACTTGCCGCCGCGGACTGTACGGCGCGGACGATCTTGTCGTACCCGGTGCAGCGACACAGATTCCCTGCCAGCCAGGCGCGGATCCGTTCCTCAGAGGGATCAGGGTCGCGATCGAGCAGCGCCTTGGCCGCGATCAACATGCCGGGGGTGCAGTAGCCACACTGGAGTGCATCCTGTTCGATGAACGCCTGCTGGAGCGGGTGCAGGCCGCGCCAGTCGGCCAGGCCTTCGACCGTCGTCACCTCGCGTCCCTCGATCTCGACGCCCAGCACGAGACAGGCGTTGACCAGCCGCCCATCGAGCAAGACGCTGCACGCGCCACAGTTGCCGTCGTTGCAGCCCTCTTTGCTGCCGGTCAGCCCCAGGACGTCGCGCAGGCATTCCAATAAGCTCTGATGGGGGGCACAGAGAAATTCGCTGGATTCGCCGTTTATCATAGCGGAAACTCTCATCTTGTGGATCATCCCTCGCTCCTTTCCATGGCCCGGCCTGCGGCGCTGCGCAGCGCGCGCTTGACCAGGACGCCAACCAGGTGACGGCGCTGTGCGTCCGTGCCGCGCACATCAGAGATCGGGCGCGCGGCCTCTTGGGCAAGCATCGCCGCTTGCGCGAATGCCTCTTCGCTCGGAGCCTGACCGACGAGGGCCGCCCCAGCGGATTCGACGAGAAGCGGCGTGGGCGCCACGGCGGAGAGCGCGACGCGGGCATCGACGATCCGGGACCGGTTCTCGCTCAAGGCCATCCAGGCGCCGGCCCCGGCGACGGCAAGATCCATCTCGCCACGCGGGGTAAAGCGTACATAGCTGGCTCCTGAGAGTGGCGTCGGGGCCGGTAAGTGGATCGAGACCAGCACCTCTCCCTTTCCGAGCACGCTGACCCCTGGCGCGGTACAGAACGCCTCCGCGGGCACGGTCCGCATGCCCCCTGGCCCGGCAACCGTGCAGGTTGCGCTCAGGACGATCAGTGCCGGAATGCTGTCACCGCTGGGCGCGGCATTGCAGAGGTTGCCGCCGACCGTGGCCCGCTCCTGGATCGCCGCGCCGCCGATGATCGAGACGGCGTCGACCAGTCCCGGATATGCCTGGCGCACGCCGGGATGCTCGCACAGCCGGGCGCAGGTCACCGCAGCCCCGACGGTCAGCCCTTTTACAGGATCGAGCGCGATGACGTTGAGCTCGGGAATGCGCTTGACGTCGACCATGAGGTCGACCTCGAGCTGGTGACGGCGCAACTGCACCAAGAGATCGGTCCCTCCGGCAAATGGACGGGCGCGCCCATCCTCGCCGGCAAGGAGCGCCACCGCCTCATCGACGGTGGTCGGAGCTTGATATCTGAACGGTCTCATAGACGAGCCTCCTTCCTTACATATGTTGATTGTACGATAATTGAGGGATATTGCCAACCATTCTACGTCTGAGATTCGGTCACAATTCCTGACGCCCCATCGGCGAGGTGGTTTTCCCAACAAAGGTGGGGACTCTGCCCCGCTGATTGCCAGCACAGATGGATTATGCTAAAATGAACCCTGCGTATCGTGCGACAGGCTTGTCCCGTTCCCGAAAATGGGATACAATCCATTCACGTCACAGGAGTTGTGTGAGACATCCGACTATGCATATGGCGAGGCCCATGAAATTTGTCCTGACTTGTACGGGGGTTTTGATCACGGCTGGTCTGCTCCTGGCGCTGCCAATGCCACTGGCGGCGGGTGAGGAAGCTCCCACCGTCGAGGGCCGGTTGTTTGATCCGCAGGGCGAGCCGGTCACCGGCGCTCACGTCGCCGTTCTCGACGACGGGGAGGCTATCGGGGAGGCGGAGAGCAACCCGGATGGATCGTTCCTCGTTGACTTGGAGCGACTGCCCCAGCACAGCGTGGTTGTGCACATCCAACGCCCCCACTTTGAAGACCGGGAATGGCGCGGCACGCCCGAGGCGCTGGTGTTGCTGGAGAACGATAATCACCTGTACGTGTCCGATCTGACGATGGAGCGGCGCGTCACCGTGGGCTTTTGGGTGGCCACGCTCACTTTTGTCGGTCTGCTGGTGCTGATCGCAATGGAGAAGCTTCATAACACGCTATCTGCATTGCTTGGCATGGCCTGCATCTTCCTGGTAAGCTACATCGGCGCGCCGATCAATCCAGACCTGTTCATCCTCGACTTTGAACGGGCGCTCCAGTACATCAACTTTGAGGTCTTTTTCCTGGTGTTGGGTATGATGATCGTCATCGGCATCGTGGAGGAGACGGGTATCTTTCAGTGGTTGTCCTACTGGGCCTACCGCATCTCGCGCGGGCGCGTCTGGCTGCTCGCGGTGGTGTTGATGTGCCTGACGGCTGTAGCTTCTGCACTGCTCGACAACGTCACCACCATGCTGTTGATGACGCCGATCAGTCTACAGATTGCGTTGGCACTACAGATGAACCCTATGGCTCTGCTTATTCCGGAGGTGCTGGCCTCCAACGTCGGCGGTATTGCCACCTTGATCGGTACGCCAACCAACATTCTGATTGGTTCATACGCCGGTCTTTCGTTTAATGACTTTCTGATCAACCTCACCCCCGGTGTGCTGATATCGCAGCTTGCGCTGATCGTCTACACCCAGATCGTGTTCCGCAAAGAGTACCGGGCTGTGGGCCGCTCCCTCTCTCCCACATTGGCCACCAAGCTGGCTGAAAACGCACGCATCACCAAACCGGCGGTGCTCGGCAAAGCAGGGGTCGTATTTGTCGCCATGTTGATCCTCTTCGCCACAGGTGAGCGCTTCCACCTGGGGCCGGCGGTCACGGCTCTGATCGGATCTATTCTGTTACTGGTCTGGATCCAGCCGGACGTGGATGAGATCATGCGTGCCGTGGATTGGACGACGCTTCTGTTTTTCATCGGCCTCTTTGTCTGCGTCGGGGCGCTGGAGGAGGTAGGGCTGATCAGCCAGCTCGCTGTCCTGCTGGGCAATCTGGTCGGCGAAAGATTGCTGCTGGCGGTGGGACTGATGACTTATGCGGCCGCTTTCCTCTCGATGGTGGTGGCCAACATCCCCTTTACTGCCGCGATGCTACCGGTGATGGCCTACCTGACCCGTACGATCCCCGGTGCGGGCAGCAACGTGCTGTTTTACGCCCTGTCGATCGGGGCAGCGATGGGGGGCAACGGCTCTCTGATCGGGGCTTCGGCCAATCTGGTCACCGCTGGCATCGCCGAAAGAGCCGGTTATCCCATCACCTACAAGATGTTTATGCGTTACGGCCTGCCTTCAATGGTGATCACGGTCACTATTGGGCTGGTGTGGCTGTTTATTCGTTTCTAGGAGCGAACGCGATGGATCAAATCGGACAAGCGCACGGATCTGGCGACATTGCTGGTAGTGTCGTCTGTGCAACGCGTGGTGGTGCGGGCAGTGAAGCCACGGTTCAGGGGGCCATTGAGCTGGCAAGGGAAGGGGGACTGCGGGTGACCTTCCTGTACATCGCTGACCTGGAGTTTATGAAACACACCACCATGGGTCGCACTGGCCGTGCTGCCGAAGAACTGCGCAAGATGGGCGAGTTCATTATGTTGACGTTGGTCGAAAAGGCCCAAGAATCAGGGATTGAGGCCGATTATGCGGTTCGGCAGGGGCGATTTCGGGAGGAGCTGCTGGGCTATTTGGAGGAGGCGCGGCCTGCAGTGCTTGTGCTGGGCAGCCCCAAGGCCGGAACCGCTCTCCTCGACTGGAGCAGACTAGAGCACCTGATGCAAGAGATCGAGGAGCAGACCGGCGTCCGGGTAGAGCTGGTATAGCGCCTCGGGGTTTGCCGGCTGCCTTTTCCCAAGGGGCGTTGGCGCGGCAGGCCTAGGGTTCGTTATCGGAGACCAGGCCGTTGTAGTCGTCTTCCCAGCACTCGCAGGCGATACGTGTCTTGTCCCCCTTGGTCAGCCAACCTTCGTAGGGCGCCACATCCTCGTGGGCCATCCAACCCGAGAGTACCATCGGCGCTGACCCGCTGCCAGCAGGGATCCACTCACCGTTGTAGCGCCGGGCAAAGTGAAGGTGGGTTGCGGTCGAGTATCCACCCTCGCAGGAGGGCCTTCCGATCGGTTGGCCGCGTTTTACGCTACTGCCAGACTCGATACGCCCCTCGGCGTAGAGGTGCAGGTAGAACAGCACCCATCCGCTTTGCTCAAAACCATCGCCATCCAGGTCGATGATCACCTCCCCGTTCTCGCTGCGCAGCACCAACCCAGATGCAGCAGCCGTGGCCCATTCATCTGAAGGCGCGCAGCCCAGTTGTTCGTTGCCTGGGTAGAAATCGAGCGCGGCCCGGTCGTTGTCGCTGCCCCAACCCCCGTGAGGGCCGCTCGTAAAGTACCAGGTGGCCCCGCCCTCCCACGGCAGTCGTAGCTCCGGCTGGGCTAGGTCGGGCGGTATCAATGGATCGACTGCGTAGGCAAAGGGGTTGCCGAATAGACGTCCATAGGTTGCCGGGAATCCCTCAGGCCCGGTTGCTGCCAGCCATTCGTCCAGGCTGGTGGTGAGCTGGGCCAGGCAGTTCTGCACACCGGCGGTGCCGGGGTTTATGCCAGGTGCAAAGGCGGCGCGGGTGGCATCGAGCAGGCGTACGTTTGTGCGGTCGCCTCGTTTCCAACCATAGTAGCCCTCGTTGAGGTTAGCTGCGGCCCAGCTCAATTGCTGGTACAACCCCTCGTGGTAATCCTGTACGTGGCCCAGTGGATACACCATCGTCTCAGCGGGTGGCGTCGGGTTGGTCACCCACCCGGATTGCTGCTCCAGCAGTGCCAACAGCATCCGTGGTCCCACGCTAAAGCGCTGGGCGACAAGTTGAACGACCTGCGCCCCGGTGAGCGTGTCTCCCTCCACTTCCTCGGTATACGCTGCCAGGTAGCCGGCCATCCCACCCACAAAGTCCTCCAGGTCGAAATGGATGTATGCCGGACCGTATACCATCTCGCTGTCGGGAACTAGCTTGAGGCTCGGGCCAACCTCGGTGGCATTGATCGGTATGATGAGGGTCTGGCCTGCCGCGATGCTGTCCGCGTTGGGCAGGTTGTTGGCGGCGACGATCTCCTCCACGGTGCAGCCGAACACGAGAGCGAGCCAGCCCAGCGTCTGGCCGGATTGTACGACGTAGGACTCTACGCTGGTCCCTTCCGAGAGGCTGGCTGGCGTGGGGTCGGGTGTGGGCGTGCCGGTGTAGGCGCCAGCGTAGGCGGGCGAGGGGGCAGGAGACGGGGTGGGGGGCGGCGTTGACGTTTGTGTGGCGGCCTGGCTGACCGGCTCAACCGCCCCGCCGCTCTCAGCCTGACGTTGCTCGGGAGCAGGACGGGCGCACGCGGACACCACGCTCAGGAGCCATATCCAGAGCAGGAACCAGCGATGTCGGGGCCGCTTGTTCATCTTTACCATTCTCCGCAACGAACGCCACCACAAAAGCGCCGCCCATGGGCGGCGAGTTAAGTCTACCAGAGGAGGGAAAAACGGGCAAGGTTCGTCTTTGCCGGCCAATCAGCCGTAGACGCCGTACTCCCGCGCCGCTTTGAACATAGCGACGACGTTTTTGGCCGGTACGCCAACCTGCACGTTGTGGACCGAGCTGAACACGTAACCGCCGCCGGGGGCCAGGTCATCCAGGCGACGCTTGACCTCATCTTCCACCTCTTCTGGGGTGCCAAAGGGCAGGACCCCCTGGCTATCACATCCTGCTCCCCAGAAAGTGATGTCCTTGCCAAAGGCTTTCTTCAGAGCTTTTGTGTCCATACCTGCCGCCGAGACCTGGACCGGGTTCATAATGTCCACACCCATTTCGATAAAGTCGGGAATAAAGGGCGCGACAGCGCCGTCGGTGTGCAATAAAAGATTGGCATCGCACCTGGATTTGACATAACGAAACAGTTTCGCGTGGTATGGCTTGACCGCCGCGCGATAGAGTTCGGGCCTCAGAAGGGGGCGGTCCTGCATTCCCAGGTCGTCTTCGAACTGGATCACGTCTACGTATGGACCGACGGTTCTGGCATAGTGCTCAAAGCGCCTGATGTTCGCCTCCGCCAACTGATCCATCAGCGCTTCGGCGAACTTGCGGTTCAGCAGCAGGTCCACCAGAAAGGTCTCCCACCCTCGCAGAGATTGAGCAGCCTGGAAGATGTGACCGCCAAAGAAACCCACCAGTAGGTAGTCGGTACGCTCCCGCAGCTCCTTTGCCTGCTGGGCCAGCTCCTCATAGCTCTTGTCGAGATGGGAGGGTCTGTCGTAGCTCTCAATAGCCTCTATGTGCTTCTCTATGTCGCGTACACTTGTCGCATCGGCCAGGGGGGAGTATACCGGATCAAAGTAGTGACCGTCTCGGGGCATCTTGAGCGCGACGTTGCCGGCCGCGTCAAAGGTCACCCAAGCCCCATCTTTTTGGCGATGCGGCAAGAACTGGGCTGGGAACTCGGCCGGCGATCCATCAGGGAGGAGACCCGGTCTCCATTTTGTGGGTTCGTCAGAGACCAGCATCGTGTCGATGCCCAATGCACGGCGCACGTCTTCCTCCACCAATGCCGTGTGCTGGTAGATATCGGCAACGCGAGTTAAACTGACCCCCAGGCCGAGACGCTGGCGCAGCGCCTGATAACCGGTCGCCATGATCGTGCTGTCTACGGTGCCACCAAAATCGATGGGCACCCGATCTGGTTCTTGATGACGCAAAGATGTCAGGACTCGTTGCCTGTGATTCATCGCCGTCTCCTTCGCCCTGCCTAGGTTGACTACTGGTCGCTTTGGGGTAGCCAAACAGTGAAGGTGGAGCCAGTGCCCTCCTGAGTTTTTACGGTTACGCGACCGCCATGCAGTTCCACGATTTCCTTGACGATGGCCAATCCCAGGCCGGACCCTGGGATCTGCATCGACCGTGCTGTGACACCTCGGAAGAAACGGTCAAAGAGATAGGGCACATCCTCTTTCGCTATTCCCATCCCTGTATCCATCACCGTCGTCGTGGCCCACACTCGTCCCTCTGCCTCCTGAGTGGTTGTGTGGACGGTCACGGTGCCGCCACGTGGGGTATAACGGATCGCGTTTTCGATCAGGTTGTTCAGTATCTGGGTCATCCGTTTGGGATCCACCAGCGCGACTGGGCGTGGCTCTTCGGAGGAGTGTTTCAGGGTCAGTCCCTGCCTGTCTGCCATCGCCTGGTGGCTTGCCACGACAATGTCGGTCAGACTGTCGAGGGCGGTTGGCCGGGGGGCCATCTCGAGCCGTCCTGCGTCTATGTGAGAGATCTGTAGTATGTCTTCTACCAATTGCGCCTGGTGATTTGCCTCTTGGGCCAGAATACTCAAATGCTCCCGCCATCTCTCAGGCTGACGTTGCATAAGATGGGCATACAGTTTGATCGTCGTGATCGGCGTTCTCAGTTCGTGGGAGATGTTGCTGACCAAGCGGGTTTTCATCCGATCCAATGCCTTTAGGTGGCTTATGTCGTGAATCACGACTACCGCCGCTGGCTCACGACGGAGAGTCCGATCCAGTTCGCCGGGGTCGGGCTCCAGACCCTCGTCGGTCGTTGGCTCTACTATCGGGGCCGCAATCAGTTCCAGATCGAGGCCCGTCAGCTCTAAAAGCTCAACTGGATGCTGGTCGGCCCGCCTGGCCAGGCTCTGTGCCGTATTCTGTAGTAGAGATGCCTCCGCTGGCGATAGGGTCTGGGTAAGCCAAGTCTGAGCCACAGGGTTGGCTTGCAGGATCTGTCCCTCGGTGTCGCTCACAAGGATGCCGTCGGCGGTGCTGCGCAGGATCGCTTCCAGACGGCCAAACTGAGCGTGGAGTTCGGCGGTACGTTCCCGTACTCGTTGCTCCAACTGCCCGGCGTGATCCCGTAGTGTCCGGTACAGTTGGGCGTTCTCAATGGCGGCGGCTGCGTGGTTAGCAAAGGCTTGAAGCTGATGGCCGTCGGCCCAGCCGAAGTGGCCTGATCGGGTTCCATACACGTTCAAGAAACCGACGGTCGAGCCCGTCACACGGATGGGAGCGCCGACGTAGGAGTGCACCCATCCCCAACCCTCCTCCTCCACCCAGTTGGGATCGGCAGCCTTGTCCGATACAACGACCGGCTCCCCAGTATCCACCATCGTCGTCAGGTTGTGGTAATCGTCTATGACCATGGTCAATTGCAGGTGCTGGTCTTCCATATATCTGTGTGCTCGCCACCGGACCGCCTTGGCGGCGCCATTCTCTACCAGCATGACGTTGAAGGCATCGCCGGTGACAACACGTTCCACCTGCTCCAAGATACGATCCAGCACCTGGTCGAGTTCCAGCGTACTGCTCACAGCACCGGCCGCTTGCTCTAGTGCCTCGGTCAGCTCCCGCTGTTCCCGTTCCGCCTGGAAGAGGCGGCTGTTCTCTATGGCAATGGCCGCCTGAGCGGCAAATGTCTCCGCCAGACGAGCGTGCCCTTGTGTGTAGAAACTTGGCTCGTTTCTGTCGAGGGCGATCATACCGATCAACCGCTCACCCACGAGCATTGGAGCGCCGAGCCAGGAGCGGATGCGAGCGGGAGCGTGGGGCCCTCTCTGAAACTCCTCATACACAGTTGGCGCATCATGGACAATGTGGGGAGCCTTATCACGAACCACCTTGCGGTTGGGATTATCTTCCTGGTCCGGGTCAAAAGTGATCCCAACAATCTCCTCTGGATTGGGGAATCCTCGACAACCTACGATCTCCAGGTAACCGTTTCGAAGCAACTGAACCGAAGCGGTGTCGTAGGGTACCACCTCCTGCAACTGGGCCAGGATGCGCTGGATGACCTCGTCCCGCTCCAGAGTGGTCGTGAGGATCAGGGCTGCCTCCCTGAGCGTCTCTTGCTCCAGGGCTCGCTGTCGGGCTTCTTCGTACAGGCGAGTATTACGGATGGCTATGGCAGCCTGGTTGGCGAACAGGCCCAGCAGCTCGGCGTCCGCGGGAGAGAACGCCCGCTCAGGCCCAGCACTGACGTTTATCACCCCCAGCAACTCTTCGTCTGCGCTGGCGGCCCTCCAATAGACAGGTGCTCCCACGACAGCGGCGAAGGAATGTCCCTCATAAACCTCTGCTCTTCCATCCCAACTCTGATAGTCATCCACAATGAGAGGATCACCGGTCTCCCATATCTTGCCGGAGAGGCCCTCGCCCCGGCGAAGGACCGTACCGAGGGCGGCTGTGCTGGGATCGGTGGCCACAGCCCACTCCAGCACATCCTGGTCTGGGCGGTGTAGATAGAGACCGCCTTCAGTTCCACCCAATAGTTCCGCCGCCCGACTGACGACTGAACGGAGCAGGGCATCCAGGTCTAATTCGGCGGTGAGTTCCAATCCCATCTGCCGAAGCGCCTCCAATTGGGCCGTGCGCTGGCGGAGCGCCTCCTCCGCCTGGGAGCGTTCATTGATCTCATTTTGGGCTTGTTCGTATAGCCGGGCGTTTTCGACGGCAATAGCCGCGTGGTTGGCAAGCAGGGTCAGCAATTCCAGATCGGCCTTTGTGAAGCGACGCCTCTGCGCGTCGTCCAGGAGGGTTATGACACCTGTCACCTCGTCTGTCCACACCAGCGGCGCACAGAGTACGGCGGTGAATGGCTGCTGTTCTTCAAAGGCTCCGGCCCGTCTCGACCAGGACCGATAATCGTCGATGATCAGCGGCTCACCGGTCTGGGCCACGGTACCTGATGCACCCTCACCGTACTTGAGCAGGGTCCCCGTGTAATCGTGCGGGGTGTTGTAACTCACCACACAGCGCACCTCTCTGCGGTCTGGATCGCACAAGTACAACCCCCCGCCTGAGGCGTTCAGCAGCCGGGCTGCTCGCTCGACGAGCGTCTGAAGCAGGGTGGGCAGCTCGTGTGGTGCAGTGATATCGAGCACGGTGGCTTGCAGCGCCTCCAGTTCCTCGGCACGGCGGCGCAGTGCTTCCTCCGCTGCCTTGCGTTCGGTGATATCGGTGTAGACGGCGACCACGCCAGATAGTTCATCACCGATGACTATTGGGGATCCAGCCACTATCACGCCCACCGGTGTGCCATCTTTGCGGTAGCGCACCGTCTCCATTGGGCCGACCTGATTCCGGCTCAATATCATGCGGGTGAGTCTGCTTGCCTCCTCGACGACCTCGGGCCTGGTGATCAAGTCGTCAATGTTCTGACCAATCGTCTCTTCTGAAGCGTATCCAAACAGTCGTTCTGCCCCAGGGTTCCATTCCACGATTCTGTGTTCGGCATCCAAGGTGACGATAGCGTCTGGAGCAGCCGCCAGTGTGCCCTCCAGATACCTCTTGCGCTCCTCGATCTCACGCTCCGTGTTCTGGCGCTCTGCCATCTGAGCTAGGAGTTGTTTGTTCATCTTTGTCAATTCGGTGGTGCGTTCAGCCACACGGCGTTCCAGCTCCGCGTGGTGAGCTCCCAACTCGGTGTCTAGTTCTCGCTCTTGGCGCGACATGCGATCTGAACCTACTCTTTTAGCGCTCGGGCCACCGCTTCGGCCAATTGCTCCAGGCTGGAGGGCTTGGAAAGCCAATCGGATATCCCCCGTCCCCGCAGGTCCTCGAGCGCCTCCTTCAATGGGTGCCCGGTTACCATCACTACCGGCACTTGGATTCCCCGTTCCCTCACGTTTTGTATCAGCGTGATACCGCTCATTCCCGGCATCACCACGTCGCTCAGAATCAACGCGATATCCGCGCCGGACTGCTCTATGAGCGCTAGTGCCTGCCGCCCATTCGCTGCCTCCAGCACCCGATAGTTCAATAGCTCCAGACTGTCCACCAGCGCCCTGCGCGCGGATGCGCTATCTTCCACGATCAATATCGTCTCCCCCTGCCCTCTGCTTAGCGTCGGTGGCTCTAGAGCTGCCGCATCCACTGGAGGTGCCGGTAGGGCCGGGATATAGATCAGGAATCTCGTCCACTGATTCACCTGGCTTTTGACGTCGATGTACCCCTCGTGTTGCGTCACAATGCCGTATACCTGGGACAGCCCCAGTCCGCTACCCTGGCCAAGTGGTTTGGTGGTAAAGAAAGGATCAAAGATGTGTGTAAGCACATCGGGGGGTATACCTGTCCCCGTGTCGGATACGGTTATCTGTACCCACTCTCCTGCCTGCATCTCGGGCAGAGGTCCTTGTTCACCCTCTCCTAACCGTATCCGCTCAATGTCAAAGTGCAGTTCCCCGCCCTCCGGCATGGCATCCCGGGCGTTGACCGCCAGGTTCACCACAGCCTGCTGGATGCGCAGCGGATCGGCGTTGACCGTGTGCTCGCCTGGTCCGTACGTGAAAGCTATTTCAATATTCTCCGGCAGAATATGCTCCAGAAGCTTGACCTGTTCCTTCAGCATTGGTGTCAAGTCTAGCGGTTGTTGCTCCAGGACCGCGCTTCGGCTAAAGTCCAAGATCTGCTGAATCAGCTTGGTAGCGTGTAAGGCCTGCTGATGAATCGTCGCCAGCCGCTCCTGATCACGAGAGGGCAAGTCTGTCGACCGCGCCACCATCTGGGCGTAGAGCACGATCGTCGCCATAATGTTGCTAAAGTCGTGGGCGATTCCTGCTGCCAATTGACCCACCGCTGCCAGCCGCTCCTGCTGTTGGGCGCGTCGCTCGATCATACGTTCCTGCGTCACATCCCGGGTCAAAAGCACCCACCCGCCAGGAGCGGAACCACCCTCGGGCGATTCGCTTACCAAGCGGGCGATGACCTCAAAGACCCTGGACGGTCCTCTCTCCGTGTCCGTTGCTAGCTCGTGCCACAGTCCTATTGGAGGCGGGATCAACAGAGCTGTCAGCGGGTGCTTGCCCAGGTGGGTGAGGGTATCTCCGATCCGGGCGTCGGCCAGGGAGCCGAGGTGGCTTTCGCCCAGAGGATTCGCCAGGACAACCTGTCCCTGTCCATCCAGCAAGATCATCCCTTCGGACACCGTTTCCACGATCTGCTGCATCTGGTGGGCCTGCTCTTGGATGTGTTCCAGCAACCGTTCTCGCTCCTGTTTGGCCCGCACCCGTTCGGTGATCTCCCGTGTTACCTCGATCGCACCGGTGATCTCTCCGGTGGTATCTCGAACCGGGCACCCCAGTACCGACCATGCCCTTCCGTCCGGTGTGGTCTTTTCGATGCGGTGTTGTCGTCCCGTCTGCATTGCCAGTGCGACGGGGCAATCCTCGCACCGTTCACTTCGCTGGGGCCAGATTTCGTAGCAATACCGTCCGATCAATTCCTGGCGCGTCATCCCCACCGAGTCACACGCGGCCCGGTTAGGCCACAGTATGCTATGTTCTCTGTCTTGATAGATGACGTGTTCCAGTTGGCTATCGAGGATAATCTCTTTTTCTCGCTCGGCTCTTTTGAGCGTTTCCTCTATCCGCATCCGCTCGGTGATTTCTTGTTGCATGTGTTCGTTAAGCGCCTGGAGCAATTGCCCCGTCCGCTGGCGCTCGACTTCGGAAGCCTCTAGTTCAGCAATTCGCTGGCGCAATTCCGCCAATTCGCTAACGAGCGTTTCTTTGGTCTTGTCCTTATCTCTCATCAGGAGCACCTTGATCAGGGACCGCCCCTTCCGCCCTGGCAGATTCTGCAGCCAACTCGGCGGCCCAGGCCAAATCGGCGGCGACGTCGTCGCCTTGAGCAAGCGACCATGTGACGTGATGCGGGTGAGCGGCCTCCACAAGCTCCTCCCAGGCGGCCCGATTGGCGACCGGTTTGCCATCCTTGGTCCGCCAGCCCCGAGATTGCCAACCTCTCACCCAGAGTGAGGCGCCGTCGATCAGGTATTTGGCGTCCGAATAGACGGTCACACGGCACGGCTTGGTCAGTGCTCGCAAGGCTTCGGTTGCACCTCGGATCAGCATCGCGTTGGCGGTGGTCGCAGGCTCCCCGCCGCTGAGGGATTTGGTGCGGTCTCCCATTCGCAGAATGGCCGCCCATCCCCCGAGTCCCTTGGCCCCACGACACGAGGCCTTGACAAAGATCTCGACGACTGGCCCACGGTCGCTGGGACCGGCGTCCACACCAGGGGCGCTCGATCTGTGTGATGTGGCGCGTGAGGAATCAAACTGCCGGAGGGTGCGCCGCGCCTCGGTCGCGAGGCGGTCGGCCCGTTCGTTGAGGGGATGACCGGCGTGTCCTTTGATCCACTTCCAGGTCACGTCGTGCGTGCGGGTTAACTGGTGGAGCACACGCCATAGATCCTGATTCTTGATCGGCTGCCCGTCCCTGGTACGCCAGCCGTGCTCGACCCAACCATCCAGCCACGCGGTGATTCCCTGACGCAGATACTGGGAGTCGGTGTGGACGCGCGCCTGGCAGCGACCGAGGAGCCCTGCCAGGAGCGCCAGCGCCGCGGCTGCGGCCTGGAGCTCCATCCGGTTGTTCGTGGTGTCCAGGTCGTTGCCGCTGATAACCCACTCCCGATCGTTCCAGCGGATGATGGCTCCCCAACCACCGGAGCCGGGGTTAGGGTCGCAGCCGCCGTCGGTGTAGACGTCTACCTGAGTAGGGATGGTGGCGCTCAAGTTGTCTGGGCCGAGCACAGACTCTGGCATAACGAATCCTCGCCACAGTTCTGGGTCAGAGTGGCAATTGTTGCTCCCAATGGAGGGCCGAGATCGGTGTGTAGTACCTGTCGAGACCCCCCCTGGCCCACGTGCAGCTCAGGCCAGGGGAGGAATGAGCCCGGTACTGGACGTGCACCGCGTGTGCTTATTCGAGCCGCCACACGCGCAGGTTGTCCAGGCACACGGTCGCGTTACCCTGGTCGTAGGTGGAGCCACCGATGCCGACTCGGCCTGTGGGGAAACGAGTGCCATCAGCTTCGGCCACCAGGATCGAGTTGATGTATAGCGAGATGTTGCCTCGGACCCGCTCCAATCGCAAATAGTTCACCCTGACCGGGTCAATTGTGTAAGAGTCGGTCCAATCAATCAAGTTATCTTGCCACTCGTCCCCCTCCAACAGGAAGAGGGCGAACGTCTGGTCAGACCCTGAGACCTCGAACCAATACAGATTGTCTCCATCAGGACCGAAACCAAGCCCACAGGTTGGATACTCTTCTCCCTCAGCGGTGCAGGCTACTTCGGCCACGAACTCGTCGGTGGTGAAAGGTTCGTACCACTCCCAGGCAGTAAAGTTGTCACTTTTGATCAGGATGCAGTACTCTCCATTTGAGGGACGCATAAAGAACACATCTTCATCCCCCGTGTCGTGCCCCCAGTTGTTGCGGTTATCTTCGAAATCTTCCTCGAAGCGGAGCACGGCATTGTCCGGTAGGTAGGTTTTGCCCACCACCTCCCAGCTTTTCGGGCCATAGAGGTCGACGCTGTAGAGGGCCTCTATGAACTCCTCATCCAGGTCCTCAGCCTTGACATCATAGTCGCCGAGGGGTATGTTGCTGACCACATAGGTATCGCCAGGGTCAATCACGTTCTCTCCAAGCCAGTCTTCGCCCCAACTGTCGCTATCGGTTGGTGATACAAACAGGTAGCCGATCGTGGTATCCGTGTCGTTGAAAACCTGGAGCGATGCTGCCCCAGTGACCGTCCACGTCATCGTTCCTTCCAGCTCGGCGCCCCAAAAGGTCTCGATCTCGTCTCCGTCTTCATTGGCGGCCAAGAGATCGTACATACCCTCGGGAATGCCGGCAATGGTGTGCGTGCTCCCAGCCGGTATCACGTCGTCTCCCAGCCAATCCTCGCCCCACTCGTCGGATTTGCTGGCTGAGAGATAGACGTACCAGATGTCTGTACCAGAGTCGTTGACGATATCGATCGACGCTCCTTGTTGGGG
>CAYUIS010000094.1:0-3217 GCA_964444825.1 uncultured Anaerolineales bacterium | reverse complement strand
ACCAGATGTCTGTACCAGAGTCGTTGACGATATCGATCGACGCTCCTTGTTGGGGCTCCATCGTGGGTGCTGGTTTGGGTGTATTCGTCGGCATCATCGTTGGTGGTGCCTCCGAGGTTGGCGGCGCCTCCACCGTAGGCGGTGTTTCTGGGGTTGCCGTCTCCGCCCCTCCACTGCACGCCAGAGTTGCCGCTACCAGTAGTGCTGCTGCTAACCAAGCCCAGTGTATGCGCTTCATATTTTGCCTCCCTAGTGTCTTCTCATCTTTATAGAATCGTCCAATTCGAGTAAACCGAACTATCGCCTCCGTGTTCCTGGAGACGGCCTGCTGTTTATGCAGGGAACCGTCGTATATGGCCATTATAGCGGCATATGCCCCTGTTCACAAATGATGTTTGCTGCTCTGATTGTCGAAAATAAATCGCCCTGACCCGCCGCTTGATGGGTCAGAGCGATCGTTGACTGTCAGCCAGCCAACGAGTCCCTGCGCTATTCTTCTACTGTCTCAGTTGGTTCTGCAGAGCTATCGCACGTAAGAACCTGGTTTCCAGTGTGTTTGCTGTCGTTTCTTCTCTCTCCGCTGTTTCTCTCGTTTCCTAGCCACCCCAGGGCATATCTGCGTATTCCTCAAATGCCTTGTCGTGGATCTGCCGGAAGAACGCCTCGTGGGCCCGTTCCCACTGAGCGAGCATCTCCAGGGCTTTTTTCGCCTCGCCCTCGGCCTTGCTGGCCGCCATCTCATAGAACTCGGCCAGGTCGCGCTCGATCAAGTAGGCTGTGCGCAACACGGGCAGGTCGGGCACCATCGCTTCTAGCACGGTCTGATCGAGTAACTCGGATGCAGCGCGCTCAGAAAAGAAACCTTCTTGCTCCAGTTCGACGTCCACGGCAGCGCTTGATGATTCTGCCTTGTCCAGCGCATCAAGCAGGCCCTGGATAAATTCGATGTGTTTCTGTTCCTCGCCCGCCAGACGCTCAAACGCGCCCGCCGCTGCTGCGTGACTCAACCGCGCGGCGTTCTGCTCAAAAAACTGCTTACCTTCATGCTCTCGCTGTAGCGCATAGACATAGACTTTGCGAATGTCCATTTCTCTCTTCCTCCCCCGCACTGTGCAGTCCTGGTTCCGATCAAACCACCGGTTCAACACTCACAGCGCAGACCTTGTATTCGGGAATCTTGGCGATGGGGTCCAATGCTGCGTTGGTCAGGGCATTGGCGGCCGCCTCTGCAAAGTGGAAGGGGATAAAGACGACCCCAGGTCGGATGCGCGGGGTAACCCGAACCCCCAGTTCGATCTCACCGCGGCGACTGGTAACCCGTACCCGCTTTGCCCCATTTACCCCGATGCTTTCGGCATCCTGTGGATGGATCTCGACGTAGGCCTGCGGTACCTCCTGCTCTAGCTTTTCCGAGCGCCGCGTCATGGTGCCAGTATGCCAGTGGAACATCAGGCGTCCAGTGGTCAGGATATACGGATATTCCTCGTCGGGCAATTCCGCCGCCTCCTGGAATTGAATGGCGTGAAACTTGCCCAAGCCTCGGCTGAATTTGCCTTTATGAAGAAACGGCGTGCCCGGGTGATCGGCGTCCGTCACCGGCCACTGGAGGGAGCCCTCCCTCTCCAGGCGCTCATAGGAAACCCCGCCGTAGATGGGCGTCACCTGGGCAATTTCGTCCATCACCGCGGATGGCGAGTCAAAGTCAAAGCCAGGAGCTCCCATCTGCTGCGCCAACTGGCATAGGATCGCCCAGTCGGGTCGGGCCTCTCCCATTGGCTCGACGGCCTTGCGCACCCGCTGGATGCGACGATCGGTCCCGGTAAAGGTGCCATCCCTCTCTGCAAACGAAGTCCCGGGCAGGACGACGTGAGCCAGTTCGGCCGTCTCTGTGAGAAAGATGTCCTGCACGACCAGGAATTCGGTCTGCTCCAGGCAGTGGCGGACGTGGTTGATGTCGGGATCGGACAGCATAGGGTTCTCGCCCAAGACGTAGAGGGCGCGAAGCCGGCCATCCCCGGCCGCGGACACCATATCCGTCACCGTCATCCCCACCTGGTCGGAGAGTCCCTCTACACCCCAGGCTTGCTCGAACTTTTCCTTAACCGCTGGCAGCGTAACGACCTGGTAGCCAGAGTACACGTTGGGCAGTCCGCCCAGGTCGCAGGCTCCCTGCACGTTGTTCTGCCCGCGCAGGGGGTTCACGCCACCGCCCGCCACGCCCATGTTTCCGGTGAGCATGGCCAGGTTGGCGCAGGATTTGACGTTGTCGGTGCCGGTGGTGTGCTGGGTGATGCCCATTGCGTACAGAATAGCGGCGGGCTTGCTGGTTGCATACATCCGCGCCGCCTCCCGCAGACCCTCGGCGGGGATGCCGCTGATCTCTTCCACCTGCTCGGGGGTGTACGCCATCACCACCTCTCGCAACTCCTCGAACCCTTCGGTCCGCTCCTCGACAAAGGCCTTGTCCTCTAATTCCTCGCTGATGATGACGTTCATCAGCCCGTTGATACAGGCCACGTCGGTGCCGGGCCGGAAGCGGAGATAGAGGTCGGCCAGGCGGCCAATTTGCGTCTCCCGGGGGTCGATGACGACGATCTTGGCTCCCCGTTCCTTCGCCTCCATCACGTGACTGGCGACCAGGGGATGGGCCTCGGATGTGTTGGAACCGATGATGAGAAAACACTGCGTATGTGCGCTGAACTCTGGGACAGAGTTTGTCATCGCCCCACTGCCGAACGCGGCGACCAGACCGGCCACCGTGGGAGCGTGTCAGAGACGGGCGCAGTGATCGACGTTGTTCGTCTTGATTACCGCGCGCGCAAGCTTTTGTATGAGATAATTCTCCTCGTTGGTGCACTTGGCCGAGGCCAGAAAGCCAGTGCTATCTGGCCCGGACTCGTCGCGGACAGCACCGAGCTTGTCAGCTACCAGCGCCAGCGCCTCATCCCAGGTCGCTTCCTCCAACCGACCTTGGTCGGCGCTTTTGCCCCGCCGGATGAGAGGTGTCTTTAGCCGGTCAGGATGATTGACGAAGGACGCGGCGTTCCAGCCCTTGATACACAGACTGCCCCGGCTGATGGGATGCTCCTTTGCGGGGAGAACGCCCACAATCTCCCCATCCAGCACCTCAAAGTAGAGCCCACATCCACATCCGCAATAGATGCAGGTGGTGAGCACGTTTTTGTATTCCATCGATTCCTCCCTAATCTAGCCTGGC
>CAYUIS010000093.1:0-20167 GCA_964444825.1 uncultured Anaerolineales bacterium | reverse complement strand
ACGAGGTCTATCCCGGATCTCGGTATGACGATACGTGTCTGGCCGAGATAGAGGTGTGGGGCAGGGTGAGATAGCGGGATGTGATGTAAGGGAAACTGGTGACAAGGGACGAACGGTGAGTTGATCGTTTCCCGGCCGCTCCGAGTTCCTCCTCCTTATCTGCAATTGGAGGCGAGTGGTCTGTCGAGATGACAGGCCACTCGCTCCATTTGAGGATGCGGCAAAAGCGTGGTAAGATTATGCCACAATGTCCGCGCCGCTCCTGACCACCAAACTCTATACGCCGCCGCCGCGTCCCAACCTTGTGCCCCGCTCGCGCCTGATTGAGCAGATGGACGAAGGGCTGCGTCGTGGCACCAAGCTGACGCTGGTCTCTGCCCCAGCGGGCTTTGGCAAGACAACGCTGGTCACCGAGTGGCTGTACAGCCGGAACAGGAGCATCTCGTCTCGCCCGGTTGCCTGGCTCTCCCTCGATGAGGGAGACAACGATCCCGTGCGGTTTTTCACCTACCTCATTGCCGCGCTGCGGCAGATCGATGGGAGCATCGGCCAGGCCACACAGAGTTTGCTGGGTGCACCACAGTTGCCGCCCGGGGAATCGCTGACAGCGCTGCTGATCAATGACATCACCGCAGCCTCCACGCCATTTGTGCTGGTACTGGACGATTACCAGTTGATCCATACCTCCGCCATCCACGACGTGATGGGGTTTCTGCTGGACCACCAGCCGCCGTCGATGCACACGGTCATCGCGGCGCGCAGGGACCCCCCGCTGCCGCTGCCGCGCCTGCGGGTGCGCGACCAGGTGACAGAGATCCGAGCGGACGACTTGCGCTTCTCGGCCCAGGAGATAACAACGTTCCTGAACCAGGCACTGGGGCTGGCGCTCGACGCCGAAATAGTCGCCGCTCTTGATGCCCGGACCGAGGGCTGGATCGCTGGCCTGCAATTGGCGGCTCTGTCTATGAAGGGCAAGGCTGCGGAACGTGTCGCCGATTTCGTCACCGCCTTCAGTGGCAGCCATCGCCACATCATCGACTATTTGGCGGACGAGGTGCTGGCACAGCAATCTGATGAGGTACGCGGCTTTCTGCGTCAAACGGGCGTTCTCGACCGCCTCACCGCTCCGCTCTGTGACGCGGTCACCGGCCGTGACGACAGCGATACCGTGCTAAAACAACTGGAGCAGGCCAACCTGTTCCTCGTTCCACTTGACGACCGGCGCGAATGGTACCGCTACCATCGTCTTTTCGCCGATTTTTTGCGCACCGAGCTTGAACCAGAGTACACGGCCGGCCTGCATCTGAAGGCCGCGCACTGGTTTGAGGCACAGAACCTGCTGCCAGAGGCTGTGAAACACACGTTAGCGACAGGAGATAGGGACAAAGCAGTGAGAATCATCACGCTGGCCGGCAGCCAGGCACTGACCAGTGGCTCGATCGTCACCTTGCTGGACTGGTTGGATGCGCTGCCGGACGAGGTCATACGTGCCAGCGGGGAACTCGCCAGCTACAAAGCGTGGAGCCTGTTCATGACGGGGCAAGGCGAAACAGCCGAGTCCTACGTCCGGTCGGCAGAGGCCAGCCTGCCAGCAGACGCCTCAAACCTGGATCGTGGCCGGGTTCTGAGTCTCCGTTGCCCCTTGGTCCCTGCCCAGGAGGTCCTTCAGATAGCCAGAGAGGCCCTCGACCTGATCGGGGAGGCTGATCCTCTGTCCCTCAGCTACACCCTGTTTATGCTCGGCGACGCGCAGGACGCGGTCGGCGACGTGGGGGGAGCGATCGAGACCTTCCGGAAGGCGCACCACCTGGGTCAGCAACACGGTAGCCACCTTATCGCCGCGGTTGCGCTTGGTCACCTTGGCCTCTCACTGAACACGCAGGGCAAGCGGCGCGAGGCCCTGGCGCTCTGCCAGCGGGGCATCAGGCAGTACGTCGATGCGCGTGATAGACCACTGCCTGTGGCAGGCCTCATCTACGACGTGCTGGGCGAGTTGTTCTACGAAAAAAACGGTCTCAGCCAGGCCCACGAGTCTCTTCAGACTGCGCTGAGACTGGGCCAACAGTCGGTGACGATGCCCATCATCCTGTTCAGCCTGGCAGAACTGGCACGAACGGAATTTGCGATGGGACAAGAGGAGCGGGCCCTGGCGACGATCCGGGAGGCAAGCAGGCAAGCTTCCCTGACGGATGAGCGCAGTTGGGGCAAAGCAAGCGCTGCCCTGGAGGCCCATCTGCTGTTGAGACAGGGAGACGTCGTGGCCGCCGAGCGCTGGGCAGAACAGGCGAATCTACCTCTCACCGGAGCCCTGGACAAGACCCGTAGGCTTGAGTATGAAATGCATGCCCGCCTGCTTGTGGCCCAGGATCACCCCGAGGCAGCACAAAGGCTTCTGGACAACCTGGAGCGTTCGGCGCGGGAGGATGGGCGCCGCCGACAGTTGATCTCCATCCACATCCTGCAGGCTCTAGCGGCCCAGATGTTGGGCGAAAAGGAAAAAGCTCCAAAAGTCCTCGAACAAACACTGCGACTGGCCGCGCCTGAGGACTATCTCCGGGCCTTTCTCGACGAGGGACCGGCCCTAGTTCCATTGCTGCGCCACGTCCGCCATCGGGCACCCGCGTTCGTGGACCGTTTGCTGGAGGCGTTTTCTGGCGAGAGGCGAAGGACAGAGGACGAAGAACGAACTGCTCCGTCGTCCATCGTTGATCCTTCGTCGTTGATCGAGCCCCTCAGCGACCGGGAGCTCCAAGTGCTGCGCCTGCTGGCGACCGACCTCTCCGCCCCCGAGATTGCTCAAGAACTGGTCATCGCGGTGAGCACGGTTAGATCCCACATCAAGCACATCTACGGCAAGCTCGACGCCCACAGCCGCCACGAGGCGGTTCAGCGCGCCAAGTCAATTCACCTGCTCTAGCCACATCCAAAATCCCCACACAAATCCCCTACCCCAATCCTCAATTGGGGGATGACGCATCCCCTATCCGCCTGCTATAATGCAGACATTCATTCAACGTCCGCAAGCGAAAAAACGTACAGGAGCAGCACCGATCACAGAAGCATCCAGCGTGACCGGCGGAGCCTCATAGTCAGGAGAATTGCGGTATGTGCAGCGCCAAAAGCCTTGTTTCGATGGAGAAAACGACACCAGAGATTGGAGAGATCACGATAAATACAGACTGGCTGGATCTGTTCGACGCAGAGGATGTTCAGTTTATCATCCTGGACCCGCACGAGGACGGCGACTTGGTCAAAGCAATTCAGTCCCAACATAGATGGGCAGTTGATTACAAAGACGAACAAGTGGTGATATTTGCTCGGGCCGGATAAAGAGCGAGGCACCGAGCCAGCACAATATTGAACTAGGAGAACAACAATGGACAAGTCGATCATCATCATCGGTGCAGGTATCGCTGGCCTTTCCGCGGGATGCTACGGCCAGATGAACGGCTATCGAACCCGGATCTTGGAGATGCACAACCTGCCCGGGGGGCTGTGCACCTCCTGGAAGCGCAATGGGTACACCTTCGACGGATGCATCCACTGGCTGGTTGGCTCCGGGCCTGGGATCGACTCCCACCGCATGTGGCAGGAACTGGGCGCGATTCAGGGACGGGACTTTGTGACGTACGACGACTTTGGGCACATCCAAGGGACCAACGGGAGGACCCTCATCCTGCACACCGATCCGGACCGGCTGGAGGAGCACTTGAAGGAACTATCGCCCGCGGACACCGGGTTGATCAAGGAACTCTGCGATGGCGTGCGGCTCTTTTCCCGCTTCGACATACCGATGGACAAGCCAAGAGAGCTGTATGGGCTGCTCGACGGGCTTAGAATCGCCGTCAAGATGCTGCCTTTTATGCGGGCTTTCGGCAGGTACAGCAGGATCTCAATCCAGGATTATGCGGCCCGCTTCAGCGATCCCTTCCTGCGCCAGGCGCTACCCTTCTCTCTGTATTTTAATCAACCATTTCCGGTGTTCGTGCTGTTCATCACCCTGGCCTTGATGCACAATCGGCATGCGGCCTATCCCATCGGCGGCTCTTTGGCACTCGCACGGGCCATCGAGCGCCGCTACATCGACCTGGGCGGGGAGATCGACTACCGGTCCCGCGTGCAGAAGATCCTGGTGGAGAATGACCGCGCCGTGGGCGTACGCCTAGCCGACGGCACGGAGCAGCGGGCCGACATTGTGATCTCTGCCGCAGATGGACGCGCCACCATTTTTGATATGCTGGAGGGAAAGTATACGAGCGCCGAGATCCACAGCCGCTACAGCGAATGGTCCGTCTACCCGCCAGTCGTCCAGGTCTCGCTGGGCGTGGCCCGGGACCTCTCGAACGAACCCCATATGGCCACCCACCTGCTGGACAAGCCCATCACGGTCGGCGGCGAGACGCACAGGCACATAAGCGTAAAGAACTATAGCCTTGACCCCACTATGGCCCCTCCAGGCAAGACCGTGATAGAGGTCCTGTTCGCGTCCAACTTCCAGTACTGGAAGGACCTCTATGGAGATCAGGAACACTATGAGGCCGAGAAGCAACAGGCCGCCATCGCCGTGATCAACCACCTGGAGCAGCGTCTCCCGGGCATCACGGACCAGGTGGAGGTGGTGGATGTGGCCACTCCTGTGACGACCGAGCGCTACACCGGCAACTGGCAGGGATCGATCATGGCGTGGCCGGTGACGACCGAGACGATGGGCAAGGAGGAGATGAGCAAGACCATCCCCGGCCTGGGGGACTTTTACATGATCGGACAGTGGGTGAATGGAGGCGGCTTGCCCCCGGCAGCGACGTCGGGCCGTGATGTGATACACATCATCTGTCATCAGGATAAAAAACCATTCGTGACCCAGCTTCCTTAGCGTGCTCATGCCGCGTGCTACACTCACAGGAAGGGCACCCAGGAGAACAGACCAATTGGCCAAAGCCAACGCCCCCGTCCTTCGCGGCCCGGCCTCGTCGGATCGCAGGAAAGCCGAGGCCGAGCTAAACGTCTATGAGATTCGGATCGAGGGTCACCTGTCCCCACGGCGCTTTCGGAGATTCGATGATCTGACAGTCGCCCGGCATCCCAGCGGCGAAACGATCATTGCAGGCCCAATCCCAGATCAGGCGGCGTTGTTTGGCCTGCTCAACTGGCTTCACGATTTGGGTGCTGTGCTAGTATCGGTCAGGCGATCGGAGGACAATGACAAGATGCCCGGCCGAGAACTCGATAGCTAGAGATTCCCTCCCCCCGCTGGTATTCCGCCTCCTGCACGGTCCGGGTGTGTTTTCACGCCTCTTTTGACGCTTTTTTGACGCTAATTGACTATACTATAATTGAGTCATAAGCGTGCCAGCGCATAAGGTCAAGCAGGAGGAGGAAACTATGAATCACTCACTTCCACAGTCAACCGACCGCCTCGGCAGTCCGCTCTCGCAGACAGTCATTGACACCTCAGTTTTGTGTCACCCAGCACGATGGTTGTTGCTGGTGCTTGTGGTCATTGGCGGCTTGATGCTTGTCTGCGGTATCGTGGGAGCAACCCCGGCTTATGCCTCTGGCGATGGCCCCTTCGAACTGTCCTGGTCATCGCTCGAGACGGATGCCACCTACAGCGTCGCCTGGGGCGACGTGGACGGCGATGGCGATCTCGATTTAGCCGTGGGAAACGGCCACGAGAACAAAATGTACCGCAACGATGGTGTGGCAGGTTCAGAGCCGCAGATGACACTGGCCTGGTTGTCAGACGAGGACGACGACACGCGGAGTGTTGCCTGGGGCGACGTGGACGGCGACGGCGACCTCGATCTGGCCGTGGGGAACTATGGCGATCCCAACCGGGTGTATCTCAACGACGGCGGTACCCTCGCCGCCAGCGCGGACTGGTCCTCGACAGAGGACGAGCCCACCTGGAATGTGGCCTGGGGCGACGTGGACGGCGACGGTCGCCTCGACCTGGCCGCTGGGAACGGTACGGGACCTGATCACGTGTACCACAATGACGGAACAAGACTTGCCACGACAGCCACCTACTCCACAACTGAGATCAGCTTCACCCACAGCGTGGCCTGGGGAGATGTGGACAGCGACGGCGACCTGGATCTCGCCGTGGGAGTTGCGGCGATACCTTATGGACCGCCTGGGAAAGTCTTGATATACCGCAACGACGACGGGGCACTCACGATGACCGCCACCCAGACCATTCCTGTGGTCAACGTTGACGTCATAGCCTGGGGCGACCATGACAACGACGGTGACCCCGACCTGGCCGTAGGAAGAGGAGGGGAAATTCGACTATACCGCAACGATGGCGGAATTCTGACCGGCGATCAGACAATCACCGACGGCGCCGGCAGAACAATGGCCTGGGGTGACTATGACGGCGACGGTGACCTCGACCTCGTCGGGGGAACCACAACCCCGCCGTATACCGTTCGGCTGTATCGCAACGATGGCGGCACACTTATCACCAGCACCGTCTGGTCGTCATCCCTGGACGACCGTGTCTATACCGTTGCCTGGGGCGACGTGGACGGCGACGGCGACCTTGATCTCGCTATCGGGAACCAGAACCAACCTAACCGGATATATTCTAACGACAGCGCGACGCTGGGCACCACACCGGTCTGGTCACCCGCCGATGACGACGACACTTTCAGCGTGGCCTGGGGCGATTACGACGGCGACGAGGACCTCGACCTGTTCGCAGGGAATGCCTACATTCCTCCGAACGACAAGCTGTACCGTAATGACGACGGGACACTCACCGGCAGGGCTGTCTATTCGCCCACCGAAGCTGTATACACCTTCGGCGTGGCCTGGGGTGACTATGATGGCGATGGCAACCTAGACCTGATAAGTGGCCGGCGGTTGTACCATAACGAGGGCGCGACTCTCACTGCCAGTGCCGTATTCACCCTCCCGACATACGAGCCTGCGAGTGTGGCCTGGGCCGACTATGATGGCGACGGCGACCTCGACCTGGCGGTAGGCTTGGAAGGTAGCTCGGCACCTCTGCACAACTTTCTCTTCCGCAACGACGACGGGACGTTGACCGCCAACGCCGTGTACACCACCGCTGAAGCCGACTATACAAAGAGCCTCGCTTGGGGCGACGTGGACGGCGACGGCGATCTCGACCTGGCCGCAGGTAACCGGTCGGGTCCCGACCGGCTATACCGGAACGATGGCGGCATGCTAACCGCCGGTGCCGTCTATTCCACCAGTGAGACCGACTATACACGATGTGTCGCATGGGGTGACTATGACGGCGACGGCGACCTCGATCTGGCGACCGGGGGCACGCTCAACCGGCTATATCGTAACGACGGCGGGGCGCTAACACCCAGCGCTGTCTGGTCGTCGGTTGATAGTGACGGTCAATATCGATACTGTGTCGCTTGGGGAGACTATGATGGCGACGGCGATCTCGACCTGGCGGCCGGTGGCCAGCGCGTCCGGATGTACCGAAACGACGATGGAACACTCGTCGGTCGCGCCGTGTGGTCGGCAGACGCGGGCATCAGCGCCTACTCCGTTGCCTGGGGAGATGTGGATGGTGACGGCGACCTCGACCTGGCCGCAGGTGATGCCCTACTCCTCAACACACGGGACGGGCGCTCGCTCCCCGGTTCTGTGCCCGTGGTCAGCCTGGCCCGGCCCGGATCGAATGCAGACCTTTACTCCGATCCACAGATTTGGTCTGGATCTAGCATTCCCATCACCTACACCCTGTCCGATCCACAGGGCGACTTGGTCAAGGTTGTGCGCGCCTTCTACTCACCCGATGGCGGTGGGCGCTGGTTCCCCGCGGCGGCTGCGAGCGGTACAGTCACTGCGAACCTGGTCACGACGGCAACCTACACGTACAACTGGGACGTCTTTGGCAGTGGTTTCTTCGGCCAGAGCGATAACGTGGTCTTCCGATTGGTGGCGGTGCCCGTCATCACCCACGCGGCCAACTCAACCCCTGGACCCTATCTGTACGGCAGCTATGGTTCGCAGACCTTTCCCTTCCGCGTGCGGGGCACGCAGGTGCGCGTGATGAGTGGCACGGTGCCCACCGCGGACGCCATCATCTATCGTCTGCCGGCTGGCCAATCGTCCGGCGGCTCCCTGATCGCCGACAGCGCAGGAAACCCCTTCCACACTGACCTACAGGGTTATTTGCAGGGGCGATCACAGTTGGATGAAGGCGATCGGCTTCTGGCTATGCTCCCTATCACGTGGACAGAGTCCTACACAGTGTACTATACCAGCGGCACGCCAACCGTTATGGGGGTAGATGCCTACACCGTGACCGCCAGCGGTGTCCAGACCCTGACCGTGTCCGCCAGCAACCCTCTCATCCTCTTCAACCTGAGCATGTCGCTGGAATGGGATGCGCACAAAGACACTGCGTACCTGGAGCAGCTCCAGTTCGACCTGCAGCGCGCATCCGAGTATCTCTACGACTTTAGCAATGGGCAGGTCGCGCTTGGCGATATTGAGGTCTTTCAGAATGTCGATGAGTGGGTCTACAGCCACGTGGTGATCAAGGCAAACAATCGCCTGCGCCCCTTTGCCATCCAGGGCGGCATCGTCACAACCGATACAATCGACCCCGACCACGATATACCTACCGATACCATCCGCTACAGCCCTGGCCAGGTCACGATGGGTTCAGCCTGGAATCGCTACGGCAATCCGGGCCAGTCACTGGGCGATGATTGGGCCATCATCCTGGCCCACGAACTCAGCCACTACCTGCTCTTCCACGACGACGTCTATCTGGGTATGGATGATACCGGCAACCTGATCTCGGTCGATACCTGTCAGGGCAGTGCCATGGGCGACCTCTACGACAGGCCCGATAACACCGAGTTCATCGCCGACGAAGCCTACTGGCAGACCTACTGCCATAACACACTCCCCGAACAGACCCTCGGCAGGAACGAGTGGGAGACCATGCAGCTCTGGTACCAGTGGTTGATCTCGCCAACGGCGACGAATGCAGGGCCCAGCACCATGCCCTTTGATTTCGCTCACATCCACATCCACAACCCCTACACCCCCACCGATACCCTGGTGGACCCCACCTTCTACATAGACTATGAGGGTGGAGGAGCCAGTTCCTCGGAGGGTCGTGCCTATCTGCTGCGCGATGAGTACGTGGTCAATCTTGGCAGCCCCTTCGGCGGCCAGAACCGCATCATCGCCCGTGGCGCTCAAGTCGACGATCGCCTGTGCGTCTTTGACCGCCCAATGGCCCAGTTTGGATGTGAGACCATCGATCCCGGCGACGACCGCCTGGCAATGCGTCAGGATGCCAACTGGAACCCCATCATCACCCTTACCCCCATCAACTCCACCACGCTCACCATCAACGTCACCAATCCTGTCTCCTTTTCCTTCCCTCTCCGCGCCCGCGTCTTCCCCGACCTCGGTTACGGCCAGGACCCCATTACCCTCCTCCCAACTGACGACGCTTACTCCGGCACTCTCGAGCTCGCTTACCCTGCCATGTCCGGCAACATCCAGCTTTGGGTCGAGGAACCGGCGACCGAGACCAGCCCCCGGCGCGAGACCATCATCGCCTATACCATCGGCGGCAACCCCGGTATGTTCCGTGGCGCAGGCGGTATGTTCCGCGGCGCAGGCGGCATGTTCCGTGGCGCGGGTGGCATGTTCCGTGGCGCGGGTGGCATGTTCCGTGGCGCAGGTGCACCCATCCTGTCTCCCGACGGTCAGATGATCTTTTTCACCGAGAACCCCATCGATTTCATCACCGGCACCTTCTTCACCATCCAGGGTATGGCTGGCCTTCCTCCCTTGCCCCCCGGCCGTACCCTCATCGGTCAAGGCTACAACCTGGTCGCCTCCTCAGGTTTCACCCTCCCTGCCGGCTCTGCCTCCATCCAGTACCTCAGCAACGACGTCCTGGTGGCAGGGGCCAACGAAGCCGACCTCTTGCTCTACTTTTGGGATGGTTCCTCTTGGTCAGCTCTGGATACCATCCTCGATACCTATTACAATCTGGTGTCGGCCCCCAGCCAGGGGCAGGGCGTGTACGCGTTGATGGCCAGCGTCAAGATACCACTGTACGGGCCCGGCTGGAACCTGATCTCTTATCCTGTGTACGCCACACGGCGGGTTACAGAAGCCTTGATCTCCATCCAGGGCGTTTACACCACGGTCTATGGATTTGAAGCCAACGACACGAACGATCCCTGGAGAATCTATGACGTCACGATGCCAGATTGGGGCAACAGCCTCGGTGTGCTAGAGTTCGGCAAGGGGTATTGGATCAATGCCTCTGATAGCATCACCCTCCACCTGAAGACCGGGGTGGCGGGAGCGAACATGGCAGGTGAGGCGGACCAGGGCCTACCCGAACCCCCCTCCACTTTCTATGGCACGATACTCCCGGGAGAGGGCTTTACACCCACCGCAGGTATGACCATCGGTGCCTGGATAGGCGACGCGCCGTGTGGTCAAGGCAAATCGCGAGACATCAGCGGACAGATCGGCTACGTGGTGCACGTGTTCTCTGACGGTCTGGGGGCGACCGGCTGCGGTACACCAGGCAAGGTCGTTCGTTTCACCGTAGACGAACAGCGAATGTCGAACGAGATAACGTGGGACAATTGGCAGGTGTGGCACCTGGACCTGAATCCAGCAACCGAACGAAAAGCATACCTACCGCTGATTGTGCGCTCAGCGAATCGGTAGCTCCAATGGGGAACACACTCAAACCGATTCTTCTGGGGAATCAGAATCGGCGGGCTCTGATGGCGCAATTTCGTAGGAAGTCGATCCCGGGGATAGGAAAGGCAAACGCAGCACCTCATATCTGACCAGGAGCCATACCACACCAACTAGAGCCATCAGAGCTGCCACGATGCGGGTATAACTGATATCCGTCCCTGGCACGCGGGGCTGATCCGGCCGAAACCACTCAAGAAGCACACGACCGACACCAGCCAGGATCAGCCAGCCCGCAAACTTTGCCCCTGGTCGCAACTTGCCGGAGAAGCGACGAGATACCCAGAACAACAGACCAGCCGCCATCAAGTTCCATACCATCTCGTACGCAAAAGCAGGATGGAAGCGCGTCGTCTCCACTGGATAGAGACTGAGGTCGTTCCAAGGGGGCCTTCGAAACGGGGGACTGATCGAAATACCCCAGGGCAGATCTGTAGGCGGGCCGTAGAGTTCCTGGTTGATATAGTTGGCCGGGCGGATCAAGGCCTGGCTGATCAGCAAGGCCATCGCGACCGAGTCCAGGAACAATCTCATATCCAGTTTGTGACGCCGAACATAGGCATAGGCCGCCACCCCACCGAACAGCAGAGCACCGTAGTAATGAAGCCCTCCCTCGGGTATGTTGATGATGCTGACAGGATGCTCCAGATAGTAAGAGCCTCCACCCAGGATGTCATTGACCACGTACCACAGTCTCGCTCCGATGATACCGGCCGGAATAGCCCACACAAGAGCATCCCACACGTGATCCGGGTTCTCTCCTGCTCGCTGCACCCCGCGGACCGTGATCCAGGCACCAACGAGAATGCCAGTGATCATGATGATACCATACCAGCGGATCGCGATGTTGACGATGGGTATGGTGAAAGCCACTGGATCGATCATTTACTCAACTCCGGAAATATGATGTTCGGTCGTACCACCCGATTTGGCACCCAAGGTGGCGACCGCTCACTCGAGGTAACCCAGGTCTCGCAAACGCTGCCGCACGACCTCATTATCCAGGTTCGTCTTCTGCCGGGTCCAATTCTCTGGCCTGCGTGCCCCCACTTTCTCATTGAAGCGTGCCAGGTGAGCCACCAAGCGTCGCCGCCACCCATCCTCCGCGCCCGGCTCCAGGCCAAACATCTCAGACGGATCGACATCTAGCGCGAACAGTTGGTCGTGGACATTCTCGACCCGGATCAACTTGTAGCATCCGTCATACACCGCCCAGTGTGTGGCTCGACAGTGTGATCGCTCGATCATATTCGGTACACGAGATTCCACGATGCCAAGCGCATACTCAGGCGCGTAGGCTTCGCTAAAGACAGCCCGCTGTGACCTGCCAGCATTGCTGGCTTCACGGGCCAGACTCTGACTCCTGACGTCCACAGCCGGACTGTAGAACGTTTGGTACTGTTCCACACCGGCGACCTCCAGTACCGTGTGAAACAGCCTGGTGGTGGACACCGGATCCGTGACGCGCCGACCCTCCGTCTGTCCGGAGAACCGGATGACCAGCGGCACGTGAATCAACTCTTGGTAGACGCCAAAGGCATGTCCCATCAACTGATGCTCGCCCAGCATCTCACCGTGATCGGATACCAAAATCACCATCGTATTGGCGAGGTGCTCTGGTTCATTCAGGACAGCGAGTAACTCGGCAAGCAGATGGTCCTGATACGCCACCTCGGCGTCGTACATGTCGCTCAGCGTCTGTGATTCCAGATCAGATAGCGGCACTTCCATCGGCGTCACCCAGCGTACCGCATGTTTGTTAAAGGTGCGCATAAACCCACGGGCTGCACGGTCCTCTAAACAACGCGGCGCAAAGGTCCGTACAAAGCTCTCAGGCGGGCGGAATGGGAGATGTGTCTGCATCAGGTTAAAGAACAAAAAGTAGGGCCTCGTGTCGCCCACCTCCATCTGCTGCCCAACGAACTCGGCAACGTCCCGGATGGAACGGGCCGTATCACCCTTAAAGTTTGCGACGCGGGTCCACAAAGGCACCCAAAAAGGACGTAGAGCCGCCTGAAAGATCTGACTAGAGTTGGCAAAAGCATTCTGAATTGGATATGCGATCCGGCGCAGCATCTGGGTGTAGAACGCCCACAACTTGCTGAAGGGAGCAAACACCCGCCTGGCCGCCCTAGGAGGCACGGACGGAATCGCGCCACCATAGTTGTAAAAGGTCTCAAAGCCGCGCCTTAATCCATTGTTGATCACACCCACCAGGGGGTTGTTGCAGAACCCTATCGTTCGATAGCCACTCGCCCGTAGACGCTCAGCCAATGTTTGGAAACGAGCATCCAGAATATCCCCTGACTGCACCGTCATGTGAATGCTGGCAGGTTCACCGCTAAAGAGGGAGGCATGGGCCGGAATCGTCCACTGAGCAGGTGAGATAGCGCTATCAAAAATGGTTGCGCCTTGGGCAAAGGCATCTAGATTGGGAGAAACACCGCGTGGGTAGCCATAACAACCCAGGCGATCGAGGCGATGAGTATCGAGGACAATGAAGACGATGTTTGGTCTCTGTTCAGTGGCGGGCATATTCCCCCTAGTCCGTCGAAACGCGCAGCAGTCCGATCTCAGACTCGGACACAGGCGTGACGAGCAATACGAGCGAGAATTCTAACCGATGTATCCAAGATTGGCAAGGACTAGGACCGGGGCCGCCCCTACCAGCAAACCAGCGACCAATTGGGCGATCGTGTGTCGCCGCAGAACCAGTCTTGCCAGAAAGGTCAGGCCAACCACCGGCGTCAAGGCAACACTTACCGTATGTCCGAATACAAAGCCAGAAAACACGGCTGCCAGCATAACGGAGGCTGTGTGATTGCTGATCAGCCAACGAGCGTTGATAAAGCCCAGAAATGCCAGTCCGACGATGTTGCACACCAATAATGAGCGCAGCAATTGCGATCCGCCGAACACGTGGGCGACGATCAACGCAATGACAGTGCCGACAAACGAGACAAGGTAGGGGATGTGCCGTTCATTCCGATTGTGTATATGCAAATCGCTGATGCGGCCGGTCTTGAGCATATAGAGGACGATGCCGAGCGGAAGCAGGCTGACCAAAAGACCATACAGGATGGCCCACATCAGTCCAGTCCAGAACGGCGAATCCACCCACGCGATCGAAAAACCCAGCAAGACAGTTACAACCGGAGGGCTGACCACGTTGGAATAGATGCGGGCGGCTCGAACGACCGAGGTCAGCGGGCCGGCGTGTAAATCCAAAGGCTGACGATTCAACTATCCACCTCTCTGTACTCAAAGGTTCTCAACTTTGCGAACTCGTAGCACATGTTGATTACCAGTATTGTATCAGAAGATCGCCAATTTGTTAATCCGGCCAAAGAGCTGGGGTGGAGGGAGTCAAAAACATCGTGACCGGATTCGCCTGTGTTATGAGGAGACCCTGCTGATGTGACTGGGCTGTCCTGCTATTGGGCGATCTGAAGAAATGGACATCTGTCCAATGACAAAAAACGGAAACCATGCTATAATACACAAGTAGTTGTGACACTAACGCCTAGATCGAGATGATCCTAAACCATATGCTTTCGCGGCGGACGGTGTAAGAGAAGCAATGGTTGCGTCGATCCTAACCACCAAGCTGTATATACCCCCTGTCCGGCCAGAGATGGTCACGCGCTCCCGCCTGATCAAGGAACTGAACGCGGGGTTGCCAGGGCAAAGCGGCCGCTTTGCCCGCAAGCTGACCCTCATCTCCGCCCCGGCTGGCTTTGGTAAGACGACGTTACTGAGCGAGTGGACCACTACCACCGGGTGGCCTGTCGCGTGGCTGTCGCTAGACGAGGGCGACAATGACCCAACGCGATTTTGGGTATACTTTGTCGCCGCGCTGCAGACGATTCCAAGCCTCAGCGAGACAGGCGTCGGGGAGTCCGCCCTGGCTATGCTCCAATCTCCCCAGCCACCGCCGATGGAAGCGGTGCTGGCAGCTTTGATCAACGACATCGCAGCCGTCTCCCAGCACGACCATGAGAGTCACTCCTACGTTCTCGTTCTGGACGACTATCACGAGATCGAGGCGCAATCCATTCACGAAGGCATCACGTTCCTGTTGGACAATCAGCCGCGCCAACTGCATCTGGTGCTCTCCACGCGCGCCGACCCACCGCTGCCTATAGCACGACTACGCGGGCGGGGCCAGTTGACTGAACTGCGCCAGCCCGACCTGCGCTTCACGCACGACGAAGCGGCGGCTTTTCTCAACACTTGTGTGGGTCTGAACCTCTCTCCAGAAGACGTGGCCGCGCTGGAAGCCCGCACCGAAGGATGGATCGCGGGCTTGCAGATGGCGGCGGTCTCAATGCGAAACCAGGAGGATGTCGCCGGGTTCATCCGCGCCTTCGCAGGCAGCGACCGGTACATCCTGGATTACCTGGTCGAAGAAGTCTTCCATCGCCAGCCGGACAGCGTGCAGGCCTTTCTGCTGCAAACCTCCATTCTAGACCGCCTGACCGGCCCCCTGTGCGACGCTGTTCTAGGCAAGAGTGCAGCGGAGCAGTGGAGCAAGAGGGACGACGACACCTCTGCCCCCCAGCTCCCCAGACCCCCCGCCTCTGGTCAAGAGATCCTGGAATATCTCGAACGCAACAATCTCTTTGTCGTCCCCCTGGACAACGAACGACGTTGGTACCGCTACCACCATCTCTTTGCCCACCTGTTGCAGCACCGCCTGCACCAGGCGCAACCGGATATGGTGACTCTATACCACGGCCGGGCGTGTGCATGGTACGAGCATAACGACCTGATCGCCGAGGCGATAGATCACGCGATGGCCGCGGGTGACGCAGAACGGGCTGCAAACCTGGTCGAGCAAGCGGCAGAATCCACTATGCTGCGCAGCGAGTTCGCCACACTCCTGCGCTGGGTGGAGGCCCTGCCCGAGGACCTGCTGCGCACTCGGCCCCGCCTGTGCATCTACCAGGCCCTGGCGATGGTTTTTGGCGGTCAACCATTGGACATCGCCCAGTCCCGTGTGCAGAAGGCCGTCGAGGCGGATGTGGATCGCTCTATCGCCGGTGACGTAGCTGCATTTCGCGCGTTGATCGCCGTCTACCGGGGGGAAAGAGAGCAGAGTGCAAAACTGGCCCAGCGGGCGCTTGAGCTTCTGCCAGAAGAAAGCCTCTTCTTCCGCAGCTTTGTCGCCGGATTCCTGGGCCTCGCCCATCTCTACAGCGGCGAGGTTGAGCCCGCCACTCGAGTATTCGAAGAGGCCGTCAGAGTCAGCCAGAAAACGGGCAATCTCACAATCTCGGTACTGGCGCGATGCCACCTGGCTGAGCTATCTATGTTACAGGGAAAGATAAACGAAGCCGAAGCGCTTTATAAACAGGCAGTGGACATAGCCACGGATGATCAAGGACAGCGTCAACCGATCGCCGGTGTAGCGCTTATCGGACTGGGCCGCTTGGAGTCAGAACGATATGATTTCGAGGCAGCAACCCGCCATCTCACTGAGGGCATCGAGCTGGCCGAGAAATGGGGAGAGGCTGGAGCGATCAGCGGCTATACTGGCCTGGCTCGCGTCAGACAGTCTCAAGGGGAAAAACGCGGCGCTATTGAAGCCGTCCAAACGGCCCAGCGGTTGGCGGAAAAGTTCGACGCCATGCAGGTGGACGATATCGGCGTGGATCTATGCCGGGCACGTCTCTGGATCGCGCAAGGCAACATCAAGGCGGTAGCGCGCTGGATCGAGGAGCGCAGGCTGGACAAAGACCTCAGCCTGGAGACGCTGAAAGAGGAGATCAGGACTGCCCATTCACTCTACCGGTTTTCCGAATACGCCACAATGGCTCTGGCCCGCGTTGCTCAAGGTCGCCCCGGGGAAGCGTTCAGCGTGCTGAGGTCGCTGCTCCGGGCGGCGGAGGATGCTGGGTGGGTGGCGTACTGCATGGAGGTCTCGGCCATCCAGGCGCTGGCGCTCCAGGCGCAGGGAAACGTCGCCCAGGCACTGGCTGCCCTGGAGCGAGCCCTTTCCATTGCCGAGCCAGGAGGCTTTGTGCGCACGTTTGTCGAAAAGGGACCAGGGATGGCAGAGCTGCTCTATCAGGCTGCCGCACAGGGGATCGCGCCGGCGTATGCCGGTAGACTGCTGGCGGCGTTCCCTACATCGGAAGCAGCAGACTCATCCCGAGAGATGCCAGCGGATATGGTCGAACCCTTGAGCGAACGCGAGCGCGAGGTGCTCCAGCTCATCGCGGAAGGGCTCTCGAACCGAGAGATCGCCCAGAAGCTTTTCCTGTCAATGAGCACAGTAAAGGTACACACCTACAACATCTACGGCAAACTCGGCGTCCATAGCCGGACGCAGGCGGTTGCCAAAGCCAGAACATTGGGCATACTGCCATCAACCCCTTAAGAACCCCTCTCTAGATCAGAATAATACCAGCATAATACTTTTGCCCGTTGCGGCTAATACCCCTTTGCAGCTACACTATGACCGCAAGATTCAACTGGCCTGCCTGCCAACGGCGGCCCTTCTGCCAGGGGGACAGGCCGGTCACTTCCGATTAGATGGAGTTGTCAATGAAGCGATCCAATCAGGGACCCGTCCCAAACCAGGTTCTATATCAGATCAGAGTGCAAGGACGGCTCGACGAGCATTGGTCAGACTGGTTCAACGGCATGACGATCGTGTGTGAGAACGAACGCGATAGCCCGCCGATCACCACGCTGACCATCGCTGCTGCCGACCAGGCCAAACTGCGTGGCATCCTGTCCAAGATCTGGGACTTGAATCTGGCGGTGATCTCTGTTGCCCAGATCGAGCCAGAGAAAAACAAACGAGATTCGCAGTCATATGTAGAACGAGGAGGTCTATAATGGGAAAACTTTTGAGAATGGCGTGGCGCAACGTCTGGCGCAACCGGCGGCGCACCGTGATCGCAGTGATCGCCATCTCCCTGGGGCTGGCGCTGATGCTCTTCTTCGACGGGCTCATGGGTGGGTCGAAGCAGGCCATCTACGGCAACACCGTAAAGCTCCAGGGCGGGAACGTGCAGGTGCACGCGCCGGGCTACCGGGAAAAGGCTAAGCGCATGCCGCTGCTGCCCCTGGCCGACGCCGACGCGGCCGTAGAGGCGGCATTGGCCACGCCAGATGTGATCGCAGCGTCGCAGCGCATAGAGACCGGCGGCATGGTCTCCAGCCGCGAGGGGACCTTCCCCATCGTCATCACCGGCATCGAGCCAGAGCGGGAGGGGACAGTGAGCCTGGTCGCGGAGAACGTCGTCCAAGGCCGCTACCTGGAGCCCGCCGACGAGGACGTCATCCTCATCGGCCAGGCGCTCGCCAGGAACCTGGAGGTAACGGTGGGCGACCGGATATCGTTGGTAGGGCGCGCCACCCACGAGCAGATGCGTCGCCGCACGATGACCATCGTCGGCATCTATGACATACACATGGCCGAAGTGGAAAAACGGATGGTCTACGTCTCGCTGGCAGAGGCACAGACGCTCTTTGACCTGCGCGACCAGGCCACCGAGGTGGCCATCTTTCTCGAACACGTGGGACAGGAACCGCCAGTCGTCCAGGCGCTTCAGGCCGCCCTGCCCGGTTACGAGGTGGATGCCTGGGACACACTGGATCCCACGACAAAACAGTCGATGGAGATGGAGGACCAGATCATGGGCATATTTGGGCTGATCATCCTCCTCATCGCCGGCGTCGGAATCCTCAACCTGATGTTGATGGCGGTCTTTGAGCGAACCCGCGAAATCGGCATCGTGGCGGCGATGGGGCTCAAGCGGCAGGAGATTGTGGTGCTGTTCCTGCTGGAGGGTGTGTTGATCGGGCTGCTGGGCGCGCTGGCTGGCGGCGCGGTGGGCGGACTGGTTAACGCCTATTATGGGCAAGTGGGCCTCGAATGGGCGGCCGAGTCTGCCGAGTACACCGAGCTTGCGGCACTGCTGGGTGGGCGCATCTACTTCCACGTCGGGATCGACTTGCTGATACAACGAGCACTGACCGTCGCCATCATCGCAGCGTTGGCCGCACTCTACCCGGCCTGGCAGGCCTCAAAGAGAGAGCCGGCCGAGGCACTCCACTACGTGTAGCATATTGTGGAATACGCAGTACAAGACAAAGATTTGGAGGATGTTATGTTCAGACTATGGAAACTGGCAATCCGTGACCTGGGGCGCAACAAACGACGCTCCGGATTGACCCTGGTAGCCGTGGCGCTGGGACTGGGACTGCTCGTCCTGATCAGCGGCTTGATGGAGGGGTCGGTATGGGGCACTATTGAGAACAACATCCGCGTACAGAGCGGCCACGTGCAGGTGCGTGAGGAATCCTATGACGAGGACAAGGTCAGCCTGAAATGGGAGGATCTGTTGGATGACCCCCAGGGGTTGGTCGCGCAGGCGCAGGATCTCCCGGAGGTGCGAGCGGCGACGCCGGTGTTGTGGGCCAGCGGCATACTGGCCACCGGCGACGAATCGGTCGGCGTGCGGGTGTTCGGCATCAACCCACTCGCAGAGATGAGCGCACCGTTCCGAGAGGGCTTGGTCGCCGGCGCGTTCCTCGCCCCCGACGACCGGAGCGGTGTCCTCATCGGCCGGAGGCTGGCCGAAAGCCTTGGGGTGAGCGCCGGCGACCATATCAAACTGCTGGTCAATACCTCTGATGAGCAGCCGGACGAGGCGATATTCACCATTCGCGGTCTGTATGACACCGGCACCCCAGCCTACGACGAGATCACGTTGTTCATGCCACTGTCCAAGGCGCAGACCTTCACGCGAGCCGGAGAGCGCGCCAGTGCGATCGTAATCCTGCTCAACCAAAAGGACGACGCCGACGTGGTTGCTCTGGCACTGCGTGCGTCTGGATTGAACGTGCTGACCTGGTACGACCTCAACCAGATGATCCTGCAGGCCGTGGAAATGTCGATGGGGATCATGAACCTCATGTACCTGGTGGTGCTGGCGGTGGTTGCCGTCGTCATCGCCAACACGCTGCTGATGTCTGTCTTTGAACGCACGCGGGAGATGGGGATCCTGGCCGCGCTAGGGATGAAAGGGCGTCAGGTTCTGACAATGTTCGTGCTGGAGGCCGGTACACTGGCGATGATTGGCGTTGTTCTGGGACTCCTTCTGGGATCGCTCGGCGTCTACTACCTGGCAACGGAGGGCTGGCACCTGGGCGAGATGGCCAGTGTCGCCACCGCCGAGATGGCCTACGGCGAGACGATCTACGGGCGCTTCGCGCCAGCAGAGATGGTACAGTTGTCTCTTGCGAGCCTGATCATCACGCTGTTGGCCTCGCTCTACCCAGCCTGGTTCGCGGCCCGGATGGAGCCAATCGATGCGCTGCGAGCACTGTAGCGGTCAAGAAGTAAAAATCAAATCAAGGAGGCTTGAAATGGATGTCATTGAGATGCAGGACGTGATAAGATTCTACCAGA
>CAYUIS010000092.1:0-20493 GCA_964444825.1 uncultured Anaerolineales bacterium | reverse complement strand
AGACCAAGGCCGACGAGTTCGTGGAATCAGCCACCATGAACCCGGCCTTTGAGGAGTCGGCAATGTTCGAGAACATGATCGACCTCATGTTCGAGGACCGGTACGATGCCTATGTCTTTGACACCGCGCCCACGGCCAACGCCCGGCGCCTATTGGGTATGTCGAGCGTGTATGGCATGTGGGTAAACAAGATGATGCAGAGTCGAGAGGAAGCCAAGTCCCTGAAGGAGCTCTTGTCCTACAGCAAGAAAAAGCAACAGGATCCCTTGATGGAATACCTGCTGAGCTTCCGTAGTCGGATGGAGCGAGCCAAGGATTTGCTCACCGACGAAGACAAGACCGCATTCTTCTTTATCACTCTACCAGAGGCCCTGCCCATCGCCGTCATCAAGCGTTTTATCAGTTGGTTCGAGGAGTTTGGTATTCCCGTGGGCGGCGTGGTGGTGAACCTGCTGATTGATAAAGACACAGTGGACGAAGGCGCTCCCGATTTCGTGCGGAACCGGGTCGCCATGCAGGATGCCTATATGGAAGATATCTGGAGCAGCTTCTCCGACGTGCGCGCCATCGTGCCTCTCTTTGATCAGGAGGTACGCGGCGTCGATATGCTGGAGCGCACTGCCGGCTACTTGTTTGCCTAGCACTTGTTCATTAATCACTTCGCACTTTGGCGCAGGAATCAGACGCAAAACAGCCATAGAAGCACGGAGTTGTTTTTGAACAAGTACCTAGTCGACCCAGATCATAAATCGTGAAACCAAGGGGCAGGTTATGCATCCCTCCCTGATAAACCTGCTGATCGGCCTGCTATACTTGCTTGGCTTTGGAGCACTGTCATTCCTACGCCGGCAGGGTCTATCCACTCGCTTCGCCATCGAGGGACTGGTCATATCGGTTATCGGAGCCCTGCTCCCCCTCGCCTCTGTACCAGTACCTCCCGTGCTCTTCCTGATCGTCGTATATATGGTCACCATGCGGGTACGCCTCCTGGTCGACTTGGGCAACTGGTCCACCTCCAGAGGACAGTACGCGCAGGCGCTCAGTATATACGAGGTCGCTCTGCATCTGGGCTCCGACGCGGTCAGTCATCAGATTGTGCTTATCAATCGTGGCGTGGCCCAGTTGCGCATGAAGGAACCGGAGGCCGCGTACGCCACGCTCACCGAGGCATTAGCCGAAGAGGACGTGCGGCCAGCGGCCAAGTATCTGGCCGCTGGCTACTACAATCTGGGGCTAGCCTGCCGGCGCACCGGGCGTGAGGCGGAAGCGATCCGCCACTTTAACACGGCGATCGACACACTGCCCACTTCAATCTATGCCCACGGCGCCAGGCAAGCGCTGAAGAAACAAAAGGCTCCGGAAATCGCTGACGAGACTGAAAAGACCTAGAAACACGCACGAGGAGGTACCAAGTTGCACGTCATAGAGTCCGGAATCGGGGAGATGATCCAGCCTCCCGATCTAGACGGCTTCCGCGAATGGAACCGGGACAAGAAATCCCGGGCACTGGTGGACAAGGTGATGACGGATGCTGAGGCAATCTCTCGCTTTGTCACCGACGGCTGCTACATCGGAACAGAACTCTACGGCACCGTCCGCTGTCCGATGACGCTCGTCCGGGAGGTGGTACGACAGGGCAAGAAGGACTTGCGGGTCGCCGGGCAGGGTGTGACCGAGCTCGACCTGTGGCTTGGCGCCGGACTGATCAAGACCCTGGATATTACCTACATCGGATTGGAGGTCTTTGGCGTTTCCAGCGCCCTGAGACGGGCGGTGGAAAGCGGGCAGGTCGAAAAGGTCGTCGAGTGGTCGAACGGCGGCATCACCTGGCGGTTCAAGGCCGCGTCGATGGGTGTGCCTTTTATCCCTGTTCGGGCGATGCTGGGCACCGACACCTTCAAGTACAGCGCCGCCAAGGTGGTCGCGTGTCCCTTCACCGGAATGAAGGTCTGCCTCATCCCGGCTCTTATCCTGGATGTGGGCCTCATACACGTCCACCGCGCCGACAGATTTGGAAACGCGCAGATCGACGGCATCTCGGGTTTCGCTTTCGAGATGTCGCGAGCGTGCAAGCGGCTCATTATCAGCGCCGAGGAAATCGTGGATACCGAAGAGATCCGTCGGCACCCCGACCGCACCATCATCCCCTACTACCTGGTAGACGCCGTGGTGGACGCACCCTATGGATCCCATCCTGGTGAGATGGTCTACTGCTACGCCCGGGATGAACGACAACTGCGCGAATGGGTTGAAGCGTCGAAATCGGAGGAGGGAACCCAGGCATACTTGAACAAGTACATCCACAACCTGGCCGACCACCAGGGGTATCTGAAACTAGTCGGTCAGGAGCGGCTGCAACAACTGCGGGCCGAAGAGGAGGGACGCCGATGAGCGATCTGGAGTACAATCCGTCGGAACTCTTGATCTGCATCGCGGCGCGGCAGATGCCTGACAGCGTGACGGCCTTTATTGGGACCGGTATCCCAATGCTCGCCGCAAGTCTGGCGCAAAAGATGCACGCCCCCAATCTCGTCCCCATCTTTGAGTTTGGAGGAACGGGCGCACGCCTGGACAAGCTACCCCGGGCGGTCGGAGAAAGCCGCACTTTCTACCAGGGTGTGGCGGCCTCAGGCATCTGCGACATTATGGAAACCGCCACGCGTGGCTTTATCGACTTTGGATTCCTCGGCGGAGCGCAGATCGACGCTTATGGCAACCTAAACTCGACCATCATCGGCCCCCAACACCATCCGCCAAAAGTGCGGCTCCCCGGCTCTGGTGGTGGTAACGACGTGGGATCCCTCTGCTGGCGCACGATCATCATTATGCGCCACGACAAACGCCGTTTTGTCCAGCAGGTAGACTTTGTGACCACACCTGGGTACCTGACCGGCCCGGGCGCTCGCAATGAGGCAGGGCTTCCGCCTGGAACCGGCCCCTACCGGGTCGTGAGCACACTGGCGCTCTTGGACTTTGAGCCGGAGACAAAGCGTATGCGGCTCTTGTCCACCCACCCTGGCGTTACGGTGGAACAGGTGATCGGGAACACAAGCTTTGAACTGGTCATTCCCGACCAAGTAGGGTACAATAAGCCACCGACCGCTGAAGAATTGCGCCTTTTGCGGGAGGAAATAGACCCGGAGAGATTTTACATTTGACATCCAGACACAGAATCATCGTCAACCCGACCGCTGGCAGGGGCACCGGCGGTCGGGCGATACCTCAGATCGAACAAGCCCTGGACGACTTGGGGCTGGCGTTTGACCTCGTTCGCACCGAACGCCCCTGGCACGCCGCTGACCTGGCGCAAGAGGCCGCCGAATCCGGCTACGACGTAGTGGTTGCGGTAGGCGGCGATGGCACCGCAAATGAGGTGCTCAACGGCCTGATGCGGGCTAAACAGTCGGGCGCAGGCGAGTCTGCCATGGGCATCCTGTGCGTCGGCCGGGGCAACGATTTCGCCTATAGCATGGGTATCCCCACTGACCTGGAGACCGGGTGCCGCGCCCTGGCCCAAGGAGATAGGCGTACAATCGATGTAGGACGGGTCGTCGGAGGGCTTTATCCGGACGGACGCTACTTTGGCAATGGCGTCGGCATCGGCTTTGACGCCGTTGTCGGCTTCGAAGCCGTCAAGCTGACCTGGCTGTCTGGATTCCCCTCCTATATCGTCGCCGTGCTCAAGACCGTCTTTCTTTACTACAAGGCTCCGCTGGCCAGTGTCGCGTATGACGAACAAACCATCACGCTACGCGCGTTGATGGTCTCGATTATGAACGGCCAGCGATTGGGCGGTGGTTTCTACATGGCCCCCGAAGGGAGGCCCGACGACGGCGTCCTCGATCTGTGTATCGCCCAAGAGGTGAGCCGCGCGCGTATCTTTGGCCTCATTCCACACTTCCTGAAGGGAACACAGGCGAGCCAGGAACCTATCCGTATGGTACAGGCCAGCCGCGTGGTCGTCACCGCCGTGGAAGGAGTGCTGCCTGCCCACGCCGACGGCGAGACGCTGTGCATCGAGGGCCAACATCTGGAGATTGAGCTTCTGCCCAGTCAGATCGACATGGTCTACCTGCCGCCAGAGACAGTCGCATGACCGACGATCTCGCACCGGTCGCGCCCACCTATACACGCCCTCATCTTGAGAAGAGAGAGCGCTCTAGGTCCAAAACGCTCACCCACAGGATAGTCACCTCGACGATTAAGCAGGTGACCCGCATCATCTGCCGGGTAGACGCAACGTCGCTGGCGCGAGTGCCCGCTCAAGGACCGCTCATTCTGATCACGAACCACGTCAACTTTCTCGAGGCGCCCGTCCTGTACACGCATCTCCAGCCACGTCCGGTCACCGGCTTTGTCAAGGCCGAGAATCTGGACCACCCGATCTTTGGACCGCTGTTGATCGGCGTGTGGGGAGGAATTCCGCTGGAGCGCGGCGAAGCCGATATGAATGCCTTTCGTCAAGCGCTCCAAGCGCTTGACGACGGGCGGATCATGGCTGTAGCCCCTGAGGGTACCCGCAGCGGGGATGGACGTTTGCTACGGGGACATCCCGGCACCGCCTTTTTGGCCCTCCGCAGTGGTGCTCCTATCCTGCCTGTTGTGTCCCACGGTGGAGAGTCCTTCTGGAACAACATCTCGCGGCTGCGTCGCACCGACTTTCACATCACGGTAGGGCAATCGTTCTACGTGAATGGTTCCGGGGCCAGAGCGACCCACGAAGTACGGCAGCAGATAACGGACGAGATCATGTACCAATTGGCGGCGCTGCTACCGCCGGCCTACCGGGGGTTCTACTCCGATCTATCGCAGGCATCTGAGACATATCTCCGCTTCTCTTCAAGCTCGGAGAGCAATCTCCATCACGCATAATCCCCCCTCTGCCACGCTTGACAAATGTGGTGCTTTCCGTTATATTCTCTTCCATCCCGCCACTGAATCCAGTGGTGGAGTGGAGGAATAACCACACAAGATGCGGTCTAGTCGGATAATAGTCGCCGCCACGCTGGTGGCGGCGATCATATCGTTCATAGCTCCTTTTTCTGTCCTCGCACAGAGCGGTGCTCCCGTTAACAGCAGCCTATCCCCATACTGGAACGCCAATGTACAGCGCTGGGAGCCCCTCATACTTCAATACGCGCAGGAGCGGAATCTTGATCCAGATCTTGTGGCAGCCGTGATCTGGAAAGAGTCGCTTGGCCGGGCGTGGGAACACAGCTATGCCGGGGCTGTTGGATTGATGGGCATTATGCCATTCTCGTGGCGGCCCAGCGCCGAGGAGCTTGAGAATCCCTGGACGAACATCGCCTGGGGCGCTCGGGCATTGGCCCACACGATCCGTGATGGCAAGGGCGATCTGTACTATGCACTGGCGGCCTACAACGGCGGCTGGGACAAGGCGCACCTGCGTATCACACGCGCCTATGCGACCGACGTGCTCAACCACTATAGCCGCGCTGTCGCCATGCGATATGGTGTGCCCGATGACGGGAACTGGGTCGCTGTCTTTGCCACCAGGGGAGCGCCCGATCCCCAGACGATAACCGTGATCGGCCCCCAACGTCCCCTGGCTCGTTACACCGCGCGTCCTTGGATTCAGGCAAATCTCCCATCGGTGCCAACCGGCGTTCGCCCCCAAGCTACCGCGGTTGTCTTTGTCGATGAATATGGCACTGAATGTGAGGTTGACGTGTGGCTAACCGCAGCGGATGGCTCTCCACTGATGCTCTCTGCCGCGAATACTACTGGCTCCTCCCTCCAAGCGGGTTTAGAGGGAAGCGGAGATGATACCAGCTACGCGCCCCCACCCACGGCCCTCCCGGACGCCGAACCAACCCAGACTGCACCCGTGAGCCCTCCCCCCACGCCGACACCTTCGAGCGCTGCCGCTCTGCCCACACCAGCACCCATGCCGCCTGTGCCCGTGGCGACGCCTACGCCAACTTCCACACCTCCCCCACCCTGCGCAGGCGGACCGCTTCGAATCGATGCATGGGATCTCGGCAGGGTCCGCACTCTGGACGGTGGATGGACAGCCACTATCTTTATCCAGGGGCATGGTGGAGACTGTTTGTATACGTACTTATGGGAAGGAGAGGTCAAGGCTGGGCCAATTCCCGGACCCGTGACTTTTGACGTCCACCAGACCGATCTGTTTGCCGTCATCATGGGAACAGCATCCGTCACCTCAGCAGGTGAGACGGCCGAGGCAGGACTGTTTCTAAGATTACCCACTGGCCAAAACTGACCAACCCCTATCCAGATCGACCAGACTTGCAGTCACAAGCAGAATAGCATCCACAGGCCTCCCTTCATCACCTTTCCTGCTCTCTTTGGCCCAGCACTCGATCGGCCCTCCTATGTGTGACTTCTCGTTGGCACCACTTTGGTGTACAATAGCCTTTGCCACACTCAGTCAGAGCCTTCCATACCCAGTGGCAGAGTCAATTCACCTGGCATTGGACTGTGTTAACGTAACCCCTATCTGAGACAACTCAGGAGGTGATAACTTGACACCTGATCGAGAGTACGCAATCTCACACTGGCCCGACACAGACCAAATCCTGAAAAAGCTCGACCGCCTCGTCAAATCACCGATGCGGCCCATCCAGCGCGAACGAATGAAAGGGTATCTCGACTATTTTTCGACCCACTGCACGCGCTCCAAAGCCTTGACCGAACAAGCACAACAGATCATCCCCGGAGGCGTCCAACACAACCTGGCCTTCAACTACCCGTTTCCGCTGTGCATTAATAGAGCGGATGGAGCCTATCTGTGGGATATTGACGGCAACCAGTACATCGACTTCCTACAGGCTGGTGGGCCTACGGTCTTGGGCAGCAACTATGGACCCGTCCAGGAAAAGGTCATCCAGCTTATCCGTGAATGCGGCCCGGTGACCGGTCTATTCCACGAATACGAGTTCAAGCTGGCCCAACTGATCAACCGGCATATGCCTGCGGTGGAAATGTTTCGAATGCTGGGAAGCGGCACCGAGAGCGCGATGGGAGCAATCCGGGCAGCCCGAGCCTTCACGGGGAAAAAGAAAGTGATCAAGGTCGGCGGCGCCTACCATGGTTGGAGCGACCAACTGGTCTATGGCCTCCATATCCCCGGCACGGGACCATTCGAGGCAATTGGCATTCCCAACGGATGCTGGCAGGACACCCAAGAGTTCTTTCCCAACGACATCGACGGACAGAACGGACTGCGCGCGTTGCTTGAGAGGAACGCCAAGCACGGCGGCACGGCGGCCGTCATCTTGGAACCTCTAGGGCCTGAATCGGGCACACGGCCCGTTCAGCCTGACTTTAATCAGAGGGTCCGGGCGCTGTGCGATGAATTCGAGACACTGCTCATTTTTGATGAGGTCGTGACCGGATTCCGCACTGGATTGGGGGGCGCCCAAGGCTACTTTGACGTCAAGCCCGATCTGACTGTCTTTGGCAAGTGCGTGGCTGGTGGCTACCCCGCGGCCGGGGGCCTGGGAGGTCGTCGGGACGTGATGTCCTGCCTGGCCGCCGGTCTGGAATCAGGCGAACCACGCGCCTACGTCGGCGGCACTCTATCCGCCAATCCGCTGAGTTGCGCGGCTGGCTATTTCTCTATCCTAGAGATGGAGAGAACAAACGCCCCGGTCATCGCAGGGCAAGCTGGAGACAAGCTGTGCCAGGGCATCCAAGCGATAATAGACAGGTACGAGCTGCCATTTGTCGTCTTCAACCACGGATCAATCTGCCATCTGGAGACATCCGGGGTGATGTTGTTGGACATCAGAGATCCCGAGACATTGCTGCAACTGAAGCCTCGCAGGTTCATGATGGAAGAAATGGGCGCTGCCTTTATGGCCGAAGGGCTTGTAACGTTGGCGGGTAGCCGTCTCTACACCAGTATGGCCGACACGGATTCGGTGATCGAACAGGCGCTGACCGGCTTTGAGCGCGTCCTGAATAGCGTACAAGGTCTATGATATCCAGCACATGAAGCGCGAACACCGGCATCACCTCTCGATAGCAAGCGGGGTCGTGACATTGGTCGTCCTGGCCTGGTTGACGACCGTCGCGTCCCCGGAGCCCAACGATTTGCTGACAGCGATCCTCTTCTGTATGCTGGTTGTCTTCACAATGACGTTTGGTGTGCCGCTCGCCGGAGGATCGGTCTCGCTAGTGCCGATGGTGACCGTGGCAGCTTGCTTGGTACTAGGCCTGGTGTCAGCCGGCTGGATAGCATTTGCAGGCGCGATAATCCACGGTCTGGTCCGTCACCGCTGGGCCAAGCAACTAGATTGGCGCAGGGCACCAGATCTGCTGGGACTCGTCGGTGTCACGGCCGCAAACGCCAGCATGCACTCGGTCAGCATCCTCGTCGGTGGCGTGGCATTTCAGAGCCTGGGCGGGAGGCCAGCATTGACCGCCATGACCCTCTCGGATGTCCCACCCATCCTGGTTCTGGGCCTTACGTACATAACTGTCAACTACTTGATCGCAGGTGCGTTTTTCTGGATGCGCGGCCGAGGCCCCTTGACGCATTACATAGGGTCGCTTCCTAATCTGGTGTTCTATGAGGGCGCACCTATGGTTTTCGCCCCTCTGTTGGCCCTGGTTCACAACCAACTAGGGCTGGCGCAATTCGTCTTCGCCGCTATGGCGCTCGTCATCTCGTCCCTCGTGACGCGCGATGTAGCCCGCTCACGTCAGCGGCTCGAACGAAGGGTAAAAGAACTGGATAGCCTCCAGGCTGTGGGACAGGCGCTCAGTGCCAGCCTGCTTATCAAGACGGTCTTGTCTGCAGTATACACCCAGGTAGCGCGACTGATGCAAGCCAACAACTTTTACGTGGCTCTATACAATTCAGAGGCAAAAGAGGTCTCGTTCCCGCTGGTTGTTGAGAACGGAGAGCGTGTGCAATGGCGCTCTCGTAGAACAGGCAATGGTCTGACAGAACACATTCTTCGCACCTGCGCGCCCTTACTAATCCCTAAGGACATCCCCTCTGTCGTAAAAGAACTCGGACTGGACCAGATTGGACAGCCAGCCGCGTGTTGGCTAGGGGTCCCCATTCTGGCAGGTTCAGAACCGCTTGGCGTTATCGCCGTCCAATCGTACGCCTCGCCCGGGGCATACGACACCTCACATCTGGAGATTATGACCACCATTGCCGCTCAGGCTGCTGTGGCAATCCAAAACGCCCGCCTGTACGCCCGTACCGATGAGACCCTGGCCCGTCGCGTGCAGGAGCTCGACTCGATCCTCAGAACCACACGCGAAGGTATGCTCCTCTTGGATCAGGACTGGCACGTATTAGCTGTCAATCGTGCATTGGCTGACCTTCTGGGGCCCCCCCAGACGGAACTGGCCGGTCATCTCCTGGATGCTCCAACGTCCGGCCAGGGACAGCCGCTCGTCTCTATGATTGGATACACCCCAGCCAAACTAGAGGCTGATTGTCAATCCCTGGGCAGCCAGGGGGCAACTCTCGGGCAGGCAATCGTGACCATTGGGCGGGAAGAGCGGCATATCGAACGCACGTTGGCCCCTGTGCGTGATCTGCAGGAAGCGATTGTCGGCTGGCTGTTCATCTTCCGCGATATAAGTGAAGAGGTTGAGCTCGCGCGCTTGAGAGACGAGTTGACACATATGCTAGTCCACGATCTACGCTCTCCCCTGGCAATACTGAAGGGCAGTCTGGCACTGATTGAGACAGCCTTTGCCGACTGCAATGAGGAGGAGTTTGGGCTTCTCCTGGGTATGGCACAGCGAAACAGCGAACGGATGCTGGGCATGGTAAACGAACTGCTCGAGATCAGCAAGCTCGAAAGTGGCGAGTTGAAGCTGCACCCCGAAGCGGTTGAGGTAGGAACACTGCTCGAAGATACTGCGGCGCGGCATGCTGTGCTGGCGGCACAATGTCAGATCACCCTTGAGATTGCGGCCAGCTCCGATCTGCCAGCGGTGTACGTTGACCTATCGCTCATTACGCGCGTCTTGAACAACCTGCTTGATAACGCCATCAAGTTCACGCCCGACGGAGGTCACGTCCGACTGTGGGCCACACTGGACCCTGAGCTTTCTGCAAAACGTGTACTCGTCGGTATGAGCGACACCGGCCCAGGGATTCCCTCGGAAGCGCTTCCACAAGTATTCGAAAAGTTCCAGCAAATAGAATCGGTCCGGGGCCGGCGCGCTGGCACCGGTCTGGGACTCCCTTTCTGCAAGCTAGTCGTTGAAGCCCACGACGGAAGAATCTGGGTAGAGAGCGAACCCACGAAAGGAAGTACATTTCTTATGACACTGCCGTTGCCACCGAAGCACGAGGTTCGCCAGGTGGTCGATTCATAGACGTAAGTCACTCCCGGAGGTGAAGCATGCCACAGTACATCGTTGCCCACGACGCGGGCACAAGCGGCAACAAAGCGATACTCGTCGACACGAAAGGAAACATCCACGCCCGTGCCCACCAGGCTTACCCAGTCCACTACCCCTGCGCCGACTGGGCCGAGCAGGATCCTCAAGACTGGTGGCGTGCCGTCATCGACACCACGCGCCAAGTGCTGGACCGCTCAGGGGTGGCGCCTCGGGACGTACTGGCTCTGGTCTTTTCCACCCAGATGATAGGCATTGTCCCGATGGGAGCCGACGGCAAGCCGTTGCGCCCCGCCATCATCTGGTTGGATGGACGCGCGCCCGAGCAAGCGGAACAAATCATGCGCAAGTTCTTGGGCCGGCGTGTCTTTGCCGCCGTCGCCGGCAATGAGCTATACGGCAAGGATGGCCCACCCAAGCTGCTGTGGCTCAAGGAAAACGAGCCAGAGATCTACCAGCAGATGGCCTGTTTCCTGGACGTTAACGGCTTTCTCACCTACCAGGCCACCGGCCAGATGGTCTTTGAATGGTCGTGTGCCTTGCCCTTTGGGTTCGACTTGAAGAAAAAGGATTGGATGCATGGGCTCCTCCGGTACATGGGACTAGACCTTGACAAGTTTCCCCCCCTAGTCCGCTCAATTGACCAAGTCGGGAAACTGACGGCTGAGGCAGCACACGCTTGCGGGCTGCTGGAAGGCACTCCCGTCCTGGGCGGTAGCGGCGACGCTCCCGGCGCAGCAGTCGGATCCGGGGCAGTCGGTGAGGGAGATGGCCACATCTCTCTGGGCACATCCGGATGGATCGGCGTCACCACCGCTAAAACCCCCACAGGCGGCCACAGTGTTGCGACCATCCAATCCGCCGATCCTGGCAAGGCGATTCTCTTTGCAGAGATGGAGACGGCCGGGGCATGCCTGAAGTGGATTGCCGACGAGTTCTACCGCCACGAGCAGGCCGATCCTAACATTCCAAACGTCTACGCACTGATGGACGAGGACGTGGAGCGTATACCACCCGGCTCGGACTATTTGATCTGCACGCCGTGGATGTACGGCGAACGATCTCCCATCTCCGACACTTGGGTGCGCTCTACCTTCTTCAATCTGAGCGCCGACCACAGCCGCGAGCATCTCCTTCGGGCAGTGTATGAGGGAGTAGCCTATAATCTGCGCTGGATGATCGACATCGTGGAGCGGCACTTTGGGTTTCCACTGCCAGTGCTACGCGTAATCGGCGGCGGAGCACAAGGTGCGCCGTGGATGCAGATCATCGCCGATGTGACTGGCCGCCGAATGGAAACGGTCGCCAACCCACAGGAGGCTGGAGCAGTAGGAACTGCCCTCACAGCCGCAGTCGGTCTGGGATTGTACCCAGACTTTGAAGCACTCAAGAAGGTGATCCGCGTAGAGAGAGAATTCAAGCCTCAGGCGCACAATGCCGAGGTCTATGATACCCTCTACCAAGCCTATCGACGTATCTACGGCTGTCTGCGGCATTTGTATCGAGATGTCAACCAAGTTCGGTTCCGCGAGTGCCAACTGCCATCCGGAACCCCATAGCACTTGTTCATTAATAACTTCGCACTTTGGCACAGGAATCAGACGCAAAACAGCCGTAGAAGCACGGAGTTGTTTTTGAACAAGTACATAGCCTTCCAAAGGAGGTCGCACCATGGAAAAACAGGACATAGAGTCCCTCCCCCTTGCTTTGCCCGATGGAGTGGATTATGATGAGTATCTCATCGGCACGTACCTGGCATCATTTCCAGCCAGTGTTCCTATCCCCAGCCTGGCCCCAGCGCTGGCAATCGAGCAATCGACAGGGACCTGGGTGTGTGTGCCAGGGGAGACCACTGAGGTACGCTGCCGACATGTGGCAAAGGTCATCGGCGTCTACGAAGTACCCGATTTCGAATTCACCGTTCCATCGGGAGTGGAGACGCGCAACTATATCATTCAAATTGCCTTTCCCCAGGTGAATATCGGTCCCCAGATACCCATGCTCCTGACCACGGTGGTGGGCAACATCTCTATGGGTGGCCGGATAAAGGTGCTCGACATCCGATTCCCAAAGGGATTTGTCGACCGATTCCAGGGTCCCAAGTTCGGCATCTCGGGCGTGCGAGAGATCCTGGGTGTGTATGAGCGACCGCTCCTCAACAACATGATCAAGCCCTGCACCGGTTACACGCCTGAGGTGGGGGTAGAGTTGTTCCGGGCAGCCGCCATGGGTGGCTGTGACATCATTAAGGACGATGAGCTGTTAGCCAACGCATCCTTCAACACCGTGCAGAAGCGGGTGACGCTGTATATGGAGGCCGAGCGACAAACCTATGAGGAAACCGGCGAACACACACTATACACCGTCAATGTCACCGACGAGATTCCACAGGTCTTTGAGAATGCCCGTCGAGCTGTGGAACTGGGCTGTAATGGCATCATGGTAAACTATCTGGCAACGGGGTTCCCGGTCCTGCGGGCGCTGGCAGAGGATCCGGATATCAATGTCCCCATTTTGGGGCATATGGATGTGGCGGGCGCTTACTACATGTCTCCCTACCACGGCGTCAGTTCGCACCTTGTTCTGGGCAAGCTGCCCCGTTTGGCCGGCGCCGACATTGTCGTCTTTCCAGCGCCCTATGGGAAAGCCCCTGTGATCAAGGACAGGTTCATAAACGTGGCTCGCAATCTCGCCTTCCCATTCTACGATGTCAAGCCCACGTTCCCAATGGCCTCCGGCGGGATTACGCCCTCGATGGTGCCCAAGGCGATCAAGGACCTAGGGTGCGACATCGTCATTGGCTCTGGCGGTGGTATCCACGCCCATCCAGACGGACCGGTGGCAGGCGGCAAAGCCTTTCGCCAGGCAATTGATGCCACCATGCAGGGCATACCGCTCAAAGAAGCAGCTCAGGAGCATCCCGAGTTGGCGGCTTCGCTCACGGCGTGGACAGATCCGTTTGGGAAGGGAATCTCGCTATAGAACAAGATGAACAAAGCATAGGCGGGTCACGGCTGGACTTGGCCCAGAATCCAGGTATACTTCCCGGCGCTGCCTATCCGGCAGTATCTTGAGAAGAACCTGCGGCACAGATCGCAGGAGTCAGGAGAGAGCCAGCCGTGACCGCTTTGCTGAAACTAGGCCTCGTATTCGTCGGGATCATCGTTCTACTGAGCCGTCAGTGGAACCTAGGGCTTGTCCTTGTACTCGCATCGATTGTCATCGGCCTGGCCTTTGCCCATCCACCTCAGGAGATACTGCGCGACGTCCTCTTGACCACAATTGACCTACTCACCCTACGGCTGACGCTCATTGTCGCACTGATCATGATCATGGGAGAACTGCTGCGGGAGGCCGCCAGCTTGGAGAGGATGGTTGAATCACTCCAGGCCTTGAATCCCAATGGACGAGTCGTGATCGCTGCGCTGCCTGCACTGATTGGCCTCCTGCCGATGGTTGGTGGGGCTATGTTTTCCGCCCCTATGGTGGAAGAGGTAGGCAGCCGGCTAGACGTAGACGGAGCCCGCAAGACGTTCATCAACTACTGGTTCCGCCACGTCTGGGAACCCGTATTCCCGCTTTACCCCTCTTTGATGCTGGGAGCTGCGCTGCTAGGGCTGACACCCACGCAACTGATCAGAGCGACATGGCCGATGACCATAGCAGCCATCCTGAGTGGTGTGCTCTTCGGTCTGCTGGGGCTGCCCCAGCAGAAAAAAGTCAATCCAGCGCCCGCATCGCCCCTCTCCAGTCTGCGAACGCTCGCAACGAGTATCTGGCCCATAGCACTCGTCATCGCCCTCTCCCTGATCCTGCCCCTTGATGACCGTCTCACCCTGATCCTCAGTCTTTTGGTGACCATCACGCTGATCATGTTGATCAATCGCTTCCCACCACGCCGGCTGGTCACCATACTGCGCGAACGCATCCCTTGGAAGACGATTTCCGTCATCTTTGGCGCCCTCATCTTTCGGCGGGTTTTGGAAAACAGTGGAGCGGTTATCGCCGTATCCGAGGACCTGAGCAAACTCAACATACCGCTGATGGTCCTGGCCTTTGCAGTGCCGGCTATCGCCGGCCTCCTGACCGGCCTGATGGCAGCAGGTTACAGCATTGGCTTTCCCATCATAGTACCCTTGCTCGCTGTGGATGGAGGAGGCATCCCGCTGGAGTGGGCGGCTTGGTTGATTGCTGGAGGATACCTGGGTACTATGTGTTCCCCCATTCACCTGTGCCTGGCGCTAACCCGCGCTTACTTCCAGGCTGAGTGGAGGGCAGTTTACAAGCTTTTGGTCCCAGCAGTATTGCTTGTGGCAGCCACCGCCGGAGCAGTGTTCCTGCTGAGCATCTAGACACCCCCATCGTCGATTCAAACCAATCAAGCCCAGACATTATTAGCAGTTTTTAGCCTGAATTTTACTAGATTTTCCTTGCACCGGGCTCGAAAACATGATAATATATACCTGCCTGTGAAACCACGAATCGCACCACAATCTTGTAAGGGGAGGGGAGCACACTTTGTCCAGGGTGACGAGTGTGCGTTTGTGTATCTGGCAGACTGTGGCGCACATTGAGGATTTCCAGGAATGGCCGGCCGGAATCACTGGCACCAGAAGGGCAATGTCAATACGTAGAGGCAGTGCAAACATCCGCGGGCGCACAAGACACCGCGCCATCATTTTCCTGGTTGCTGTATGTAGTGCACTGGCACTCACACACTTTGCTGCGTTCCCCGCCCACGCTCTCCCTACCGGGTTCCAGGAGTACTATGTGTTGGGCTACGAAGAACACGTGTGGCAGGCCTTTGACACCATCTTCGATGGCAGCATACCTGCGCAGATCTGCTCGACCGTAGGCCTGGTAGCCACGACCGATTACCAGGTAGTCTACTACGATCACTGGGAAGATGGCTATGAAACAGACCTGCTCAATCCTACGCAGAGCAGCACGGCGATCTATCACCTGAGCATCGGCGCTTCCCTCTCCCTGACCAGCACACAAACCAGTGGCCCGACCATAAACCAGTGCATCCCGGTACCACGCTCTCAGAGCTCCGATCCCAGCAACTTGCGCTACGACGGCGGCGACCGTATCATCACCTCCGGTGGCCCGGTAGCTCTCACCCACGTGATGTGGCCCGTAGGCAGCTCGTGGGCTGGCGGCGGTTGGGAAGTGTACTCTGGTCAGTTCTACGTGGAGACCTATTCCTATCATCTACCTATCGGCGAAGACCTGTACACTCTCGGGGGCGGAGACAGTGGCGCATTTGGTGACTTTCGCGATGTCTTCCTGGAACTCGGAGCATTCGAACAGGACACCACTGTATCGATTGATAATGGCGACCAAGTTGTGACGTTATCTCTCGATCAGGGCCAGACCTATTCCAGTCAGGGCTACATTAACTCCAGTTCAGCGCCGACGGTCACCATCAACACTTCTACGTTCATCCACGCCAATCGGCCAATCCAGGTAGGGCTAATCACTGGCGCAGACAGCCCTCCTGCAGGATTCCAGAGTCGTTTCTTTATGGTGATGCCCCAACAACACGGGGGGACCGACTATGGGGTGCCCAATACCAGAGGCGACAACAGCACTTCCGGTGGCCGGGATGCCCCAGCCGAGGTCTACCTCTCAAATCCCAACAGTTTCCCCATCACCATCAACGCCTACGATCGCTTTACCCACACCACCTTCTCTATCAGTGCCAGGGACTCTATTAGCTCGACGGTGCCCTATTCACGAGTAAGGAGAGGGTTCGTGCCCCAGGACTCGGCGGCGCGGTTTACCTCGCCCGATGGCCCATTTGGGCTTGTAGTCTGCGCTGATACTTCACAGACCGCATTTGACTGGGGTTTTTCGGGTTTCCCGGCCAAATACCTTACGCAGGACTACTATGTATCGTGGGCGCCCGGCAACTCGTGCACACCTCCTGACAGTGCCGGCTGTGTGAACGGCTCCCCAGTATGGGTTACGCCGTTGGCTGATAACACCACTTTCCATGCCGATTTCAGCCCATTGGACGGTGTCCCGGACGAGAGCTTTACCCTCGATACCTTGGAGCAGCGACGCATCTTTGATAACGTTGACAACGACAACACCGGTATGCACATCTGGGCCACGGGCAAATTCGCCGTTGTCTGGGGAGAGGATCCACGTACAGCGGGACCCTCGACCCCCTACCTCGACCTGGGTTTGACCACGCTGCCTCTACGGCAGACCTGGCTGGACCCCGTACTGACCATAGATGCTACGTCCGAGCCAACTATGCTGACCCCTGCGGGCGGTACGGTGACCTTCACACTGCTAACCCAGAGCTACGATCTGCCTATGAAGGATGTCGCCATCACCAACACGCTGCCCGTCAGTTGGACGTACGTATCGAGCAGCACACACGTGACTTACCCTGGCGGTGGCACAGCCAGCCCAGAACCTATGACCAGCGACCAGACGCTTTCCTGGGATCTCTCAGCCTACCTGGACGCCAACCAAAGTCTGACGCTCACCTTCCAGGCCCGGATCACCGACACGGATGCGATATTTATCAGCGTCAACCATAGCGAAGCAATCGGCAGAGATGAATCTACGGGGACGCTCTTTAATCCTACAGACGACACCATTGTCTACATCAGCCCCATCATCCTGATCAAGTCGGTCAGCGCCGCCCAGGCTAAAATCGGCGATACCCTGGTGTACACTACGTTCTACGTCAACCGCAGCACGGGAACTACAGTCACTGACGCCGTACTCCACGACGTGGTACCCATCCAGCACGTCGCCCTTCAGTCTATTTCCAGTGGTGGAACCTACAATCCCGCCAGCAGCACGATCACTTGGGCGCTGAGTACGCTGACGCCAGGAGTCAGTGGTACTGTGGTTTTCACCGCCACAATCAGCGAGTTTGTGGAAGACGGCACGGTCATCGAGAATATGGCCTTCTTATCAAGCCCGGAAATCGAAAGGGCGGGCAGCAACACGGTGCGCACGACAGCACTGGCGCCCAGGGTCAGGCTCGTCAAAGTGGGGCCGTCAGTCGCCCGCCGTGGAAATGCAATCACCTATACCTTATCCTACGAAAACATCGGTGGGGCACAGGCTAGCGGCGTCACCATCCAAGACATCGTTCCGCCCACGACCAGCTACCTTAGTGGCACTCTGTCTATCTTTACCGGCGCCGAGTGGGTGACGCTGACAGAGGCCGAGGACGCTGACCAGGGAGCCTACATCTCGCCCACACTGACCATCACTCCGGGTGTCATTCCCGGTACTATCGCCCCCGGTGAAACAGGCCAAATTCGCTTCAGCGTGCGGACCGATGCTGAGCTGCCGCCTGGCTCATTCATTAAGAACTGGGCAACGCTCGATCAAGACCTGGCCAACCCGCGCGATACCAACATGGTGATCACCCGCATCACCGACCTGATAATCGGCAAACGTGCACACCAGGCAGCAGTGCTCCCAGGCGACGTCATTACGTATACCCTGATCTACACCAACGTGTCGCTCACGAGCCCTCAAACAGCAGTCTATGTACGCGAGGCGATTCCACAATATACGAGTTTTCTCACCGTCACCGAGTTTGGAGATAGTCAGGTCGCGTACTCGTGGGATAACGGCACAAGCTGGCATCCCACAGTGCCTATTACGCCGGTCACTCACATCCGTTGGTACGATGCCGAGGTGCCGACCAACACGCAAGGATTGGTTAGCTTCGCGGTGTTGGTGACTACCACCCTGCCCCCAGGAACCATCATCGAGAACACAGCATACGCTAGCAGCGACAACGTGGCCGAGTATTTCCGGGGGTGGATCCCATCAAACCAGGTACAAGTACCGACGGTGGACCTGTGGGTGGAAAAGAGCGCCAGTCAGCCCACCGCCCAAGCCGGCGACGCGCTTACGTATACCATCTCCTACGGTAACCGTGGCAGTGCCGACGCCGTAGGTGTCCAGATCATTGACACTGTGCCGGTTGGCACTGATTACGTTCCGGGCAGCATATGGGGTGCTGGAGCGTCTGCGGATGGAGCGCCATACCTGCTGTGGGATGTGGGGACGGTGACTGCCGGCGCCAGCATACAAGCCGGCTACTCGGCCGTGCTGAATGGCAGTGTGCCGCCCTGTGGGAATATCACCAACACCGCTCTGCTGAGCAGCAGCTTTGGCATAGAGGCGAGCAATTCAGTGGTGGTTCAGGTCACCGGGCCTGCTAATCTGACGGTGAACAAACTTGGCTATCCCAGCTCGGTGGATTCCGGCGAAACGCTGACCTATACGATCGCTATTCTGAACAACGGACCGGGATGCGCCACCGGCGTTGTGGTTTCGGATACACTCCCCGCTCACACCCAGTTCATCTCCAACACCATCGGCGTCGAGCCCCCCGGCATCGGCACCCTTGGAACGGCGCCACCAATACTCGTCAGCGATATGACGATCACGGCTGGCCACCGCGTGACGCTCACCTTCGCCGTCACGATCACACCACCGCTGCCGGAGGGCACAGTCATCACGAACACGGCCTCCGTAGCCAGTATGTATACGCCCGCACCGTTCAGCAGCACAGTGACGGCCACTGTCCACGCTCCAGCCTTTGTGCTGACCAAACAGGCCAGCGACGGTGGGTCACCACCGGTGCAGGGAAACCCCTTCACTTATACCCTCACCATCACCAATACTGGGATGGGCGTCGCCAGGAACGTCGTTGTGACGGACGCACTGCCAGCAGCCGCCACATACGTGAGCGGGGGCTCGTTCATCTCCAGCAGCCATACGGTGAGTTGGACGGTGGCCCAGGTGCTGCCCAACGATCATGCCAAGGTCACCTTTGTCGTCAGCACCTGCGAGACGAACTTGAGCAACGCCTTCTACCGCGTCGCCACCACCACGCAACAGGTCGCCAGCTCGCTTGGCCCCCCTCTGCTGACGACATTGACGCCCCCCACCCTCCAAGTGGGTTACGTCTACGCTCCGCCGGTCGTGCGGATCGGAAACACCATCCATTTTACCAGCACCAGTATGAGCAATGGGGGGCCCATTGTCGAATGGGATTGGCAGTTTGGCGACAGCACCACGGGCAATGGCCCGACGACCAGCCACGCCTACGCCGACGCGGGCACCTATGCGGTGACATTGACGATCACCGACTCGTGCGGCTTTACGAACAGCCGAATCCAGACCCTCAACGCCTATGCTCCCGGCCTGCACGTTGAAAAGAAGGCCAACCCCCCAATCGCTCGAGCTGGCGACTTGCTGGCTTATACGATCACCGCCATCAATGCCACCCTGGAATCCCTTACCGGGGTGGTGGTCACCGATACGCTTCCGGCCGATACAAGCTTTGTCGCTGCCACACTGCCACACACCGCTTCCGTGGGGGGAGTCATAACCTGGACGCTAGGTACGCTTGACATCGAAACCACACGCGACATCAACCTGGTCGTCCGCGTGGACAGCTCGACCCCCACCGGCACCGCTATCGTGAACACCGCCTGGGCGACCAGCACGCAGTCCTATTCGGCGACTGATACGATCACCACACCCGTGGAGGTGGCTGCCGACCTGATCATCAACAAGACCGGTGATCCAACCGGCGTAAAGCCTGGGGAGAGCTTGACCTATACACTGTGGATCGCCAATTCCGGACCGTCCGACGCTCAGAACGTCTCCATCACCGACCTGTTGCCAGAGAAGGTCACCTATGGTGGCATGGTGACCACAACTCTGCCCTTCCTCGGACCGACGCATGCTGATCAAACGCTCAGATGGCACAGCCCCACCCTTCCGCCCGGTGTATCGGGCGCGCTCGTGTTCACGGTGACGGTGAATGCCGATGCCAGTGGTACGCTGTCCAACAGCGTCGTCATCACGAGCACCTCCGCCGATCCCAGGCTCAGCAACAACACGGCCGACGAGCAGACGTATCTCATCCCGGAGGTGGATTTCTCTACTTCTAGCTACCTTGTTGACGAGAGTGAAGGGATCGCCGTCGTAAAGGTCACTCTCAGTGTCGCTTCCAGCCTGCCGATCACCGTGAGCTATACCTCCTCAGACGGCACCGCCACCGCGGGCGAAGACTATGTCGCCACCAGCGGCACGCTGCACTTTCCACCGCTCTCCACCACCCAGACCTTT
>CAYUIS010000091.1:0-20664 GCA_964444825.1 uncultured Anaerolineales bacterium | reverse complement strand
AAGCGATACCGCTCCCGTATCGCCTCAGCATAGGCCTGATCCAATAGCTCCTTGCCCGTGAAGGCCGAGACCAACATCAACAGCGTCGACCGGGGCAGGTGAAAGTTGGTGATCATCACGTCGACCGCCCGGAAGCGAAAACCAGGACTGATGAATAGATCGGTGTTCCCCTCAAAGGCAGCAACCGACTGGAAGGGACAATTCTCCGCACAGTCGGAACCACCCACGGCCATCGATGCGGCTGTCTCCAGAACACGCACGCTCGTCGTCCCCACGGCGAGCACCCGATGTCCCGCCAGCCTGGCCTGGTTCACCTGCTGCGCCACCTCCGGCGTGAGTGAGCAATACTCGGTGTGCATATGGTGATCCTCGATGTGCTCCTCGCTCACCGGACGGAAGGTATCCAGGCCAATGTGGAGGGTGACAAAGGCAAACCGGACGCCCATATCGCGCAGATGATGGAGCATTTCGGGCGTAAAGTGGAGCCCGGCAGTCGGGGCCGCCGCCGATCCCGGCGTGCGGGCATAAACGGTCTGGTAACGTTCGGTATCTGCCAGCGGGGTGTGAATATAGGGTGGCAGCGGCGTGACGCCTACCTGCTCTGTCAGGGGCAATACCGGTTGGTCAAAGGCCAGCACGCGTTTCCCACGCTCTCCAGCCTCAACCACATCGGCCACCACGCCGACAGGCTCGCCATCGGGCCCGTCGAGCAGCGTCAGGCGCGCGCCCGCTCGTACGCGCTTCCCCTTGATCAGCGCCTCCCACGTGTCGCCAGCCCGCTGCCGCAGGAGCAGTATCTCTACCTTCCCACCGGTCGATTTGCGGGCAAAGAGCCGGGCAGCGATAACCCGGCTCTCGTTGTGTATTAGCAGGTCGCCTGGAAGCAGGTACTCGTCCAAATCGCGAAACCGGCGATGGGTGATCTCACCCGTGCGCCGGTCCACCACCAACAGGCGGGAGGCGTCTCGCGGTTCGACTGGCGTCTGGGCAATCAGCTCCGGTGGAAGGGTATAGTCAAACTCGGCGGTTTTCACTCGCCCCCTTCAGACGCCTCGTCGTCCAGATCGGACAGCTTCCGCGTGCCGTACGGGGTGTCTTGGGGTGCGTCCTCTACGACCTCTCCCTCCTCCCACTCGTCGTGGGGATCGGAAAGCTTTTGCGTGGCAAAAGGAGACCCTTCCGGCGTCCCGTCCAGCTTTGCCGTCCCGGCGGGCGTATCGTCTGACGAAACCTCGTCCCAGTCCTCTGCTATCTCGCCCGAGTAGACGACAGCCTCGGGGGAGTCTTTCCCTGTGCCGGTCACAGCCTGCCAGATGGCGACGATCAGGCACCCGATAGCGGCCAGATCCAAAACGGAGCAGCAACAGCTCAGAACCCACGCCAGCCACTGCACCTGGACAAACTCCCTGGTCAACTGCGGCAGAGCCAGGACGATCTGACCCAGGGCGATAAGCGTAAGCAGAGCGAATCCCACCAGAGCCAGAGTAGCCGCCCGAGCTTTTGTACGGATCAGCAGGATGATGGCGACGATCAACCCGGCCAGATACGCCAACAGCGCTGCCACGTGGGGAATGATTCCGGCATACAGAAAATGAGCGACCATTTTTCACCTCCAAGCGTGTGTGAGCGAAAAGCAAGCAGTCATTGTCGTGACTGACGTCCGGGCCTTGATTCTACACGGATTGCCAGTTCTGGGCAAATGACAGTCCCAGCGCGGCTCCTGAGATTGAGATTGGTTCAATCTTTAGAGATTGAACCAATCTGGTCATATGTCTGCAAGAATGCCCGCTGCCGCCGCAGCACCGTGGTAAGAGGCGATTTCCGCCTGGAAGGCACAGCAGGCCCGCCGGCAGTCCTGATCGGCGAAAAGATCATCAACGGCCTGTCGAATCTGGCGGGCCGTCAATCGATCCGCGGCCGGAGACCCGACAGGCAGCCAGCCGGGCTGCCATAGGCTACGTCCCACGCCCAACGCCTCGGCCTGTTGCGCCACCAGAATCTGGTCGGGATTCGTTGGCAAGATCAGCGAGGGCACCCCCGCAGCCAGGGCCTGCAACAAGGTCCCGTGACCACCGTGAAACAGAACCAGCGCACTGCGCCGGACAACGGTCGCACCCGGGACCATCGCGTGGATGTGTATGTGTTCGGGCACCGCCAAGCCAGACGGAAGCGACAGACCGCCCGAGCTTATGACCACGTTGTAGGGCCCGTCGCGCAGCGCTCGGATGATCTTGACCAGGCTCGCCCCTGCATTCACGGTGCTGCCCATCGTGACATAGACGAGGGGTCGCGTTTCCAGGCCCTCCAGCCAAGGTGCTGATCCACCCCACCCTGACCACACAAGCGGACCCACGATATGCGCGTTGGGCGGCCGCTCCTCCGGCAACAACTCCCGGATGTCGGCGAGAAGAATCCTGTCACCCAGCAACAGCTCAAACACGGTGCTGGCGGGGGGCAGGCCGTGCGCCTGGGTGACCGGAGCGACCCGGCGAGCGACCATACGCAGCATTGCCTGGAAGCCGAGCGGGAACATCCTCCGCAAGATTCGCAGCCGTAGCGCGGCCACCCCCGACACAGCGCGTGGATCACCAACCAGGCGTCGGGCCGTCTCAGCAGGCCGCAGCGCCAGCCGAAGTCCGTTTCCGTGGAGGATGCTCACCGCCGGCACGTTGGCCAGGCGCGCCGAAGAGGCTGTCGTGAATCGAAAGTCAAACACGACCACATCTGGACCGATGTGGTCGATCATCTCCCGCTCAGCATCGAGATTGGTCTGGAAATACTCGGGCGTCAGCCACCGAAAACCCCGGTCGGCTCGAAAGACAGCCCCTTCTACCTCCGGCACAGCCCGGGCCTCGAATCCCGCCTGCCGGACCATGGCCAGGCGCTCGCGACCCACGGCGAAGGTGGCCTCGTGGCCCCGGCTCCTCCAGGCCTCTGCCACAGCCAGACACCGGCTGACGTGCGCCAAAGAGGGTGCAAAGGGAACAAACAGAGCCTTCATAGCCTATGTGCGCGGTCGTCGCATTACGCCGTATCTCGCATCCTCAGCCGCTGAAATACGAGCACGCCAACGCCAAAGTACAGAATGGACAGTACCAGCGTCGCGGCCAGCCGAAAGCCCACCTTGTCGAACCCGACCCCGTAGCTCAGTACCTGGCGCAGGGCGCTGAAACCGTGCGTGGCGGGGAAAACGTCGAACAGGTCGATCTGATATCCGGCCAGCGTGAACACGGTCATTGGGGGCAAGCGGTAGAAGGAACCAGAGAAAATCACCTGTAGCATAGCAACTACGCTGCCCAAGTTGATGGCCTGGCTGTCGTTCTCCACAAAGCAGGCCACGACCAAGCCCAATCCGACGGCCGAAAAGCTCACGGCCAGTCCGACGAGAATGGCAAGCCCCAGGGAACCGTGGTTGTTGAACCCGAGAGCCACAGCGCCGACAAACACGATCACCACCTGGAACACGGCCACGACCATCTGGGCAAGACTGATGCCAGCGAACAATTCCAGTGCGTGCATCGGGGTGAGGCGCAGACGGCGCAGCGTATTCCAACGCAGCTCGCGGGCCACCAGCATCGCGGTCTGGGGAACGATGAGCAGCAAGGCAAAGATGATCATCCCCGGCGCATAGATGTCGTACTCTGTCTCCGGCCCTGCCGCTCCCAACGGCTCTTCGACGATACGCACGACCTGAGGTCGACCGGCAAGCCGGTCGGCGAGACGGGTGGCGACGCTCTCCAGGATCAGACTGGCCCGGAAAAAGCGCATGAACGTCCCATCTCCCGCGATCGTCAAGGTGTCTGTCTCACCGGAAAGGGTCACCAGCGCAGTGGCCGTCCGCTCTCTCAGGGCGGCTTTGGCCGCCTCACTATCGGCAGTCTGGTTGACTTTAAACACGGGGCGGCCATCGGGATAACGTTGCCCCGCCAGCTCTTTGACGAGGAGCGACCCATAAGGGTGAGTTCCGGAACCGCTCACCAGCACCGGATGGGTGACCTGCATTGGCGCGCTATACCCGAACGCCGTCATCGCCAGAAAGGCCAGGGGCAGCAGCACAACCAGGAGCAGCAACTGCCATTCCCGCACCACCTCCACCAGGTTCTTGCGGGCCACGAGCAGGATTCTCATTCCCGCAGCCTCCGCCCCGTCAACCGGATGAACACGTCCTCCAGCGTGTTCTTGCGCACCCGTACGTCACCCGCCTGGAGGTCAAGCGGTTCAAGAGCACTCAGAATGGCCGGCAGGGCGCCCACGGCGTTGAGCGCCCGCACCGTCAGCAGGCCACGAGCCTCCTCCAAGCGGACAGCCTCGGCCGAATCCACCGTCTGCTTGACCAACGGTCGTACGGCCCGGAGCACCCGGTCCTGTTTGCCCGATAGGCCACTCAGGTCGATCTCGACCACGTCTCCCTCGCCGACGCTCCGTTTGAGGGCCTCGGGGGTGTCAAGCACCAACAACTCGCCGTGGTCAATGATCGCCACCCGGTCGGCCACCCGGTCGGCCTCATCCATATTGTGCGTGGTAAGAATGACGGTCTTCTTCCGGGCCAGCGATTGGATGTACTCGCGCACCTTGATCCGGCTCTGCGGATCGAGCCCCGCCTCCGGTTCATCCAGCACCACGATCTCGGGGTCGTGTACCAGCGCCATCGCCAGGTTAAGCCTTCGCTGCATTCCACCGGAAAGTCTGCGTGCCTGCACCTTTTGTTTGTCGACCAGATCCAGCTCCTCCAACAACTCCAGCCCTCGCTGGCGCGCCTCCCGCCCGCTCAGCCCGTACATCTGGCCAATGAACTGGAGTTGCTCCAGACAGGTCAGGCGCTCCCACAGGACAATGTCCTGAGGGCACACCCCCACCCGGGCGCGCACCTGGTCGTCGGCCTCCCGGATGGGCACGCCCTTGACGCTAACGTGACCGGCGTCCGGTCGAAGCAGCCCGCACATCATGTTGATGGACGTTGTCTTGCCAGCACCGTTAGGGCCAAGCAAGCCAAACACCTCGCCCTCGTACACCTGTAAGGTCAAATCCTTGACGGCCGTCAGCGAACCATAGCTTTTGGTCAGTCCCTCGGTCTCTAGTACCACGTTTGACATGCTGCCCCCTCACGCCCTGCGCATCTGTAGCCGCTCGTACAGCACCACCCCCGCCGCCAGGATAACGAGTGACAACAGTGCCAGCGCCACCAGTTCGTAGGCAATGTCTCCGGGACCATCGCCAAATACCAGCACCCGTCGCATAGCCTCGCTGGCGTGGGTAGCGGGCAGCAGATCGTATACCTGGATGGTGCGGCCTGCGATGGTCACGATTGGTACATCCGGCATGGGGTAGAGAGCGCCAGATAGAAACACCATAGGTACCATCACGCCGGAGGCCAGGTTGGCCGCTTCGCCGTCGTTCCGGGCAAAGCAGGCCACGACCAGCCCCAGGCCCACCGCCGACAGGTTAAGCAGCAGCCCAATGCCAATGGTCAGCAGCACGGAGCCATTGTTCTTGAAACCCATCGCCACGGCCGCACCAAAGGTGATAAGCATCTGGATCACCGCCAGCACCATCTGCGCCAGGGTCGCCCCAACGAGCAGCTCGGCCGCCGTCATCCGCGTCAGCCTCAACCGTCGCAGCGTACCTGAGACGTTCTCCCGCACCAGCACGGTGGCCGCCGTGATCACCACAAACATGATACCGAACACAATGTTTCCAGCTACGCCAAAGTCAAAATCCGACATCGTACCGGTGCCCGGCAGCAATTCGTAGGCCACCGTCAGGGTATCGTCCTCCCAGCCTGCCACCTGCTGGGCGAACTCCCGTATCAGTCCGTCAAGAAAGCTGCGGGCAAAGACAAAGCCGTCTGACCCAGGGTCACCCAGCAGCGACACCGTGGCTGGCGTAGCGCCGTCGACTCCTGTAGATACGTCCATCAAGGACCGGGTGAAATCGGCCGGAATGGTGAGCAGCAGCGAGGCCTTGCCCTCCCGCAGCGCGATCTCTGCTGCGCTACGGTCAGCCACGACCTCGACCTTGAACACCGGATCACCTTCCCACTCCATCTGATCCAAAGCCTCGACCAAGTTTTCGCCGGCCCGCCAAAGGACGGCCTGCCCGTCCAAGCCGGATTCGAGGAGCCCCTCCTGAGCAAATCCCTCAGTATGACCCTCGACCATCAAAGCACCGGCGTCGTCGTTGAGAACGAGCAGGCTCAAATAAGTGGCCAAGCCCGCATCCGTCTCCCGGAAAGCAAAATAGTAGAAAGCGACGAGTGCTGCCGGAAAGAACAGCAGCAAACCCACGAGCAGCGGTTCGCGCAAGAGTTCAAACAGCATCTTCCGGGCTATGGTCAGTGCCTTCATCTTTTTCCAACACCTTCCAGAATCAGTGCAGTCAGGGCCTCCAACGCCCGCTCCGGCCCCACATCCTTTGCCTCATCAGTCACCTGAAGGTAGGTGTTCAGGTAGGGAAGGAGCTGGCTGTCGCCTACCCCAATCGTCAGGGTGTGGATGATGCGCGCCGTGGCCTCTATGTCCACGTCCTCCCGAATCTCACCCCGCGAGGCGGCTTGCACGAGCATATCAACCGCCATCTGGCGCAGGATGTCCGCCACGGGGCGCACAAGTCGATCGTCCAGCTCGGGGTCACCGACATAGGCCGCCCGTGCGAACAGCTTGAGCAAACCTTCGTACATCCGGCTCCACTCGACGCCGCCCGCCACGTACGCGGCAAGCGCATCCCGCAGCGGCAAGCTCAGGAGAATCGGACGGAACTCTTCGAAAGCGTCGGTGATGATGCGCAGTGATACCTCGATGACAAAGGAGATCAACCCATCCCGGTTCGGAAAGTAGGTGTACAGCGATCCGACCGACACCCCCGCTCGCTCCGCGACCCGCTTGATGTTGAGTGAAGCCGGGCCTTTCTCTACCGCCTCGTCAACGATGGCCAGGAGGATTGCCTGCTGACGCTCCGGATCGAGCCTCCGGAACGTGCGGGTCACTATCCCCTTTTGCTCAAGCTCCAGGATGCGGGCGTGAATCTGTTTCCAATCAGATAGCCTCATAGATTATGAACCTCTAGTTCATATTATATACCATTATGGTTCATTTGTCAAGAAAAAAGAGGACATGACCAGTAACCCCAACATCAGTTGGACAAGATGGGCGTTTGCGTGTACAATTCGCCCTTAATCGCACGCCCTACCCAGAGAGAGGCCACTCGCGACAGCGGATTCAGCGGACGCCCTGCGGAGAACAAGACATTGAAGGTAACCCTACTCCGCGCTGACACCATTATCTCGCTCGACACGCAGGACAACGTCTATCAACCTGGTTACCTCGTGATACACGGGGATCGGTTGAGCGAGATAGGCCCACTGCACCAGTTGAATCGCCAGCGCCTGGGCGACGACGTGACCGAGATCAACCTGGAGAGGCGGCTGGTGATGCCCGGTCTGGTGAATGCCCATACACACACGCCAATGGTCCTCTTCCGTGGGTTGGCCGAAGAGCACTCGCTGCTCACCTTCGAAGGCTGGTACAACGGCATCCGGGTCTGGGAAGAGGTGATGGACCCTGATATGGTCCCGCCAGCGGTGGCTGTGTCCTGCGCCGAGATGATCCGCACCGGCACCACCTGTTTCGCCGGCCAGTACTTTTACACAGACCATATCGTCCCCGTCGTGCGCCAGAGCGGTCTGCGGGCGGCGCTGGCCTATGGCATCGTCGAGATGGGCGATCAGGCCGCCCGAGAGCGGGAGATCAGGGCTGCGACCGAGTTCCTGGAGAGCGTCCAGGATGACACCCGAATCGACGGCTGGGTCGGCCCGCACGCCTTTTTCGTCGACAACAGCCCCGAGGCCATTCAGATGGAGCTCGAACTGGCCGACCGGTTCCAGACCGGGCTGCACATCCACCTGGCGACCAGCGGCGAGGAGGATGACTACTGCCAAGAGCGCTTTGGCCGTAGCGCCGTGCAGCAGATGGAGACGCTGGGCATCCTCGATCGCAGGCTGCTGGCCGCCCACTGTATCACGGTGCCGCCCGAGGATTTCCCCACGCTGGCGGCTCGCCCATTCAGCGCAGTGATCGCTCCATCAGCCTGTATGCGGGCGGGCGCACAGGCCGCTCCTCTCAGGGGGATGCGCCAGGCGGGTATCAAGACCGCTCTGGGCACCGACAACGTCGCCAACAACAACTCCTACGACATGTTCAACGAGATGCAGACCGCGGCCAAGCTGACGTCGCTGCGCGAGGCCCAGCCGAACGGAATCCCGGCCCGCGACATTGTCGAAATGGCGACCCTGGGCAGTGCGCGAGCCCTAGGCCTGGACGAACAGATCGGGTCGTTGGAGCCTGGCAAGAAAGCGGATCTGATCACCCTGGATCTGACAACCATTGGATGGGGTCCAAACAACGGCCAGGACGTCTTTACAGCTTTGGTATACTCGATCTCTGGCTTGCACGTAAAGGAAGTGATGGTGGATGGCAACTGGCTGCTGCGAGAGGGCAGGTGGACCACCCTCGACTACCGTTCGGCCAGTGCCGACCTGGATGCTGCGCACGCCGAATTGAGGCGGCGATTGCCAGACACTCAGCCAGACACTCGCTGATTCTAATCTCGAGGAGGGAAAATGATCCGCCTTGTGATCGACACAGACCCTGGGGTGGACGACGCCCACGCCATTATGGCGGCCTTTGCACATCCTGACGCACAGGTCGAAGCCATCACCACCGTCGCCGGGAACGTCTCATTGACGCTGACGACGGCCAATGCCTGCACCATACTCGACGTACTCGAGCAGGACGTGCCCGTGTACGCAGGATGTCACAGGCCTATGGTGGGGGATCCTGTGGAAGCCAGCTATTTTCACGGCGCAGATGGCCTGGGCGATAGCAACTACCCACCCTCCTCCCGCCCGGTGGCGGATGAGCACGCCGTCAACGCCCTTGTCCGAATGGCAAACGAGTCGCCAGGCGAGTTGACGCTGGTGGCCATTGGCCCGCTGACCAACGTGGCGCTGGCCACGCGCCTCGACCCGGCCCTGCCGCAGAAGTACAAGCGCCTGGTCGTGATGGGGGGGACGATTCGTGGCCTGGGTAACGTCACCACCGCCGCCGAGTTTAACGCCTACGCTGACCCCGAGGCCGTCGCCGTAGTGTTCGATGCTTGGCCTGGCCTGACACTCGCCTCGTGGGAAACGACCATGGCCCACGGTTTTTCGGCGGAACAGACCGACGTTTTGCTCGCCATAGACTCGCCGCGCGCCGAATTCTTCCGGCGCATCACCAATCGGTCGATTGGGGTTCTTGAGCAGATCACGGGCCACAAGACACTGCTAGCGCCTGACCTGTTGGCAGTAGCGGCAGCACTGGAGCCGGATATTGTGCTCAAATCCGAGAACCATCGTGTGGAGGTTGAGCTGAGCGGGACGCACACCCGGGGTCATACGACGGTCGATTGGCTCGATCGGTCGGGGAAGGATCCCAACGTCAACCTGATCCTGGAGATGGATAAGGACCGTCTCTGGGAGATACTCCAGACCGCGGTCAGATAGGCAGGAACGTTATGCTCGATGCGCACACCCTGCTATCCGCCGCCCAGCCCCACCAGGCCAAGGCAGTCGCCTTCCTTCAGGATCTGGTGCGTTTACCCTCTGTGAACGGGCGGGATGATGAATCCGCCCTCGCGCAGAGGGTGGCCGAGGAAGCAGATCGGCTGGGATTGGGCGCGCAACTGGCGGGTGCGGAACCCAAGCGTCCCAACGTGCTGGTCCATTGGGGAGATGGACCGGCAGGGTTTGCCCTGATCGGCCATATGGACACGGTGGCCGTGGGAGACACCTCGACGTGGGCCTACCCTCCCTTTGGCGGGACGATAGACAACGGGCGATTGTACGGGCGTGGAGCTGCCGACAACAAGGCGGGCATCGCCTGCGGGCTATACGCCCTCGCCGTCATACGCGACTGCGGCCTACTGGACCCGGCCGCCACTCGTGTCACGCTCGCAGGGGTCGTCGACGAAGAGTCAGGGGCCAGCAGCCAACTGGGGGTCCGCTATTTGCTCGACCAGGGCCTGCTCGCAGCGACGGGGGCGATCTATACCTACGCCAGCGACATCATCTGTGTCGGCCATCGTGGCCTGCTCCGACTGGTGCTGCGCGCCACCGGCCAATCTATCCACTCCGGCAGTCCAGCTTGGAGCCGTGGGGAAGGCGGCGTCAACGCCGTCACCGGCCTGGCCGCTATCCTGACCCGGCTTGAAGAATTGGATATCCCGGCCCCTGTACATCCGGCGTTTGAGGGACTGGGCTGCACGGTGACGCCAGGCACCCTTTTCCAGGGCGGTGAGTTTGAGAGTATGGTGCCATCCCAGGCAACCGCCACGATCGACGCGCGATTGATGCCAGGCCAACCGGCCCAGGAGGTGCTGTCGCACGTCGAGCGCGCCATCAAGGATGAGGAGGCACGTCGACCTGGCCTGACGGTGACGATCGAGGTCAAGAACAAAGTGCCCGGCGCGGCGATCCCATCGGACCATCGTCTGGTCGAGATTGCCCGCCAGCACACGGCTGCTATCACCGGCCAGGAGTGGCCGGTAGCCGGGGCAGGGCCGGCGAACGAGGGTTATATGCTGATCGAAGCCGGCATTCCCACGCTGTGCGGGTTTGGCCCGCGTGGCGACAATGCCCACGCCCCGGATGAATGGGTGGAGCTGGCAAGCCTTCCTCAGACCATCGCGATGTATGCCGGGATCATCCGTGACTACCTAATAAACTAGAGGTGCGGTGCACCTCCAGACGAGAGGAGAGACCAAGTGGCATCAAAACACAAGCAGGATCCCTGGGTCAACGTGCGCACCCGTCACGACTTGGCGGCCGATGAGGTCATCTCGGCCCTGCAAAAGGAGATAAGGCGCAGCAATACGGAGAACGCCGCGCTGTTGGCCTACGAGATGGTCACCACCAGCCCAGAAATGGAAGCCTACCTGTGGCGTCGCCTGCTCGCCATCTCTGTCGAGGACATTGGCTGGGGGGATCTGCAGGCGCCGATCCTGATTCACAGCCTACACCAGATCAACCAGTCCTTTGACCATGCCGCTGGGGAGCGGATACTATTCGCCGTGCACGCCGTGCGCTATCTGTGCGCCTGTCAGAAAGATCGCTCCAGCGATGAGATGGCGATCTGGATAAAGCGAGAGGTTGAGGACGGACGTCGATTGCCCTCCATCCCCGATTACGCGCTCGACCTGCACACCAAGCGCGGCAGCGAGATGGGGCGCGGTCTGGACCACTTTCTCGAAGAGGGCGCCAAGCTGATCCCCGAGCTGCCCGACCGGGATACCACCTATCGCCAGCGCGTGTTGGCGTTGCTGAAGGGAGAATAACGGGACTGGAGGGCTAGCCACCTGACACTTTTAGAGAAACCAGGTTTTTCTGCATCTATCCAAACGAACTGATGGCTAGGAAGTGGTTTGCTACCCATAACCACCGCGCTTTTCAGTGAAAAAACCTGGTTTCTGAATACGAAGGGAGGTGATATAACCGGCGATATATCCAGCTTGAACAGGTCGTTTGTACTACCCTATTCCAACAGTCACACAATTTGAGGAGGAGCAAAACAAAATGAATACCCGAAAGCTGGTCCTACTACTAGCCGTACTGACCCTGCTCGTGCCCGTTTTCGCCGCGTGCGGTGGAGGTGGGGGCCAACAGGCTAAGGAAGACTTCAAGTTCGCCCTCATTACGCCGAACCCCTTGGGCGACCGCTCGTTCATTGACGCCTCGGCACGGGGTGTGGAGCGCGCCAACGAGGAGCTAGGGCTCAATGGACAGATCATCGAGACAAACGCGGTCGCGGAGCAAGAGGCGGCGATCCGTGCAGCCCTCAGCGAGGGCAACGACATCATCCTGGCCCTGGCGCCCGATGCCGAGACGCTGCTTTCGATCGCCGAGGAAAACCCCGACCAAAAGTTCGGCGTGCCATCCGATATCTTTGTCGAGACCCTGCCTGACAACGTCCAGGCCTTTCAGGTCAACGTGCACGAGGGCAGCTTCCTGGTGGGTATCGTGGCCGGCATGATGACCGAGTCCAAGGTCGTGGGCGCGGTAGTCGGTGGCGACTCACCGGGCCTGAACCAGTTCTTCTGGGCCTACAAGCAAGGCGTTCTGGAAGTCTGCCCGGACTGCGAGGTGCTGGTCGGCTACCTGGGCTTTGACTTTGGAAACCCGACACTGGGCAAGGAGACCGCGTTGGCGCAGTACGAGCAGGGCGCCGACATCGTATTCCAGATCGCGGGGCGCTCAGGCGAGGGAGTGCTCTCGGCGGCGGCCGAGACGGGCAAGTTTGCCATCGGCGTCGACTCGAATCAGGACTTTATCGAGCCAGGCAGCATCATCTGCTCGATGATAAAGAAGGTCGACGTGAGCACCTTCCTGCTGGTCAAGAACACGATGGAGGGCAACTTTAAAGGTGGCTTCCAGCAGATCAGCATGGCTGAGGGTGCAACCGGTCTCTCGTGGGACGAGGGCTCGACCTTCTTTGAGGAAAATGGACCTGACCATATGGTCGCCAAGCTGGGCGACGTAAAGGCATCGGTGGACGACTATCGCAAGATGATCCTGGACGGGTCATTCGAGGTATGCGACGCTCTTAACAACGCCGAGGCAGCCGTCTGTTCAGGCCTGGCAGCCGGTGGATAGGAGCATTCCTTAATCCCAAGCTCAAGTCGGCCCCGGAGCCTGTGCTCCGGGGCCGAAGGAGATCGCCTATGGCCGCAACATCGGAACTAGCCGTCGAGATGCAGGGAATCCACAAGTACTTTCCCTCGACACAGGTAACTGCCAACAATCGCGTGGACTTTTCGGTCCAGTGCGGCGAAGTCCACGCGCTGGTGGGTGAGAACGGCGCTGGCAAAACAACGCTGATGAATGTGCTGTACGGGCTGGTCAAGCCCGACCAAGGAAGGATCCGCGTCAATGGCCAACAGGTGGAGATCGGCCATCCCGACGATGCCATTCGTCTGGGCATCGGCATGGTCCATCAGCATTTCAAGCTGGTGCCCTCGTTCACGGTGGCCGAGAACATTATGCTGGGCATGGAGCCCAACACGGCAGGCGTACTGCACAGGGACGAGGAAATCGAGCAGGTACGAAAACTGGCACAGGGATTCGGCCTACCTGTGGACCCCACCGCCCGGATTCGGGAACTGCCGGTCGGTATGCAGCAACGGGTCGAGATCTTGAAAACACTCCAGCGCAACGCCCAGATACTCATCCTCGACGAGCCGACCGCCGTGCTCACTCCCCAGGAGGCGCGGGAGCTGTTCACTGTCGTGCGCGGACTGGCTGAAAGCGGACGGACGGTGATATTCATCACCCACAAGCTACTGGAGGTGATGGAGGTGGCCGACCGCGTGAGCGTGATGCGCAAGGGACAGATGGTCGGAACCAAGCACATTAAAGACACCAGTATGCGCGACATGGCGCGTATGATGGTCGGCCGTGACGTATTGTTCCAGTTGGAAAAACGACCCTTCCAGCCTGGACAGACCGTGCTGGAGGTGGACAAGCTGGTGGTTGCCGGCACCAGCGGCTTGTCAGCGATTCTGAACGTATCGTTCGACGTCCGAGAGGGCGAAATCCTGGGTATCGCGGGGGTGAATGGGAACGGCCAGTCGGAACTGGTTGAAGCCATCACTGGTATGCGTCCGGTAGAGTTGGGGACGGTCCGGCTACTTGGCGAGGACATTTCTGACCTCCCGGTAGGCGAGCGCAGACGAGCAGGTATGGCCCACATCCCAGAGGACCGCATGCGCGTTGGATTGAATCTAGAGACATCGCTGGATGAAAACCTGGTCGTGACCCGCTACAAACTCCCCGAGTTCAGCCACCTGGGCTTGATGAACCGTCCAGCCATCAGGTCGCTGGCCAATACCATCATCGACCGCTTTGACATCATTGCCGCACGCCAAGGCAGCGGGATCGCTACCCTTTCAGGCGGCAACCTGCAGAAGGTGGTCTTGGGCCGCGAGCTGACGGGCGAACCCAGGCTCATCATCGCCAATCAACCCACGCGAGGGCTGGATGTCGGCAGCATCGAGTTCGTCCACACGACGCTGCTTGAGGCCCGCGATAGCGGAGCGGCGATCCTCCTGGTGTCGGTCGAGCTGGAGGAGATCATGTCGCTGAGCGACCGGATTGCCGTGTTGTTCAGAGGTCAGATCGTTGGCCAGATGGATGTTTCAGACGCGACCGAGGAAAACCTGGGTGTCCTGATGGCGGGAGGGTCTCTGACAAAGGATCCCAAGACGGCGACAGTCGAATCCGAGTAAAGCACCTTTTTGCTGACCAGATTGCTTCAATCTTAAAGATTGAACCAATCTCAGGAGGCGCGGAGGGCTGACCGTTTGCGCGGCTTCCACTATTCCAGAGAGGACGCATGCTACGATGACATCGGAAACCAAAAGCAAGATAATCGACAATCTGCTCATCCCGGTACTGGCCATTATCTCGGGGCTGCTCGTTGCATCCGTGGCGGTGTTGATGACAAAGACCAACCCACTGGTTGCCTACGCTGAGCTGTTCAAATCGGCCTTCAGCCTGCGGAACTTTCCTCGCAGCAACCTCTTTATCACGTTCCAGCTTGCCACGCCGCTGATGCTGACGGGCCTCTCGGCCGTAGTGGCCTTTCGATCCGGCCTGTTCAGCCTGGGGCAGGAGGGACAACTGATGCTGGGCGGTATCATGGCAGCGTGGCTGGGTTACATCATCCATCTCCCACCCGTGATCCACCCCATCGTGGCTGTGGTGGCCGCTATGCTGGTGGGCGGCGTCTATGGCTGGTTCCCTGGCGTGCTCAAGGTCAAACTGGGAGTCAACGAGATCATCAGCACCATGATGCTGAACAACATCGCGGTGCTGTTTGTGACCTATCTCATCAACTTTCCGCTGCGCGCCGATCAAAGCACGACTGCCCACTCGCCCGTCATTGACGACACGGCCAAGCTCCCGACTTTTGCCCCAGGATCAAAATGGGGCGTCGGTTTTGTGCTGGCGCTGCTGGCCGCAGCGCTGGTGTACGTGTATCTATGGCGGCTATCGTCAGGATATGAGCAGCGTATGGCCGGTCAGGCGCCGTTCTTTGCCCTCTTTGGTGGGATACCCAGCGATAGGGCAGCGATCCGAGGGATGTTCATCAGTGGGGCGCTGTCTGGACTGGCAGGCGCCATCCAGGTGCTCGGCGTTCACTACCGCATGCTGGCCGGCTTCTCAGCCGGGATGGGTTTCGATGGCCTCACGGCCGCAATCCTGGGTCGAGTACATCCGGTGGGAACTGTGATTGTGGCCATCTTTTTTGCCGGTGTGCGCCAGGGAGCCCAGATAGGCCTCCAGTTTGCCGTCAAGATTCCGCGCGAGCTAGGGGGCGGTATCATCGCCCTGATGATCCTGTTCGTCGCCGCTGACAAGCTGTTCCGGGGTCGTATTGATCAGGTGGGCGCGCTATGGCGGCGCTGGCGCGGCCAGCAGGCCACCGCCGGAGAGGAGGGAAGCTAACATGGACATCCTCTTTGATCTGTTCACGCTCGACCTGGTACGCAGTGGCGTCCGGCTGGGCACTCCCATCATCCTGGCCGCCATAGGTGGTGCACTGTGTAACCGCGCTGGCATACTCAATCTCGCCCTGGAAGGCAAAATGCTTATGGGCGCCTTCCTGGGAATCCTGGCCGCCTACTTCCTAAAAAGCTCCTATCTGGGTGTCCTTATGGCGGCCCTGTCCGGCGGCGTCCTGGGTGCGATCTTTGCCTTTCTATACCTGCGCTACGAGGTCGATCTGGTCATCCTGGCCATCGCCATCAACCTGTTTATCGCCGAGATGACGGTCTTTTTTATGCGCACCTTTCTCGGTGACGTCGGCACGTGGTCGGATCCGAGCATCGAGCAACTGCCCGATCTCGCCCTGCCACTGATACACAACGTGCCGGTGCTGGGAAAGCTCTTTAGTGGCTACAACGGAATCGTCTACCTGTCCTGGATTGCTGCGGTGGTGATCTATTTTATCCTGTTCTATACCAAATTCGGGCGGCACGTCCGCGCAGTGGGTGAGAACCAGGCGGCTGCAGAGACGGTAGGCATCAACGTGCCCCGCGTCAAGGTGTTCGCGCTGATCATCAGCGGCGCTCTGGCGGCGACGGGGGGCGCCTTCCTGTCGATCGGCCACCTGACCCTCTTTACCCGGAACATGAGCAATGGACGGGGGTGGATCGCGATCACGGCGGCGCTGTTCGGCTTTAGCCATCCCATCGGCGTGTTCTTTACCGGGATGTTCTTTGGCTTTGCCGACGCCCTCGCCATTCGCCTGCAGACGACCACCAACGTCCCCCCTAGCCTGGTTCAGTTCCTGCCGCACATCTTTACCCTGCTGGCCATCATACTGGTAGCGGCGCGTTCCCACGCCGTCGAGACGCTGGCGCGCCGGGCCTATCGCCTGCGCGCCCAACGGGAGATCGCGGATCAGGAGGCAAGCAACACCGATTGACCTCGTCGGCGCACCTACGTATGTCAGATAAGGTGTGAAAACAGATGGCAGCCTGTGACGTCTTTTGCTACGGTGAGCTTGGGGTGGACAATATCGTCCGCGTCCCACACCTGCCCACACCAGAGATGGCCGCCTTCCCCACGGCAGACAGCTATCACATTGGCGGCGCCGCTGCCAACACGGCCGTTTGGCTGGCCAGTTGGGGGGTCCCGGTGAGGCTGGCAGGGAACGGTATCGGACGCGACGATTATGGGACCGAGCTGTGGGAGTGGTTGAGCGCGCACGCGACGCTCGATCTGCGCTACGTCGAGCGAGACGCGCACATTGTGACGCCGTTCTGCCGCATCCTGGTCACCCCCGACGCTGAACGCACGATCATGGTCTACTGGTACCCCCAGACCCCCAAGACAGCCCTCACCACAGAGATGCTGGATGGCGCGCGCTACCTCGCGTTGGATCTGTACGGCGGCGACGAGCGTGTCGCCGCCGCTCAGGTGGCCCGCCAGACAGCCACACAGACTGTGGTGAGCGACGTGATATGGCTCGACCACCCGGCGCTCCCACTGACGGACATTGTGATCAACTCGGCAACCTACATCCGAGAGGTGTTCCCGGACGCTGACGTCCTCGACCACGCCCGAGAGTTACAGGCGGTCAGCAAGGGGGTGGTCGTTATCACGGATGGGCCACGCCCGGTCCGCGTCCTGGATCCTGATGGCAAGCTGTTCTCCGTTCAGCCCCCATCGGTGAAGCCGGTTGACGCAACCGGCGCCGGAGATGCCTTCCGGGCTGGTTTGATGTACGGGCTGCTCCAGGGGTGGTCGCTCCCCAGGAGCACAGCGTGGGCCACGGCAACTGGAGCGCTCAAGGTCCAACAGGTGGGGGCCGCCACCGACCTGCCGGACCCTGAAGCGGTCGCAACACTGGCCGCCACGCTCCAACCGGTTCCCGGCTCCCAATAGCCACAGCCACCACGGCACAGAACAAGGAGGTATAAGCAATGGAGTTTCACATCAGGTGCGAACCCGAAGAGATCTCGCGCTACGTGTTTTGTCCAGGGGACCACGCGCGCGCGAAAAAGATCGCCGACCGTTTCGAGGAGGGCTACCTGGTCACGGACAGTCGTGGCTATGTCGTATACTCCGGATACTTTGACGGCGTGTTCATGACCGCCTGCGGCACCGGCATGGGCGGACCGACCGTCGCCATTGCGTTGGAGGAACTGGCCCACATGGGTACCGACACCTTTGTCCGAGTGGGCTCGTGCGGTGTCTTCCAGGAGGGACAGGGGCCGGGTGATCTCATCATCGGCAGCGGGACGTTCCGGGCTGGCGGCACCGCCAACAACTACCTGCCGCTGGCTTTCCCTGCTGTGCCTACCTTTGCTGTGTTGCGGGAACTGGCGAGGGCGGCCGAGGCGCTAGAGATCCCCTACACGGTCGGCGTTGGGGTCGCGGGCGACGCCTTCTATGCACCGCGGGGACCAGAGTTCCGAGAGATGATGGCGAACGCCGGCGTCGTCTCTATAGAGATGGAAAGCGACACCCTGTTCGTGCTCGGCGCGTACCGGGGCTGGCGCACCGGCGCGCTCTACGCCTCCGATGGAACCCCCACCGAGGTCAAACCGGAATGGGGGGAGAAGAGCTTTCGACAGGGAGAGGAAAACGTCATCACCGTAGGCTTGCACGCGATGCGGGCCTTGGCCCGAGCAGACGGCGTGACATAGTCTGCTCCGGTTCAGAGAAACCAGGTTTTTCTGCTTTCGCCCGGCCGCGCCATCAGTCGCCACACCCGTTTGATCAGGCCGCGATATAGCCGCTCGCTGGACACAAAGAGAACCATCATCGCGATCATCGCGCCGCCAAGTTCGCGCGGGACGCGGGACTTGAGCTGCAAGCCGTTCAATGCCCCCAGGCGCACGCCAGCCAACAGAACCGAGGCCAGCGTCGCGCCCAGCGGATGGGTCTGTCCGAGAAGCGCCACAGCCACACCGTCAAAGCCTCCTCCCCCAGAGAAGACAGTGATGAACCGGTAATGCACGCCCAGCACCTCCACCCCACCTGCCAGCCCCGCCAGGCCGCCGCTTATGGCCATACCCAGTATCACGGCCCGGCGCTCCCGAACACCGCCAAACTTGGCAAACAGAGGCGCTTGACCAGCCATCCGCTGCTCGTAGCCCGGCGTCAAGCGGAACAGATACACGTAAACCGCCGCCGCCGCCAGCAGGGCCAGAAGGATACCCGGGTTCAACTTGGTGCCGCGCGCCAGCGGTGCAAGGCGCGCCGATTCGCTGACGCGCCACAGTCGCACCAGGCCTACCAGCAGGACCGCCAAGTGATTCATCACGAGCGTGACGATGACTTCGTTGATGCCCAGACCCATTTTGAGCGCCCCAGGAATCCATCCCCACCCTGCCCCTGCCACCACAGCGCCGGCCAGGGCTACGGCCGCGTGAACGACAGGGGATAGGCTCAGCCGGGAGCCCAGCCAGGTGGCGGCCGCCGCGCCGAGCACCATCTGCCCCGCCTGCCCCACGCTGAATACCCCCGCACGAAAGGCGACCGTTGCCGACAGGCCCGTCAGTATCAAGGGCGTGGCAAACTGCAGCGTGGTGAGTATGGCGCATCGCCCGGGTCCCCGACAACCAAACCCCGCCGACACCAGATGGCCCAAGGCCTGCAGCGGTGGCGCATCGGCGAGCAGCACAAACAGACCAGCTACAAGCAGGCTGGAGAGGACCGCCAACGGAGGCATCAACAGCCTCACCAGGCGCTCTGGTTCTTGTCGTGTCAGCCAGGGGTTGTTGGACAACGGCTCTCCCGAGAATGGCTCCGCTATTGACGATTATGCGGGAGCGTGCTATGCTTGAGACACAGTTGCTTTGGGTGCGCAACTGCGGCGTGCGAATAGTACATCAGATTTTTGGAATTGGAAAGCACGAATCCCAAAGAACGGATCACAAGGACCATCAATGGACAATACACTGGAAGTATATCTTGGAGAGGAACGGATCTTTTGTAGCAAGGGCAAGTGGCTCTACCCGCTGTTCGAGCTGGAGGATTTCCTGGCTGGCGCCGATCTCGAAGCAGCCCAGCTCACGGTCAAGGACAAGATCGTTGGCCGCGCCGCTGCTCTGCTGGAGATACGGCTCGGCGTGGGACGCGTGGAAGCCGGGATTATGAGCGAGCTTGGCAGAAGAGCGCTTGAGAGGCACAACGTCGCGTACGAATACGGGACCCTGGTTGAGCGTATCCTATGCCAAACCGAGGAACTATTGGACGACGAGTACGATCCCGAGACGGCGTATGAGATGCTCAAGGCTCGCGCAGACCGCTAGGTCTCGCACGGGCTCTGGCAGCTTTGATGGAACCGACCAAGATCAGAGGGGGGGGGCGATGATAGACTATGATCGGATCTACCGAGAGCATGCCGACCAATACGAGCACCTCGTCCTCCACGAGGACTACCAGGGGAACATCCTGCCAGCCTTGAGCCAGATCAGGCCGCTGCAAGGGTTGGATGTCGTCGAACTTGGCGCGGGCACAGGACGGATGACGGGTCTGCTGGCGCCCATCGTCAAGACCATCAGGGCCTTTGATATCTCGGCCCATATGCTGGGTATGGCCGCCGCCAAGCTAAAGGAGAACCAGTGGCATCACTGCGGCGTAGCGGTCGCGGACCACCGGCGCCTGCCGGTCAGGTCTCAGGCAGCGGATCTGGCCATCTCGGGCTGGAGCGTCGTGTACACCGTCGTCGACTACGAAGAGACGTGGCAGCACGAGCTTGGTCAGGCCCTGAATGAGATGAAGCGCGTTCTGCGCCCTGGCGGCACGATCATCATCCTGGAGACGATGGGCACGGGTTTTGAACAGCCCACCCCACCCGATAAACTGGTGGCATACTACAGATTCCTGGAACAGCAACAGGGATTCTCGTCCACCTGGGTTCGGACCGACCTTTTGTTCGAGTCGGTGGAACAGGCCAAGGAGCGAATCACTTTTTTCTTCGGCGAAGACATGATAAACAAGGTGATCACCAGTCCGGCCGAAAAGACCGTCATCCTGCCCGAGTGCACGGGTATCTGGTGGATGACGCTCCCCTAGTTGAAGTCAGCCCAAGACCTGGTATAATTCCGGGGCTCTATGCC